>NZ_CBQR020000103.1 GCF_000455485.1 Gorillibacterium massiliense
TGCGGCGCCTTGCCGCCTTTGGCGGCATTGGCCGCGCTGGCGGCTGCAGCCGGGCGCTGGCCGCCCTGGCGCTGCTGCGCGCTTTGGGCGGCGCGGTTCTTTCCCTTCTTCTTTCCTTTGGAGGAAGATGGGCCTTTCTTTGCGCCGGCAGATGCGGCACCCGCAGGCTTGCTCGTGCCCGTCCGCTGCGCGTTTGACTTTTGACCTGAGTTCTTTTTCTCAGATGAAACAGCTTCGCGGGCAGGTTTCCCTGTCCGTTGGTTGGTTGGATTCGATTCGATATGCTCAACTTTCTTCAGCTCGTTTGCCTTCAGAACGCTATCGTTCTCGCTATCGGCGGTTTTGCCCAAGTTGGCTTTCCTCGTGGCAGTCAAGCCTTTCCATTGGGTTTTCGCATTCGCCCGCGCTTTAGCGACGATGCGGAGAGCCCAATCTATGCTCTTGATCCCTGACATGATTCTCTCCTCTTGTTCGTTGTCCGCTTGTTTGACTGTTTCGCCTCGCATTCTACCGGGATCGTCTCTTAGCAAACCGATCCTGCGAAGCCGTCAAACCATTAACCCGTACATTATGTATGAACATCTTGTTCGACAAATTTCGACGTGTTTTCAGCGGCAGGTGATCCACAACGGGACTTTGTGGGGGTGTCCATATACCTGGAAAATCCCCCTTAACAAACCTTTAACCACTTTACCACATCCGTCCTTTTTTTATCAACTGGCTAGCTCACACTTCAAACAATTTTTGTGAATTATTGGTATTTACTCAGTATATTCAACAACTGCTCGTACTCATTCCCTGACAAATATTTTTTTATCGTTGCCTTGACCGTCCCTAGCTCCTCCTGGGTGATCCCCCCATCGACAAGGCTCACCAACCGCTGCAGCTCCTCCTCAGGCAGACGAGTCGTGAGCAGCGAAAAAATCGTTTGTTTATCGGCGTTTGAAAGCTCCTGTTTTTCCCGGTAAAAATCTTCCGCCGTCATCACAACGCTACTCGTGCCAGTTGAATTGCTCTCCTCACCTGCACTACCCATCGCCTGCACACGATCCCGGTTTTCCTTGCCCGACACGTCGCCACTTCCCGATTCCAACGAATGGGTTCCACCATAATTTGGCGTATCTATGGTTCCATTCCCACTTTCGGCTGCGCCACTTTTACCGCCGCTTTCTGCACTTGCCTTCTCACCCGAAGGTGCAGATTTATTCGGCTCCTGATTCTCCTTCGTCTGCCCCGCAGAGACGCTCTCCCCCTCCGTCCATTGCTTCCAAAGCTCCGAGAGGGCAGGCGTTTGTCCGGGAAGGGAGTATTGCTTCATCAGATTGTTGATATAGGCATGGACCAGCGTCCAAGAAACGTAAACCGTGATCCCGGAAATGAGAATGGTGCCGATCATCAATTTTCCTAACCATAAAAGCCACTTCGTCATATCATTGCTCCTTTACCGCAGTGCCAGCATTCATCGAATTAAGCCGCTCGCTTCGAGCGCCTCGTTAATCGACTATTCATCCCGCACCTTTTTTTACCAGTATGGTCGAATGAAGGCTCATTTTAACCCTGCGGCTACGGAAAAAGTCGCACTCTGTCAACCTGAGACGTCAATTACATAGCTCAATGCGCCGCGAACAAAAAAAGAAACCCATTGTCTTCAATATAAAGACATGGGCTTCCTTCATCTTCTATTCGATTATGCTTTAGGCGTAAATCGGGCGAACTTGATTGGTTTGTTCCCGATTGCGGCCGACGGAGAAAATCGCGATCGGAATACCGGTCAACTCCGACACCCGGTTCAGGTAACGGCGAGTGTTATCCGGAAGGTCTTCCAGCGATTTCACACCGGAAATATCTTCGCTCCAACCCGGAAATTCTTCGTACACCGGCTCGCACTCGTTCAGCACCTTCAGGCTGGCCGGATAATGCTCGATTACTTCACCCCGGTAGCGGTATGCCGTGCAAATCTTCACCGTTTCCAGCCCTGTCAACACGTCAAGAGAGTTGAGTGAAAGACCGGTGATGCCGCTCACCCGACGGGCGTGGCGGACCACGACACTGTCAAACCAGCCCACGCGGCGCGGGCGGCCCGTTACGGTGCCGTACTCATTTCCGGTTTCCCGGATCAAATCGCCGACTTCGTTATTCAACTCGGTCGGAAATGGGCCATCGCCAACACGGGTCGTGTAGGCTTTCGCCACACCGATGATTTGATGGATCTTCGTCGGGCCAACGCCCGCTCCGATGCAAACTGCTCCAGCAGAAGGATTAGAAGAAGTAACAAAAGGATAGGTGCCGTGGTCGATGTCGAGCATGACGCCTTGGGCTCCTTCAAAAAGCACCCGCTTGCCTTGATCGATATGTTCGTTAAGCTCAACCGACGTATCCGTGACATATTGACGCAGCAAATCGGCATAACCGAGGTACTGGCTGAGGATCTCTTCCACATTGACTTCTTGCCCGCCGTACATGGCGATGAGAGAGTTTTTCTCCTTCACGATGCGGCGCAATTTCTGCTCGAATTGGTCGGCGTCCATCAGGTCGGCGATACGGATCCCGCTGCGGGCGGCTTTGTCCATGTAGCACGGGCCGATGCCTTTGCCGGTGGTGCCGATTTTGTCGGCTCCCTTGCGCTCTTCCTCCAGCTTATCCAGCACCAGGTGATACGGCATGATCACATGAGCCCGGTCGCTGATCCGCAGGTTGGTCGTGCTGAAGCCATTTTCTTTTACATAGTTGATTTCATCGATTAATGCGCCGGGATTAAGAACTGTGCCGTTGCCGATGACACAAACCTTATCCGTATAAAAGATTCCCGATGGAATCATCGTCAGCTTGTACTTGGTTCCTTTGATTAAAATGGTATGGCCTGCGTTGTTACCGCCTTGGTACCGGGCCACCACTTCCGCCGTCTCTGCCAGAAAGTCGGTGATCTTCCCTTTCCCTTCGTCTCCCCACTGGGTTCCGACAACAACTACGGTTGACATGTCTATTCCCCCGTCCGGCGCCTGTTCACGGCACCGCAAGATTACTGCCCCACAATTATGGCGCAGCATAAACAGTTTAGCAGGCTAAAGCTTTGAAGTCAATGCGAAAAACGAACATTATATTTACATTAATTATAATCGTTCGGAATTTGTCCGGACACCCCCTGTTTTCTTCACCTAATCTGACCAAATTACAGTAAATTTTTTCGGCGTAAGAAAGAGTATCGTTTCTGTCTGGAGATAATATGCATCAGGTATTACCCTGATTTTTTATTCAGTGGCCTACTGGCTGCCCAAATGTTATTCTTGATATGTTGGGCACATTTTATTGCGTGGGGGTAAAAATGAATACGTACAAAACCAATCCCGAAATTCGAGCGGCGGCACGGAGTCAACTTACGGGAAAATGGGGAATCGGCGTCCTTGCGATGCTGATTAATATGGCGATTTCCTTGATCATCGGAGCATTTCGAAACGATCTCCTTTCTTTGTTCCTGTCTTTGCTGTTGTCAGGACCGCTCACAGCTGGGCTGTTCTTTGTTTTTCTGAAAATCAAGCGAGGCCGCGAGACCCGCATCCCCGATATGTTTCAGGGTTTCCGCCAATTTGGCCCTACCCTGGGCTTAAGCATCCTGCAAGGCATTTTTGTCTTCTTGTGGACGCTGCTCTTGATCATCCCCGGTATTATCGCCGGTATCTCCTATTCCCTGGCTTACTTCATTTTGTTGGATCAACCGGAGCTGAATCCGTTAGAAGCTTTGCGTCAAAGCAAACAAATGACCAAGGGGCATAAAGGACGCCTTTTTCTTCTTATGCTGAGCTTTATCGGCTGGGCTATACTTTCCACATTGACTTGCGGTATCGGCTATCTCTGGCTTGCTCCCTATGTTTACACCAGCATGGCCAACTTCTACGACGATTTGAAGGAGCAGACAGCAGTACAGGAGGCGCCGCCCGAAAACAGCTTTTTCATCCGCTAACGATGGAGTCTCAGGCACGGCCGTATCCTCTCACAAAAAAAACCGCTTCGATTCCCATCGGAGCGGTTTTTTTCTACCCTTTATTCTTTTACCGCCCCGATCATCACGCCTTGATTGAAATATTTCTGGATGAACGGGTAAACGCACATGATGGGGACCGTAGCTACGATAATGACGGAATACCGCATCAAATTGGCGAGGCGCATCGCGATCTGAGCGGCTTCCCCGCTTCCGAGGCTTGATTGCATCTGATTGGTAATTAAGATGTTCCGCAAGACTAACTGAAGCGGGTATAAATTTTGTTTTTTCAAATAAATCAGGGCATTGAAGTAGGAATTCCATTGGCTGACGGCAATCCATAATCCCAGCACAGCGACGATCGCTTTTGACAGTGGCAGAACAACCCGGATGAAATAGCGTATGTGTCCGCATCCATCAAGCTGAGCGGCCTCCCACAGATCGTTCGGGATGCTCGTTTGAAAGAATGTCCGGGCAACGATGATATTGTAAACCGAAACGGAGAAGGGCACGACCATCACCCAAAAGGTATTGTACAAATGAAGATCCCGGATAGTCATAAAGGTGGGAATCAATCCCCCGTTAAAGAACATGGTGATAATGAAAAATATCGATAATCCATTTCGCCCCACCAGTTCCTTCCTTGACATGGCGTAGGCAGCGGAAATATTGACGATCACACCGATAGCCGTTCCCACTATCGTATAAAAAATCGTGTTGCGGTATCCGGCCCAGATATTGTCATGCCGGAAGAGTTCTTTGTAGCCATCCAGGGTAAACCCTTTTGGCACAAGATTAACTTGGCCGCTTCCGACTGCGGATGGATCGCTGAATGAAGCGATCACGATAAAGTACAGCGGATAAATCAATATGACGAGAAAAATGGCGGCGAACGTATAAACCATAACCTCCATAACGGTATCCGATGAACGATTGTTCCTGACATTAGATGCCTTCCTATTGTCCGAAACTGCGATTGTCCCCATGTCGTTCCCTTCTTTCTACCACAAGCTGTTTTCGCTGAATTTCCTGGAAATCTGATTCACCAGAATCAACAAGATAAAGTTGATGACGGTATTGAACAGATTGATGGCGGAAGAAAAGCTGTACTGACTGCTGAGCATTCCGATTTTATACACGTAAGTGGACAAGACTTCGCTGGACCTGATGTTCAGATCATTCTGCATCAGATACACTTTTTCGAATCCGACCCCAAGCAGCCCGCCCATCCGCAGGATAAGCAAAGTGATGGTCGTCGGCATCAGCATGGGAATATCGATATAGCGAATTTTTTTCCAACGGCTTGCGCCATCCACGGTTGCGGACTCATACAGGCTGGGATCAACAGCTGAAAGGGCGGCGATATAAATAATGCTGTCCCATCCGACATGCTGCCACACATCCGACCAAACATAGATACTGCTGAACAAGGCGGATGAGCCGATCAGACTGGGAGCATCTTTACCAAACAGACTGTACAGATTGCCGATCAGTCCGGTGGTTGGAGAAAGCAAGATCAGCAGGAGGCCAACCATAACCACCGTCGAAATAAAATGAGGCATATAGCTTACGGTTTGAAAAAAACGTTTGAATCGGTTAGGCCTCATTTGATTGACCATCAACGCGAGCATGATCGGAATGGGGAAGGTGGCCAGGCTGTACAGACTGATGAACGTGGTATTCTTGATGGTTGTTGAAAACTGATAGGAGTGAAAAAACTTCTCGAAATACTTGAAGCCAACCCATGGGCTGCCGGTAATCCCTTTGGCCGGAGAGTAATCCTTGAAAGCGATGATGACCCCATACATCGGTTTATAGGCGAATAAAATCGTAAGCAGCACAGCGGGTAACAGCAGCAAATATAATCCCCCGTTTCGCCTAATTCGCCCAAAGGTCAAACCCCGCTTGCTTTGACCAGCTATCATGACACTTCCCTCCGTAATCTCTCATCTCGTGATTTTTCCCTTCACAAAAGAAGCCGCCCCGTGCAACCAGAGCGACATCTTCTGTGAACATGGATTATTTCGCGCTTGTATATCGTTGATAGGCGTCCGTCCGGATCTTGATCAGCTTTTCCAGTCCCATCTCGTTAAGCTTCTTCACATAGGCATCCCAGCCCTCGTCGATTCCGCCTCTGGTGATAAACTGGGCACGCATCATTTCGACATACTTGTTGATATCCGTTGTCAGGGTCGGAAGCTCCTGGAATTCCTCCGCGGTATACATAACGCTTGGAAATGTCGGTTTCACATAATCTCTGCCCAGCTTGTCAAGCTGCAGCTTCAATCCGTCTCCGCTTTTAGTGCTCAATACAATTTTCTTATCAAAATCAGCACTCACATATTTCGGCCCAAAGCTCCGGAGGGATTGATCCCAGTACCAGGCGTCCGCGCTGGTTCCAGTAGGCGGCTCCATCAGAGCGTAGGTTCCGTCGTCATTCTTTTTGATGACGGTTCCGATAGCTCCCCAGAAGTTCTGGATACTGGCTTCGCCTGTATAGAACTGATCAGCCCAACGGGCGACGATTTCCGGGTACTTACATGTTGTGGTGATCATCAGTTCGTTGCGGTTGAGACTCATCCCATTGGAATTACCAACGGTGTATCGCTCGCCATCCGGTCCTGCCAGAGGCGGAATGGTTTCATATTGATCGCCCCACTTGCCGAACACAGCGTCCGGAATCCACTGGTAGGAGAACCCGACAATGGGCGCATCCGGATTTGAGAACTTCGCCGACCGCATCGTGGCGTCTTGCGTAAACATCTCTTTGTCAAGGAGGCCCTCGCTGAACAGTTTATGCTCCCATTTGAGTCCTTCTTTGTAAAAGTCGCTGGTCGGATAATAAACCAGCTTTCCATCCTTAAATACCATGCTGGTACCGGTGAGATCGGCAGTGCCGTAGGGACTGATCAGGTCATCGGTTACTTCAATAAAAGGAATTTCATCCGCTTTGCCGTTTCCGTTCGGGTCCTTTTCCTTAAAGGCTTTAAACACCGTGTAGAGGTCATCCAGCGTATCGGGAACCTTGAGACCCAACTTATCCAACCAGGTTTTGTTGATGACAGGCTGGCGTGCGCTTTTCGGTGATGCGGGCTGTATCGATGGCAAGGAATAGATTTTTCCATCGGGAAAGGTGCTGACTTTTTTCATATCCGGCACATCTTTCATAGCCGCTTTCAGATTTGGCATGTATTTGTCGATGTAATCATCAAGCGGGCGGAAGAAGCTTAAATTATTGACTATATCCGAATCCGTGAATGCGTTGCTGCCCAGGATGACGTCGGGAAGTGTGCCGCTGGCCAACATAATGGATTTTTGCTCGTTCCAGTCGTTCGAGGACATGACCTGCCAATCGATTTTAACGTTAGTGTTCTTCTCAAGGTCTTTCAACCATTGATTCTGGGTAAATGTACTCCCCATGTTCCCCCAGCGCACAGTCAAGATTTTCAAGGTAACTTGATCCTTTACAATAGGCAGCCCGTCTTTATTGAAGCCGCTCACTCCGGACGAAGCCGGTTTGTCCGTCTTATTCTCGTTGCAGCCAACAAGGCTGAGAACCATGATAACTGCTACCAGCATCATCAGCCACTTTTTTGCGGATCGTTTATTTACGATTTTTCCTGCCATTCACAATCCCCCGTTCCAAATAATCAATAAAACTTCAAATGAGTTCGTTTCTCCTTATTTCACTGCCGCTAAGCGCTGGTGATTTCGTCGAGGTCCGCACCCTCCTTTGGTTCAAGGAATCCCTTCATCTGCTTCTCCCTTATCATAATCAATGGCTTCCCTGTATTTCGGACCTATGAAGCCGTTATTCAGACCAATATCCCGCATTCTGAGCACGCCAACTAGCTTCTGTGCTCCCCATGAGTGGGTTCGTTCCGCTCAAGCCGCGATTATGGCGGTATTCGGACTTTTCTATACGTTTTCCGGACTTTGCTAAAAAAGCGTGCCTTTCCGTATTCTCTTTTTTCTTGGAGGTTCTATAATGAGGGTGTCGCGATTTAAGCGCATTCATATCCAAATAGTACAGGAAAGGACTATTTTCAACGATGCATAAACTGTCCCCTGCACGAAAGAGAAACCGATCCTATCCCATCAAACATTCGATCAAGATCATGCTATTGTTCTCGTTTGCTATGCTGCTTCTCGATCTGGTTATCAGTCTCGCCTCTGTTTCCATCGTCAAACAGCAGTCCACGCGCAGTTTACAAGACACGATCAGCCTCTACATGAATCGCATCAATCATGATTTTTCTTACATCAATCACTATATGGGATGGACGCTTGCAAACGATGAGAACTTGGCTAAGATGAACGAATACCCGGAAAACAGCACCGAATTCTTGCAGGCAAACGACTTCCTCTACAAACGGTTCAGCGAACTGCAAAAGAATTACGGACAAGAATACAACTTCTTCTATTATTTAGAAGACAAGCCCTTTTTTCTGAATTGCGCTCCGATGAACATCTCCTATACGGATTTTCTGGAGTTGAAGAACCAAATTGTTTCTCTGATCGAAAACTCGGAGGTCTACGAGAAATACTATTCCCAATGGAAGCCCCTCCTCCTGAATAACAAATACTACATCATCACCATTGTCCCCTACTACAACCGGTACTTGATCAGCCTTATTTCAGCGGATAATCTCATTGCTCCTTTGCGCCAAATTGACCTGGGAGCCAATGGAGAAGCGTCACTGATCAACGAGCAAGGAATCAGCATCTCGACCCCGGCCTTTCACAATGATAAATCACCCCGGAAAAACAAAAACGTCTTTACCCTTATGCAATCCCGCACCACCGTCAGCAGCAAATTTTCCAATGCTACATTCAGTGCGCGAATGGTTATCAAATTTGGCGCCTTCGAAAAGATCATGATTGCCCAGCTTCTTATCGTGCTGTTGTTTTTCATTGTTACCTCTACTTTGTGCATCCTTATGCTGTTCTTTAAAAAACGGGTGCTCGGCCCTATCCAGAGCTTTTCGGACAATTTGGGGCGCATCATATCGGAAGATGAACCCATTAGTTTCAAGAGCAGCAAAATCGTAGAACTGGAACAAGCCAACAAGCAGTTTACGGATTTGGTTGGACAGATTAAAACATTCAAGATCGCTATGTACGAGCAGGAGCTGGAAAAGCAGCGAATTCAGCTTGATTATATGAAGCTGCAGATCAAACCCCATTTTTTCCTGAACTGTCTCACCAGCATTTACAGCATGGCGCAATTGCAGATGTACAAGGAAATTGAGCAGATGACGATATCCACCTCCAACTATTTCCGCTACATTTTTCAGAACAGCCATAACTTTGTCCGTCTGAAGGATGAGGTGGCACATGTTTGCACTTATCTGGATATTCAAAAGTCGCGTTATCTCAACGCCTTCACCTATCGGGTGGAGCTTTCCGAAGATGCCGGCGAAACGTTTCTTCCGCCGCTGCTGCTGCAAACCTTCATCGAAAACTCCGTCAAGTACGCGGTGTCGAGAGATCGGGAAATGCAAATCACCCTCGCTGTTCATAGTGAGAAGCGCGACCTGGAAGACGAGCGGATGGTGATCCTGATCCGGGATAACGGACCGGGATTCCCCCCGGATATCCTGGAGAAGTTAGAAAGTGATGACCCGATCAATCCGACGGGAGGCAGCCGCATCGGCATCATGAACGCCTTGCAGCGCCTGGACCTGCTCTACGGCAAAGAAGCAAGCGTCATATTCTCGAACGATATGAACGGTGGAGCTTGCATTCAAATCACGCTTCCCGTCATCAAACATACGGACGAAGAATGAGGGAAGGGGAACGCTCATGAATGTTTTGCTTGTGGACGACGACTTTTTCGTCATTAAAGCCCTCGAATCGAAGATCAACTGGACTTCTTTGTCCGTCGAATGCGTCTTCTCCTCTTACAATGTTGTTCAGGCACGGGAAATCCTGCTCCAGCATCCCATTCATATTCTGATCTGCGATATCGAGATGCCCCAAGGCAGCGGCCTCGATTTGCTAGCCTGGCTCCGCTCCGAGCATTACAACCTGCAGGCCATTATTCTGACGAATTATGCCGACTTCAACTATGCCCAGAAAGCGATTGAGCTGCAGAGCTTCGATTACTTCTTAAAGCCTATTGAATTCGACAAACTGACGCTGATTATTCAAAAAGCTATAGCGAAAGCAAGAGAGCAGCAGCAAAACGAGCAGGCGATCCGGGAAGGATCCTTGTGGAACAAGAACCGAAAAACCATTCTTGAGGATTTCTGGAACAAGCTTATTCTCGGAAAAGCCTTTCCTTCCAGCCCCTCCTCAAACGCAGCTTTCGTTGTGGAACCAAACCTTCCGTATCAGGCGGACGACCTGTTCCTGCCCGTTCTAGTCAATTTGTTTCCGTATGCGCAAAGCCTGGGGAAGAACGACAAGAGCCTGTACGATTATTCATTCCTGAATGTCATGTACGAGTCGTTTCAGAGCCACCTGTTTTCCATTGAAATCATTACGGAGATAAAAGAATATAATTGGATGCTTATTTTAAAATGGAACGGACCGCCCGAATCGGAGGAAGTCGAGCTGCTTTGCTCCTCTTTTATAAGAAAGGCGAATCAGTTCCTCAAATCCGATGCCTGTTGCTTCCTCTCGGTATCCCGTAAACTTGATCAAATTCGCAAGGCCATTCAAGATTTGCAGCAAAAGAATGACACATTGATCAAACATCGCAACCAGACCCTCCTGCTGGAACATGTTCAGTCCGATGAGACCGTCTACTCTCCGCCGGATATGGTTTTATTGGAGCTGCTGCTCAATCAAGGCAATTATGCGGCTTTCCTTGACGAAACCGGCACCTATCTGAAAACGGTCATGCAGGGGCAAGTATTGGATAAGTCAGTACTCAGCCTGTTCCGTCTGGATATGATTCAATTGGTGTACTCCCATTTGAAAAGCAGGGAAATTCAAGCCCACAAATTATACACGGGAAAAGTCAACGATCAGCTGTTTATGCAATCCCTCAATTCGATTGAAGATTTGCATCATTTCCTCATTTATTTAGTCGACACCGCCGCGAATTCCTTGAAGTTTGCAGAGCAATCCCAATCCGTCATCGATGAAGTCAAACAGTACATCCATTCTCATTATGGCAAGGATTTGTCTCGGACAAGTCTGGCTGAAATCGTATACCTTAACCCAGATTATCTGGCGAGAATTTTCAAAAAGGAAATGGGCATTCCCCTCGGCACCTATATCATTCAAACTCGGATTGCTGCAGCAAAACGACTGCTTGAAACGACGAATCAATCTGTGTACGCTATATCTACAAAAGTAGGTTACTCAAACTACTCTCACTTCTCCAAGCTGTTCAGGCAGGAGGCCGGATGCAGCCCAAATGAATACCGCAAGAAGCAGCACCAACGCCAAGGATGAACTCCCTCTTGATTATTTTAGGTTTATTTTGGTATAATTAACATAATTTGAAGGCCATGATACCAAAAGGTACAACCTCGCAAGCCATTGCAGAGGGGGTGCCTTTTTTTCGTTCATCGTGGCTATTCTCAATCAAGAAGGAGTGGATTCTATGTTTCTCGAAGCCGTCTACCATCGACCGAAGATGAATTGGGCCTATGCGGTAGATACCCACACGCTGCACATCCGTATTCAGACTAAGAAGGGGGACATGCAGCAAGTCAGTCTGTTGCACGGAGACAAGTACATCTGGGAAAAGAGCCATAAAGTGCAGCCTATGGAACACCTTGTCTCAGATGCTCTGTTTGACTATTGGGAAACCGCCGTCGAACTTCCCCTGCGCCGCCTACGGTACGGGTTCAAGCTTGAATCGGAAGGCAAAATCCTCTGGTACACAGAGAAAGGCTTCTTTCATGAGCCGCCATCGGATTCTTGGGGACTTTTTGAATACCCGTTTCTTCACACAAGCGAAATTTTTTCTGCTCCATCCTGGGTTAAAGACGCCGTATTCTATCATATTTTTCCCGAACGGTTTGCAAATGGAGATGCTCTGAACGATCCGGCCGGTGTCGAACAATGGGGCGGCAAACCGTCGAGAAGCAACTTTTTTGGCGGGGATTTGCAGGGGGTTATCGATCATATCGATCATTTGAAGGAATTGGGCATAACCGCGGTCTATTTCACTCCCGTCTTTGAAGCTAAGACGAACCATAAATACGATACCATCGACTATATGAACATCGATCCGCATTTCGGAAGCAACAAGCTCATGAAGGAACTCGTGGATGCTTTTCACAAGAATGGAATCAGGGTCGTGCTGGATGCCGTCTACAATCATTGCGGAAGCGGCTTCAAACCCTTTATGGATGCCCTCGAGAAGGGCAAGAATTCGGCATATGCGGATTGGTTCCATGTTCGGGAATGGCCTCTCTCCGTCAAAGAGGGCGTCCCTACTTATGATACCTTCGCTTTCGAGCCGCACATGCCGAAGTTGAACACGGAGAATCCTGAGGTAAAGAAATACCTTCTGGAGGTTGCCCGCTATTGGGTGGAGGACATCGGAATAGATGGCTGGCGGCTTGATGTAGCCGATGAAATTGACCATGCGTTCTGGCGGGAGTTCCGGCTTACGGTCAAGAAGGCCAATCCCGAGGCTTATATTTTTGGGGAGATCTGGCACGATCCCTTGCCTTGGCTGCAGGGCGACCAGTTCGATGCGGTCATGAACTACCCCTTCACGGATGCGGTCATCAATTTTGTTGCAAAAGGAAAGCTGGATGCCGCCGGTTATGCATCCGATATCGGCCGCCAAATCGCCCTTTATTCCAAAGCTGTAACCGATTCCTCCTTCAACATTCTCGACAGTCATGACACGGCCCGATTATTGTACCGGTGCAAAGAAGACAAGGATATGATGAAGGCGGCTGTCGTTCTTCAGTTCACTTACCCAGGGGTTCCTTGTGTTTTATACGGAGATGAAGTGGGCTTAACCGGCGGAGACGATCCCGATAGCCGGCGCTGTATGATATGGGAGAAAACCGCCCAGGATCTTGATTTGCTGCGTTTTTATCAAAACATCATTCGCTTTCGTAAAGATCATCCTTCCCTTCGTTCCGGCAAGTTCCGATTCTTGTTGGGAAAGGCGGGAAGCCGTACGATAGCCTTTGAACGAGAATTGAACGGAGAACGGGTTGTGGTGGCCGTGAACGCTTCGGATGTTTCCGTAACCGCAACTGTACCACTGGTTGAAGGGGTATGGAGCGATTGGCTGTCTAGCGAAAAGGTTGTTGCAGTCGCCAAGAAAGACTCCAACGCTATCCTCTCTTTACCCGCATACGGGTTTGCCATTCTCATTCGCAAAAATGAGTACTAACGCATGACCTTATTTCCGTAAAAAAAAGTCCCGGCTGAGAACCTTGCGCACGTTCCTTGTGGAACGGCAGATCTCAGACCGGGACTTCCGGCTATTCGGTTCATGGCTCATGCTCCCGCCTGATGGGAGCGATCCAGGCTGACGAACTTGTTATAGTTTTTCAGAAAGGCCAGTTCGACAGTGCCTACCGGGCCGTTCCGCTGCTTGGCGATGATGATTTCAATGATGTTCTTCTTCTCGGATTCTTTGTCATAGTAGTCATCCCGATACAAGAACGCAACGATGTCAGCGTCCTGCTCGATAGAGCCGGATTCCCGCAAGTCGGACATCATTGGACGCTTGTCCTGGCGCTGCTCGACGCCCCGGCTTAACTGGGACAGAGCGATAACCGGAACCTCCAGCTCACGGGCGATCTGCTTCAGCGTTCGGGAGATTTCCGATACTTCCTGCTGCCGGTTCTCACCGGCTTTGCCGCGGCCGGCGATAAGTTGCAGGTAATCAATGAGGATCATGCCGAGGCCACGCTCTTTTTTTAGCCGGCGACATTTAGCCCGAATATCGGCAACGGTAACCGAGGGTGAATCGTCGATATAGATGTTCGCCTCGGACAGTGAGCCGATGGCCATGGTCATCTTCTCCCAATCGTCCGACTCCAGAAATCCTGTCCGCAAGCGGGTAGCGTCAACGTTGGCTTCGGCACAAATCATCCGCTGCACCAGCTGAGCGGCACCCATTTCCAAGCTGAATATGGCGACGGTCTCTTTTTCCCGCACACCGACGTTTTGAGCGATATTCAACGCAAAAGCCGTTTTCCCGACGGAAGGCCGGGCGGCCACGATAATCAAATCCGAGCGCTGAAAGCCGGAGGTCATTTTATCCAAATCGCGGAAGCCCGAGCCGATGCCCGTGGTTCCTCCCTTGTTCTGGTGCAGGAACTCCACTCGCTCGAATACTTCCATCAGCACGTCACGGATGGACACGAACCCGGTGGACGATCTCCGGTTGGAGATCTCCAAAATCCTCTGCTCCGCCTCGCTTAAGAGTCCGCCCACATCGTCCTCGCTAGCGTAGCCATTGCTGACGATTTGGGTGGCCGCGCGAATCAACCGGCGCAGCATGGACTTCTCTTCGACGATTTGGGCGTAATACTCCATGTTCGCCGCAGTCGGTACGGCATTGGCCAGCTCCGTCAAATAGACGACGCCTCCAGCCTCCTCCAGCTGTCCTTTAGACTGCAGCTTCGCCGTCAAGGTGATCAAGTCGATGGGCTCATTGCCCTCCGCAAGAGTGATCATGCCCTCGAAAATAAAACGGTGCTCGTTTTTATAAAAATCGTCGCTGCGCAACCGCTCCATGGCGGTAACCAGCGTTTCCGCATCCAACAGGATCGCGCCTAGCACGGCCTGCTCGGCTTCGACATTTTGCGGGGGGACCCGCGACATTAAAAGTTCGCCTTCCATCATGTCTTACTCCCCTACAATCTCTACCTTGAGCGTTGCCGTCACATCATGATGAAGTTTGATCGGTACATTGATCGTGCCAATGTTGCGAATCGGCTCGTCCCGCAGCATTTTCCGTTTATCGATGACGATCTTGTGCGTTTTCTCCAGCGCTTCAGCGATCTGCTTCGTTGTGATGGAGCCGAACAACCGGCCGCCTTCGCCTGCCTTGTGTTTCATGACCAGCGTCAGTTCCCCGAGACGTTCCCCCAAAGCGACGGCGTTTTCCTTCTCCCGCTCTTTCTTCTTCACTTCCGATTGCTTTTGCAGATCCAGCGTTTTGATGTTGCCATCAGTAGCCGGCTTGGCCAAGTTTTGTTTAAATAGGAAGTTCTGAGCGTAGCCCTCCGACACTTCCTTGACTTCTCCCTTTTTCCCTTGTCCCTTAACATCCTTGAGTAATATCACTTTCATTCCAAAAACCCCTCTTCCTTAATAATATCAGCCAAAATCCGTTTCAGTTCCTGCTCGGCACCCTCAACAGTGCCCTCCCATTGAGTAGCGGCATTGTTCAGATGGCCGCCGCCCTTCATCCGTTCCATAACCACCTGAACGTTCAGTTCGCCGGTTGAGCGAGCGCTGATGCCGATGAGCCCGTCAGGCCGTTCGCTGATGACGAAAGAGGCAGAGATATTCGCCATCGTCAGCAAGGTGTCAGCCGCTTGGGCGATGAGCACTTGGGTATGGGGATTTCCCGGCTCGGCAACTGCTAAAGCGATTTGATCATACAGAATCTCCGTATGTTTAATCATTTCCGCTTTGCTGACATAGGTGCGGAAATCTTCTTTTTGCATCTGTTGGATGAGTGCCATATCTGCCCCATACCGCCGCAAAAACGACGCTGCATCAAAGGTGCGGGAGCCGGTGCGGACGCTGAAGTTTTTCGTATCCATCATCATACCGGCGAGCAGTGCCGTCGATTCGATGCTGTCTAGGGTAAGACGGTCATGAATGTATTGAAGCAGCTCCGTCACCAATTCGCAAGTAGAGGATGCGTAAGGCTCCATGTAAATCAACAGAGCGTCCTGCAAGTAGTCTTCGCTCCGGCGGTGATGATCGACCACCACCACCCGGTGGGTTTGAGACAACAGGCGGCTCTCCGCCACCATTGACGCCTTATGGGTATCCACCACAACAGCCAAGCTGCGAGGTGTAGTCAACTGCAGTGCCTGCTCCGGTGTAACGATCCAACGAGCCAACTTCTCGCTTTCCTTGATCACATCCAGCAGCTTGACGATGGAAGGGCTGGCGGATTCGACGACGATAAAGCCTTCCTTGCCCAGCAGTTGTACCGCCTTAAGCACCCCGATGGCCGCACCAATGGAATCCAGATCAGGAACTTTGTGGCCCATGATGACCACGTTTTCGCTCTCTTTGATCAAATCCCGCAGCGCATGGGCAATGACCCTCGCCCGTACCCGGGTGCGTTTTTCCACCGCGTTGCTCCGTCCGCCGTAAAAAGACGTACGCTGCCCCACTTTTACCGTCACCTGATCGCCGCCCCGGCCAAGAGCCATATCCAAGCTGGTTTGCGCCAGCTGGCCCAATTCCACGAGACTGTCGCCGCCTCCGGCCACCCCGATGCTTAGCGTGAGGGGAACCTTCAGATCCGCCGTCATATCCCGCACCCGGTCCAAAATATCAAACCGGTCCTGCTCTAAAAGCTGCAGCGAGCGGTTGTTCATCATGAGCAAATAGCGTTCGGAGGAAAGCCTCCGTGAATAGAGATTGAACTTGGCCGTCCATTCGTTCAGTTCGCCGACCACTTTTCCCAAGAGAACACTGCGGGTTTGATCGTCCATACCCTGAGACGCTTCGTCCAGGTTGTCCAGAAACACCAAGCCGATGGCGATGCGCTCTTCCTGATACTTTTTGGACAGCTCATTTTTCTCCGTAATATCTTGAAAATAAATCAGCCGTTCCTCTTCCCGAAGCAGAGCCTGATACATTCGGTTCTCGATGCGCAGCTCGACACGGCCATCCTTCTCTTTATCCTTCTTCCGCAGAGTCGGGAAAATTTCGGTGAAGGACTCGCCAATGATTGGTTCCTTCTTTCCCAGCATCGCCGTGATAAAAGGATTGTGCCACTCGATCCGCTTCTCCTCATCATAGAGGAGGATGCCAATGGGCAGTTCGTGCAGTACGTCGTTCCCGGCTTTGCGAATGCGCAAGCTGAGGGTCTCCAAGTAACGGTTCAAGTCCAGCTGAAATGCTTTTTCCGCACGAAACAAGAAGTAAACGAGAACCCCGCAAAGAACAAGACCTGCCACACCCAGCGCCCAATCAAAAACGAACAGCAGCCCGGAAAGGGCGAGGGCCAGCACGAAAGCGCCCATCATATGTCGGCCATGCCAGCGTTTCAACAAAAAATCAGGCATTTCCTTTCGCTCCCCCTACCCTACGAATTGTCAGACATCCGATCCCGCAAAGGGAAAGCCGTGTCCAGCACTCCAAGCACAGTGAACAACAGCGTTGCGTCCCACCACACAAGCAAAAGCGCAAAGGCGATCCAGGGAATCGCAATGTTCCAACGACGCGCGTGAACCATATAAAATAGAAAAGAAAACGCCTGGATGACGAAGAGGAACGTCAACAGCGGGAATAGATTCATGACGACAATATTCAGCGTTGACTGGCCTTCCGGCTTCAACAAGGCCTGCAAAATGAGCAAAACGAGAAAATACCACACCAAGGAGCGCGGCAGCTTCCACGAGCGGATTTTCGGCAGCGCGGGCAGCAGCATGCCTGATTTGCGTGCCACCCAACGGGCAATCACATGGGTGATCCAAGCAAAGTAAGTACTGATGGTGATCAGCACGGAGGGGAATATCAGACGGGCATTCTGGATCCAGGCGTCCGTATTCATACCTTGCCTCATACTGGCAGGTAGATTATTCACCCAGTCATCGGACATTTCCTTCATAAAGCCTAGGGGATCATAATCGAGCAGCTTTGCCAGCCCCAGGATCAGCACCAGCTCTGCCAATATCGTCAATGCTCCGGCTGCAATCGCCAGCGGCGCATGATTTTTGCGTTTATAGACCAAAGCCATGATCCCCGCAGGAATGACTGTAGCTGCGACAACGGTTATCAACCAGAAAGAAGGAAGCAAAACCGCGGCAATGGCAAGGCAAAGGAGGATGGTAATCAGCGACTTTTTCCAGCCGGCGAGCAAAAATAAACACAAGCTCGGTACGAGCAGAACATGCAAAGTCAGGATATTGAGCCCGGGTATAGCGATCGTCGCCACAAGCAAGAGAAAAACGACGCTCCACAGAAGAAGCGTGCGTATGGAGGCAGCCTTGCTGTTCACCTGTCTTCACTCAACTCTCTTTGTCAGACTGTACCCTCCATTATACCATAAGACCCGCTTCGCGTAGTAATGGGGGTTTCACACAAAAAAAGCCGATTCCCCTGTCCTCGTAGACTCAGGGAAACGGCTGATTTTTTCGTTCCGATTACTCGGTGGTGTAAGGCAAGAGTGCGATTTGACGGGCGCGTTTGATGGCGATCGTCAAGGCGCGTTGGTACTTAGCAGACGTACCGGTTACACGGCGGGGCAGAATTTTGCCGCGCTCGCTGATGAACTTACGGAGGGTTTCCGTGTCCTTGTAATCGATATGCTTGATCTTATTAACGGTGAAGTAACAAACCTTCCGGCGCTTGTTGCGTCCGCCTCTGCGTCCGCTGAACTTGCGCTCGCCGCGATCTTCGCTGTTATCACGCTTGTTTAAGCTCATTTCTTTTCAGTCCTTTCCGGTTTCAAAATGGCAAATCATCATCCGATATGTCGATCGGTTTGCCGTCGTCTGCGAAGGGATCTTGATTCCGGTTTCCTCCGCCGCCATACCGGTTGCCTGCCGCTTCTTCCCGGCCTCCACCCGCTCCGCCTTCGCGATTTGCGGATTCCAGGAAACGCACATTATCGGCAATTACTTCGGTCACGTATACTTTACGGCCTTCGTTATTGTCGTAATTGCGAATCTGAATCCGTCCTTCAACGGCTGCCAGACGACCCTTGCGCAAATAATTTGCACAGGTTTCCGCCAATTGGCGCCAGGTCACGACGGGGATGAAATCGGCTTCCCGCTCTTTGTTCTGATTGGAAAAAGGGCGGTCTACCGCGAGGGTAAACTGGGTTACGGCAACACCGGCCGGGGTATAACGGAGCTCCGGATCACGGGTTAACCTTCCGATTAAAATCACGCGATTTAACATCTGGTTTTCCTCCCAACAGCTTTCGTTAGACGGCTAAAAACGGGGCGATACAAAGCTCTGTCTTACGCTACGTCGTTCGTGATCAGGTAACGAATGATTTCATCCGAAATCTTCATTACGCGCTCAAGTTCTGCAACAACAGCTGGTTCAGCGTTGAAGTTGACGAGTACGAAAACACCGTCACGGAACTTGTTGATCTCATACGCGAGACGTTTCTTGCCCAAGACTTCACTCTTCGTAACTTCGCCGCCGTTTACGATGATGTTTTGAAACTTTTCGACTGCAGCTTTCACTGCGTCTTCATCGGCATCCGGACGAATAATGTACATCACTTCGTACTTGCGCATTGATCTATTCACCTCCTTATGGACTTAAACGGCTCCCTCCGGTATAGAAGGAGCAAGGAGCGAGACATTCTTATGAAAACTCGCACCCAAATACTATACCAAATGAGAGACAGGAAAACAAGTAAAGGATTATGCGCGCTCGTTTCTCAGGTGAAACTTTCCATGGATAAGTGATTATCGTTGCACACACGCTATGGAAAAATGGAGGTGAAATCATGGGTGAGCGCACGGAATTCAAGCCGGGTGATGAAGCGCCTAACAACGGGGTGTATATAGAAATCGGGGAAAGAGATCATACGATGGGGATAAACGACCCCGCGCAGATTCATATGGAAAAGGGCCAGAAGTTCCCCGAAACTTCCAATCACAACCGCAAATGGACCCGTATGCATAAGGGCATCAAACGCAACGGGTAAAGGCTCGGTATATAAAAGGGAAGCGGCAATGTTCATCGCTTCCCTTTTGTGCATAGTTGGTATTAGTCAGTTGGCAGGGTTACATCAATATGAGTGCCTATGCCTTTTTGCGAAACAACGGATAACCGGCCGCCGTGATTCTGGATAATCCGGTAGCAAACGGGCAGCCCCAAGCCTAGTCCGTTCTCTTTTGTGCTAAAAAACGGGTCAAGCACCTGCGCCAATTCCTCCTCCGTCATTCCGATTCCGTTGTCGCTGATACCAATATGGAGACAATTCTCCGAGCTTTTGAGCGTAACCTCCACCACACCGCCTTCCGGCATGGCATCGATGGCATTTTGCACAAGGTTCATCAAGACCTGCTTCATTTGCGTTGGATCAATGGAGGCTTGAATGGGGGCTTCCGGATAGTCCTGATGGATGACTGTATTTTTAAGGATCGCTTGGCTTTTCATTAAAAACATCGTATTGTGCAAAATTTCCTGCAGCACGCATATTTTTCGGTCCGGTGAACCCGGTTTCGCCATCACGACAAAATCCGAGATCAATCGGCTCACGCTTTGCAGTTCGTTATACATGATGTTCAAATACTGTTCCTCCGGCTCACCTTTGCCAATGCCCTTCTGAATCAGCAGCTTATTGAAACCTAGAACGGCAGTGAGCGGGTTTCGAATCTCATGAGCGAGACCCGCCGCCATTTTGCCGATAGCGGAATATTTTTCGGAATTGATTGTCTGCTGCACGAACAGCTTGCGCTCCGTAATATCGCGAAACTGAACGAAGGCTCCAGTCAGCTCTTGCTCCTCATTGTGGAGGGGCATGGCATCTAAAAGGCAGACCATCTGCTTGGCCAAGGAATGATTGAAGGTTAGTTCCAAGTCCTCAATTATGGTTCCCGCCTCCAACACCTCTTTGACGTAGCCTCCGAATAGCTCATAATCAAATACGGATTGGCCGATGGCATCAGCTCGTTTACATCCCATTATTTGCTCGACAAGGTCATTACACTCGACCACAAAACCTTCTGCATCTGTCAATATCACACCGCTGTGGACCAAATACCGGTTCACAACGGACTGATTGCGATTGTTATGCTGCACCAACAGCTCCCGTTCCATTGAATCGATCATCGTCTCTAAAAGTGCTAGCTGAAACCGGCTGTGATCCTCCAGCCTATTCATCATAAGCACGGCGCCTTCCAGTTGATAAGCTTCCCCAAAGGAAAACGGTACGCTATAAAAGGCAAAATCATATAGGGCATGATGATAATGCTGCTTCCCTACCACTTCGATTGGTTTCTTCAATAGTTGAGCCAAATAAACCGCGTTCGTCCCCATCGACTCTTCCGTCATTTGGACGCCTTCGCGAATGCCCAGTTTTCTCATGACATGATTGATTTCTGGATGTCCAAAGATCTCAAGCACATAGCCATCCTGGTTAACAAGAGCGAGAAGCAACGGCGTATCCTGCAGCCGGTAGAGCAGTTTTAAACCGATTAAATGAATAACGGAGAGCACATCCGCGTAGCGTAGAAGCTCCTCCTTCATCTCCTCTGTCCGTAATGTTTTGATCGGTTGCGGAATCGTTCGCGGATCCTTACCCGCCAGCACGCACCGCTCCCACGACTGGTCGATGTAATACGTCACAAAGCATCCCCTCTGTCGCTCTAATCTATGGCTATATAGCTTCTACACCCATATTTTGAATCCTTCTTCCGTAAGTAACGGATTCCAGCCGATTCACGAAATCTTTTTTGTGCTATCGATGCCGAGCATATGCTTATGTGGATCTCTACGAGATCCTCTAACTCCGACGAACCCTTGTGGGTTCTCATCTGCCCAACAAAAAAACCGCCCTTTGGCGGTTTATTTCGTATGTATGGCGGAGAGGGTGGGATTCGAACCCACGCACGCTTTGACACGCCTAGCTGATTTCGAGTCAGCCCCCTTGGGCCTCTTGGGTACCTCTCCAATTTGCCGCTAATGCGGACAAATGGTATTGTACCACATCGTGGAGACCGTACGCAACGGAAATTTTATGGGAAGACCTCCACCCATAAGAACCCATTCACACAATGATCCATCCGCTCCTTTCTCCCTCAAACCTCTGGGTCTTCCCCCAGTTTCTTCTCTTGAACTGCAGGATTGGAACGAAGCACCTTTTTCAATTTGCTCTCGAACTTTGCCCGGGGCACAAGAACGCTGTGCTTACAGCCGACGCAACGGATCCGGATATCCATTCCCATACGGATGATCTCCATCTCATTCGTTCCGCAAGGATGCGGTTTTTTCATTTGCACCACATCGCCTAATGCATACACCTTTGGTTCCACCCGTCATCACCCTTTCTCGTTCGGCGAATAATTAACAGCCTTAAGCGGAGGAATGCGCAAATCTTTGTCTGCCATCCGCGTTTTCAGTTCCTCGTTCAACCCACGAATCACGTCCCCTTGGCTATTGGGCTGACATTCCATCACCACTCGCAAACCTACCGTCGATTCGCCCAGGGTCTGAATACCCTGTAAAACCGGCTCACTCACCACATTCTCATTCTCCGTATGAAGCTTCTGCAAAATCGAGCGCATTTCCTGCATCGCGATCTCAATCTCTCCATCAACCGAGAACGAATAATCCACTACCGCAAGGGAGTTGTTTACGGAGAAATTCGTTACTGTCTGAATCTGGCTATTCGGAATGATAAACATCTCGCCTGTCCATGCACGGATGGTCGTGATCCGCAGCCCGATCGTCTCCACCGTTCCCTTATATGCTCCGGTCTGGATCACATCTCCAACGGCAAACTGATCCTCGAAAATAATGAAAAACCCTGTAATCACATCTTTCACAATACTTTGGGCTCCGAACCCTATAGCAAGACCGATGACGCCGGCACCCGCAATAAGCGGCCCCAGATCGAAGTTGAACTGGCTCAGAATCAACATAATGGCAATAAAATTAACGCAATACGTCACCACATTCTCAATTAGCAAGCCAATGGTTCGCGACCTTCTTGGGTCAAATCGCAGCGGATTCCGCTTCCGATCATTCATCACTCTTCTTAGTGCCGCTTTAGCCACCTTGTTGACGATTTTGGCCAAAAGCAAAATGAGCAGTACTTTCACGACAACATAGAGCCATGCGCTCCAATGATCCGGATCCGTAAAATAGTCCGTCGCTTTCGTAAAAAAGCCTTTCGCGTCGCCGGTCGGAAGCAAATCCGACACCAGAGTAAAGGCCCATCCCTTCATCCTGCTTCTCTCCTTCTCGAAAAAATTTCAATGCACCCGATGATCCTCAATTGTAACCCATCGTTTTTTCCCGGTTATTGCACAACTTCGTAAGCCGATCCGTTATAAGTAAAAATGCCTCTTATGGCCACTTTTTCCTCCCGAAACAAAGCTTGTACCTTCTCCAGGTCCCCCTCCGGGAATTCAATGGACAACGCACAACCCGCCGTAATCTCTCTCGGCGTCGGCCGCGTATCCGACTCCACTTCCGCGTAATCCAGCAGCATTTCAGCCCTCAGCGCCTGCTGGGTGGAATCGAACGCGATCAGGTATTTCGCCTGCGTCACAGCGGTTCCTCCTTCTTTTTCTATCAGATCTGCAACGTATAAAAGAAGTTTTCTCTCCATATACTAGTAAAAAACATATCTGGAGGAATCCTATGAAACTTATTCCCGAGTACGAATCCGACTTTTCCTTTACCCCCACCGTCATCTCAGCCAGCGAACCCAACCCAGCTCGGAAGCTGGCAGAAGCGATGATCGACGTACTTCGGCGGATTCCCGAATCCCGTTCCGTCGTCTTTGTATGTATCGGAACCGACCGTTCCACAGGAGATTCTCTAGGGCCCTTGGTCGGATCGAGGCTGCGCCGGTACAGTTTTAACGATATCCATCTCTATGGCACCTTGGACCAACCGGTGCACGCCTTGAATCTGGCTGATACAGTCACCCAGCTGCACGCTGATTACGGTGATCCTTATATCATCGCCATTGACGCCTGTCTAGGGCAAAATTCCAGCGTCGGTTCGGTCAAGCTGGCCAGCGGACCTGTTAAACCCGGCGCCGGCGTGAATAAGGACCTGCCACCTGTCGGGCATATGCATATCACCGGCATCGTCAACATCGGCGGTTTCATGGAGTACTTCGTCCTGCAAAACACCCGACTTAGCATTGTCATGAACATGGCAGAGGTTATCGCCAAAGGCATCTATTTATCGCTTCTGGATTGCGGCAGATTGGCTGCCTTTTCTTCATCGTCGCTCTACCGTACCATGGAGCAATAATTACCTGTTTCAATCGGAATTAGCCAACGCTGGTCGTTTGCCGCTCCTTGCGGCTAGACCCTGCCGCTTTTTCCACCACTTCTTTTTCTTCAGGGGACAAGTTGTACGATGAATCCCCCTTTTCCAGCGGCTTGGCATACATGAATGTTTGTTCGCGGCTATGAATGCCTGTCAACACTACACCATCCAGGTAATCGTTCAAAATGGCAATGGAGAAGCTCATATCGCTTCCTCTTTGTCCGAAAGCGTTGTATCGGATTACCTCTACCTTGGACTTGCGCTCCTTCAATTCGCTGCGAATATCCCGGGCTGCTTGTTCATTGCGTTCCGTTCGATCATTCAACGTATGCAACGTTTCCTGCACCGAGCCCAATACTTCCTCGATATCCGCCCCTGATCTGCCATTCATCATCTTTTTGTACCGTTTGTTCATCTTGCTTAACCGAATGGATAAAATCAAAAACAAAACCAGCGACAAAAGGAACAAAGCCGTTCCTGCAACAAAATACACCTGTGGATCAATTTCAAAATCAGTCCCCATAAAACATCACCTCTCCATGAATGCTCAGTCTCTGTATGTCCGTGCAATCTCTTGTACGGCTTGTATGACATATACAACCTCATCGCGGGTTGTAGAAAACCCGATGCTGGCCCGCACGGCACCGCTGCCTAATGTTCCAGCCGTCTGATGACTGAGTGGCGAACAGTGGAGTCCGGTACGTACGGCGATCCCATAAGATTTATCAAGTATCATTCCCATTTCCGACGGATCCATTTTCGGCAAAAGAAAGCTGACTGTTCCTGTGCGCGCTTCGCCGAGCGATGGTCCCAATAATTCTAACCCCTCTACTTGCATTAACCCTTCCATCAACAGTTGGCTTAATTCCCACTCCCGCCGGTGAATGGCTTCCGTTCCTTCCTGCAGTACAACCTTAACCCCTTCGTTTAACCCGGCAATCCCCGGGGTATTTAGTGTACCCGCTTCATAACGATCCGGCCGTACATCCGGTTGGCCAGTTTCTTCCGAAAATCCGCCTGTGCCCCCATACATAAACGGCTCCAAATCAATCTCAGGGCTAATGTACAAGCCACCGGTCCCCTGTAGACCCAACAATCCTTTATGACCGGGAAAAGCCAACAGATCTATGTTCATCTTTTCTACATCTATGGGCAGAGCCCCTGCAGTTTGTGCCGCATCCACCAAGAGCCGGACGCCCTTTTTACGGCACATTTCACCTATTTCCCCCACCTGCAAAATACTGCCCAACACGTTGGAGCCATGGCTGACCGCCGCCAGTCTCGTGTTTTTTCGAAAAGCATCTGCTAATGCTGTCAAATCAATATTTCCTTTTCGATCGGCTGGCACATAGGTGACTTCCACTCCGCGTGTTCGCTTTAGCCATTCCAACGGCCTGCGTACTGAATTGTGTTCGAGTTCCGTGCTTATCACATGGTCACCCTCACGCAAGTATCCGCTGAGTGCCATATTCAACGCCATCGTCGCATTGGCTGTAAAGGCAATATCCAGAGGATTTTTAACACCGAGCAAATCTGCAAGATTCCATCTGCAGTCATAAATGATCCGGCTCGCATCCATGGCAAGCCGATGACTTCCCC
Source organism: Gorillibacterium massiliense (assembly GCF_000455485.1). Classification (GTDB taxonomy): domain Bacteria; phylum Bacillota; class Bacilli; order Paenibacillales; family NBRC-103111; genus Gorillibacterium; species Gorillibacterium massiliense. Next base: position 25,682 of record NZ_CBQR020000103.1, read on the forward strand.
TTCCGGGGTTTGCTCCGTTATCTTCGACCCATTTACCAACGGCTTGAGCAACCTGCGGCGGTTTTGGCCAGGACGAGGCTGCATGATCGAAATACGTTGTCTTCATCATATTCTGCTTATCGTCCCCTCCTATCGATTGATCCGAGAAGAAAAAAATGGACGGCATGTTAACCGTCCACCTTTACGTATCCCTTCTATTCACGATTCAACAAATCCAGCAGACGCTGCAAATCATCATCTGAATAGTAGGCGATTTCGATTTTCCCTTTATGGTTGTGATGCTTGATTTTTACCGTCGTTTGAAACTGGTTGCGCAGGTTTACCTCCGCCTCATTAATGAATGGATTTCGGCTGACCGTAGCTTTTTTCTTCGCACTTTCTTTCTCTGGCCGTTCCTCCATCTTTTTAATGGCCTCTTCCAGATCCCGCACGCTCCATTGTTCGCGCACCGTTGTCTCTGCCAGTTGCTTTTTCAGTTTGTCGTTTTTGACACCCGCAATCGCTCTGGCATGTCCCATGGTCAATGTTCCACGTGAAACATTTTGCTTAATCTCTTCAGGCAGCTGCAGCAGCCGCAAAAAGTTAGCAACATGAGAGCGGCTCTTTCCAACCTTCAAAGACAGCTCTTCCTGTGTAAGCTGGAACTCGTCTGCAAGGGATTGGTAAGCTAAAGCAAGCTCAATGGCATTGAGGTCTTCACGCTGAATGTTCTCGATGAGGGCAATTTCCATAACTTGCCTATCCGAAAAACTCTTCACCACAGAAGGGATCGTTTCCAGGCCCGCCAATACCGAAGCTCGGTATCTGCGCTCCCCAGCAATGATTTCATAACCCCTCAGTACACTTCGGACAATAATCGGCTGAATAACACCATGCTCTTTAATGGAGGAAGCCAGTTCGCGAATCGTTTCTTCGTTAAAGCTTTTTCTCGGTTGATAAGGGTTCACCCGCAGTTGCTTTAACGGGATTTCCACCACTTTATCGTCATCATTAATGTTCAAGGAAGGAATAAGAGCATCGAGACCTTTTCCTAACCTTTTATTCATAAACCAATCACTTCCTTGGCAAGTTCCATGTACACTTCGGCCCCTTTGGAGCGGGGATCATAGGTGATGATTGATTGCCCATGACTGGGCGCTTCGCTTAATCGCACGTTTCGAGGAATGATTGTCTGATAAACCTTCTGTTGAAAATACTTCTTCACTTCTTCGATAACCTGGATGCCCAGGTTTGTCCGAGCGTCGAACATCGTCAGCAGCACGCCTTCAATTTGCAGGCCCGTGTTCAAATGTTTTTGCACCAGACGAACTGTATTTAACAGTTGGCTCAATCCTTCCAAGGCATAGTACTCGCATTGAATGGGAATGATCACGGAATCCGCAGCCGTTAACGAATTCACGGTCAAAATACCAAGAGACGGAGGACAGTCGATGAGAATGTAATCAAACTGATGTTTGACCAGCTGCAAAGACTTTTTCAACCGCACTTCTCTCGATATCGTCGGTACAAGCTCAATTTCAGCGCCAGCCAATTGAATGGTAGCAGGAATAATCTTTAAATTTGGAATATTGGTTTCAACAATCGCATCTTTCGGGTGAACATCATTAATCAAAACATCATATATGCAATTGCTGACATCCGCCTTATTGACCCCAACTCCACTAGTGGTGTTCCCCTGGGGATCAATATCCACCAACAGAACCCTCTTCCCTAGCGTAGCCAAAGAAGCACCTAAATTCACGGATGTAGTCGTTTTTCCGACTCCGCCTTTTTGATTGGTCACGGCAATGATTTTAGCCAAAATAGTCACCTCAGAATTTCAAAGTACTCCCGATAAGAAAACCTCTTTCGAGGCTTTACAAAGATGAGCGACCGCGTTTTAGTGGTAGGTTTTCTTGGTACAGAATGTTTTAGTGCTTGAGCACTTTAGCAAACTTAATATTCTGTATCGTTAAGAAAAACGTCTATCGACACACATTCAAAGAAGTCAGACCGCGTATAAAGGTCGTTTTTCTTGCGATATCAGGAAGTCGCTGCTGCGAGGTTTATACTTTCTGATATCTTCAAAAGTTGTTCGCGGGTATAGTCCATAGGGCCATATGTCGGTTGTGCAAACGGTCACCCTGCCGACTCTCTGACATCTTATAAAAAAATGACGTCAGAGTTCTATTCTATCACGTTTCTCCATTAAAAAATGCTAAATACAAAAAAACTTCTATCGATGTATATTCAAAGAAGCCAGACCGCTTATAAAGGTAGTTTTTCGTGCGATCTAAGGATGCTGATGTTCCGAAGTTTGCTTTCTTATATCGTAAAAAAAGAAACAGCCTGCGGCATAATAATGCCAAAAAACAGGCTTGGATTGGGCCGACAACGACTATTAAGCATCTTTCCTTTTCGGAATGGTGATGACAATCTCGTAGCGATCCTCGTAATCTTGTTCTTTTGCTTTCACGTTCATTCCGGAGTTGGTGATCATATCAACGGATTGCCGGATCGTATTAAGTGCGAGTCGTGCATCCTTCGTGAAGGAAATCCGTTTACTCTTCTTGAGTTTGCTAGCTTCCATAAGAAAACGTACTCTGGCTTCCGTCTGCTTCACATTCAACTCTTTTGTAATGATATCCTGTAGAACTTTGCTTTGCAATTCTTCAGAGTTAAGAGCTAGCAGCGCACGAGCATGCCGTTCCGTGATTTGCCGTTCCATCAATGCTTTTTTCACATCATCGCCTAATTGCAATAGACGGATTTTATTCGCGATGGTGGATTGGCTTTTTCCTAAGCGTTGAGCCAGGCTTTCCTGAGTCAATTGATGCATCTCCATCAATTGCGTATAAGCCAGCGCCTCCTCAACAGCAGTCAACCCTTCTCTTTGTAAGTTCTCGATAAGTGCGATAGAGGCCGCCTGCGAATCGTTAAACTCTCGGATGATAGCGGGGATGGTTTCATGTCCAAGTTTTTTTACAGCGCGAAAACGCCGCTCACCGGCAATAATTTCAAACTTGCCGCCGCGAATCCGGACGACGATGGGCTGAATGACGCCATGTGTCTTTATGGTTTGACATAGTTCATCGATCCGTTCCTCATCAAAAACCGTCCGGGGCTGATAAGGGCTTGGAACAATTTCCTCCAAAGGAAGTTGTCTCAATTCATCTCCAGCCGCGCGATCGTTTAAACCGAAAAGTTTGGACAGTTGTTCTTTCATCAGCTTATACCACCTAACTGGTTTGCATAATCAATTGCGGGAAAAACGAACCGATCCGAATATCCATTTTTCAAATACTGCCGCTCTACAAAGTAAGTCAGCCCGACAAAACACTTCTCAAAAGTCGAAACCATACTCTTTGCACCTCAGCGAAAAACAGACACGCCAAATGTCTGACCCGAACGATAATTCTGCTGGCGTTCGCCTCTTTCGCATTCCCTAACGATGAATCATTTCGCCGGTTGATAAGCCGCTTAAAAGCTGGAATAATAATTTCTCCATCTTCACAGGTTTTTCCTGCCGCCGCATCTGTGAAATTCCATTGGCAAATGTTTCACGTGAAACAACGGAAGCACTTGACAATCACCGTTTTGTTAGCGGTTCTTTCAATGGAGTTCCAGGTTTGCGCGGATATTTTTTTGGCGTTGAAGCCGTCTTGCGAATGGAGATAATGTGTCGGTCCGCTTCTTCCACAGGCAGTTTGAAGGCGGAAATGCCGATCAGATTCCCGTTCAATTCAGATAAGCTGAACGCCGCATCTTCCACTTCTTCATGTGGGTCTGATCCTTTCATAGCTGCAAAAAGACCCCCGGTTTTGGCAAATGGCAAGCAAAACTCATTCAGTATGCTCAGCCGCGCAACCGCTCTTGCCGTGACCAGATCGTAGCGATCCCGGTGGTCAGATGCACGAGCCACCTCTTCCGCTCTGCCGTGTACGCAAAGTACTTGATTCAGGTTAAGTGTCTCCACCACATGCCGCAAAAACAGGATGCGTTTATTCAGCGAATCCACGATCGTAACACGTAAATGAGGAAAAGCGATTTTAAGAGGAATACTAGGGAACCCAGCGCCGGAACCGATATCCGCGATGGAATGGACTTCCTTCATGTTGACATGGAAGGCAAGAGAAAGAGAATCATAAAAATGCTTTACGTACACTTGTTCTCTTTCTGTAATGCCGGTCAAATTCATCCGTTCGTTCCAATCCACTAACTCCCGGTAATAAGCATCAAACTGCTCTAACTGCAGCTCGCTGAGTTCCAGTCCGTGATCACTCAATAATTCGGTGAATAGCCGTTCCGTCTGATCCATACCTGATCACTTCCTCGAAGCCGTTACTTTATTGTAGTGTTCCAGATAAACGAGAAGGATCGAAATATCCGCCGGAGTCACACCGGAAATCCGTGTTGCTTGGCCGATGGATACCGGTCTGATTTTCGCCAGTTTCTGCTTCGCTTCCGTCGCGATGCCGTGAACCTCTTCATAGACGATATCGTCCGGGATTTTCTTCTTCTCCATCTTTTTCAACCGGTCCACTTGAGCAAGCTGCTTTTCAATGTACCCGGCGTATTTAATTTGGATCTCCACTTGCTCCTTCATTTCCTCGGTCAACTCCAAAGATGTCGGGGCAAGAATATCCAAATGGGTATAAGTGATTTCCGGCCGACGGAGCAAGGATAAGGCATCGGTTACATTGGTCAGTTCCGTCGATCCGGCTTCCCGCAGCACCGCCTGCACCTCTTCATCGGGACGGATCTTCGTCCCTTTCAGCCGTTCAATTTCTTCAGCTACCAGCGCCTTTTTATTTAAAAACCGTCCGTACCTCTCTTCGGAAATAAGACCAATCTCATACCCGATAGGCGTCAGCCGCAAATCCGCGTTATCGTGGCGCAACAGCAAGCGGTATTCCGCACGTGAAGTGAGCAGCCGATAAGGCTCATTGGTTCCTTTTGTTACGAGATCGTCGATTAGTACACCGATATAGCCCTCAGAACGATCCAAAATGACTGGCTCTTTCCCCTGCACTTTGCGAGCAGCGTTTATGCCGGCCATAATGCCTTGTCCCGCTGCTTCTTCGTACCCTGAGGTTCCGTTGATTTGCCCTGCTGTAAACAGACCGTCCACCCGCTTCGTTTCCAAAGAAGGTTTCAGCTGCGTGGGAACGACGGCATCGTATTCAATGGCATAACCCGTGCGCATCATCTCCACCTTTTCCAAACCGGGGATAGAGCGGAGAATGCCTAGTTGCACGTCTTCCGGCATACTGGTAGAGAGACCCTGCACATAATATTCACTGGTATGGCGGCCTTCCGGCTCAAGGAAAATCTGATGCTTTGGCTTATCGGCAAAACGGACGATTTTGTCCTCGATGGACGGGCAATAACGCGGACCCGTTCCTTCAATCTGCCCGGAGAACATCGGCGCCCGATGCAGATTGCTGTTGATGATGTCGTGGGTTTCCCCTGACGTATAGGTCAGCCAACAAGGTAACTGGTTCGGTACCTCTTCCGTCGTTTCATAGGAAAAGAATTTCGGGTGCTCGTCCCCTGGTTGAATTTCCGTTTTGCTGAAATCGATGGTATCCTTGTGTACCCGCGGCGGCGTTCCCGTTTTGAAACGAGCCAGCTCAAAGCCCAGCTCCCGTAGACAGTGAGACAAGCGCACTGAAGGCTGCTGATTGTTAGGTCCGCTCTCATACATCAACTCACCAATGATGACCTTGCCGCGCAGATATGTCCCGGTAGTCAACACGACCGCTTTTGCAGAGTAAGTAGCGCCGGTTTTCGTTACAACTCCACGGATGACGCCATCTTCCACGATGAGATCTTCGGCCATGCCTTGTCGAAGGGTTAGGTTCTCCGTCTTTTCGATGGTTTCCTTCATCGTATGTTGGTAGGAGAACTTGTCCGCCTGCGCCCGCAATGCATGAACCGCAGGACCCTTACCGGTGTTCAACATGCGTAATTGAATATACGTTTTATCGATATTGCGTCCCATTTCGCCGCCAAGGGCATCGATTTCCCGAACAACGTGGCCTTTTGCCGGACCACCGATAGAGGGATTGCAGGGCATAAACGCAACCATATCCAAATTAATGGTTAAAAGCAGCGTATTGCATCCCATTCGGGCCGATGCCAATGCGGCTTCGCAACCAGCGTGCCCAGCACCGATGACGATGACATCATAATCGCCAGCTTGATAACCCATAATACAACTTCCTTTCTACCCTGAAATAACCTTCACTCATGCAGGTTAAGCTTCAGGCGGCTGTGCCGATTTTCATACATTCGCTGATGCTGCTTAAGCGGCATGTATGTTTTATGCGGCGTTTCCCTTGAAGCGCCATTCCTTACCGTCTATTTACCCAAACAAAATTGCGTAAAAATCTGATCGATCAGCGAGTCCCCGGCTTCTTCCCCAATCACTTCCCCTAGGGCTTCCCAGGCTCTGCGAACATCGATCTGAATCATGTCGATGGGGATCTGCAGATCCACCGCCTCCATGGCGTCCGTAAGCGCCGCTTCCGACTCCTTCAATAGTTGAATATGACGGGCGTTGCTTACATAGGTCAAATCCTCCGACTCCAGTCCCCCTTGAAAAAACAGGTCCGTCACCGCTTTTTCCAATTCCTCCAGGCCCTCGTTTTCCTTTACGGCCATGGAGACCAGACGCTCCTGCGGAATCCGTTCCTCAACAAACGCCTGATCCAGTTCCACCGGCAGGTCCGTTTTGTTCAAAATAACAATGATCTTGCGGTTCCGCAGTTCATCCAGCAACCGCTTTTCATCATCATGAAGAGGTTCGTTCACGTTCAGCACCAGCAAAATCAAATCCGCATCCTGCAACGCTCCCCGGGAGCGCTCCACGCCGATTTTCTCCACCAGGTCTGCCGTTTCACGAATTCCCGCGGTATCCAGCAATTTCAAGGGAATCCCGTTCATCGTAACATATTCCTCAATCACATCTCTAGTCGTACCGGGGATATCCGTCACAATCGCTTTATTTTCCCGGGCCAGTGCATTCAGTAGCGATGATTTTCCGACGTTGGGGCGCCCGACAATGGCCGTCGTAATGCCTTCCCGGATAATCTTGCCCTCCTGCGCTGCTTTCAGCAGTTTGTGGATCGCAGCAATGGAATCCGAGCTCTTTTCGCGGATAAAAGCGCTGGTCATCTCCTCCACGTCGTGCTCCGGATAATCGATATTGACCTCAATATGAGCCATCAGTTCAACCAGCTTGTGCCGCAGATCGCGGATCCGACGGGATAGGTCCCCTTCCACCTGCTTCATAGCCACCTTATGAGCACGGTCCGACTTTGCGCGGATCAGGTCGATGACCGCCTCCGCTTGGGCCAAGTCTATTCTACCGTTCAAGAAAGCCCGCTTCGTAAACTCCCCCGGTTCTGCCAGCCGCACTCCACTGACCTTTTGCAGGAGAAGATCCAGCACCCGTTTTACCGAAACAAGACCGCCATGGCAGCCAATCTCCACGACATCCTCCATTGTAAAAGATCGGGGAGCCCGCATCACCGTAACCAGCGTCTCTTCCAACCGCTCTCCTGTGGATGGATCGACAATATGCCCGTAATGCACCGTATGGGTTTCTGCCTTCCCAAGCTTGTTTTTGGGTGCGAATACCTGTTCAGCGGCAGCAATGGCCCCGTCTCCGCTAATACGGATAACGGCAATTCCGCCTTCTCCCAAAGGCGTAGATATCGCGGCGATGGTGTCGTTAATCATGAATATCCCCCCACTTCAATCCGTAAATCTGAATTTAGAAAATTCTATAGAGTAAAAAAGCAATGATCCGTAGTTTCCCCCGAATCATTGCTCTCATGTCTTACACTAACGTAAGGTAATGACGATACGCCGGTTGGGTTCTTCCCCTTTGCTGAATGTCTTTACCGCATGGTGAGTTTGTAAATAGGAATGAATGACTTTTCGTTCTTGTGGCGGCATCGGCTCCAGCACCATTTCCTTACGGGTTCGGACAACCCGATCTGCCAGTCGCCTTGCCAAATCCTCCAACGTCTTGCGACGTCGTTCCCGGAACTGCTCGGCATCGAGAATAATCTTCAGATGAGTATCCGAGTAGCGATTCGCTACAATGTTCACCAGATACTGCAGAGCATCCAGTGTCTGCCCTCTTCGTCCAATCAACATCCCAAGCTCGGGACCCGTCAGATTAAAGGTAAGGCCTTCGGCTGTTTCCGTTCGCTCCACCTTCACTGCCAGATTCATTGTACTACAAACATCCTGGAGAAAGATCTCGGCTTCTTCCAGCGGATCTGGAAGTTTCTCCACCTCAACCTTAGCGTCCTTGGCCCCAATTAGCCCGAAGAACCCTTTTACCGGTTGTTCCAGAACCGTCACCTGAACTCGGTCTTCCGCCACTCCCAATTGGGTCAGTCCGAGACGCACCGCATCCGCAACTGTTTTCCCCGAAACGACAACTTTCTTCATAGGCCGGTACCACCCCTGCTATTTCGATGGTTTTTTTGCCTTCTTTGTATTGCTATTGACGATCTTGCCTGGTTGCACATTCTTCGGTTTAGCATTTTGTGATTTACCCGACTTCTTGCCTGTGTCCGTCACGCCGGCAGTAGCCAAGGCAGGAGTCGTCTTCGAACTTCTTCCATATATGAAATAGTTCTGCACGATGGTAAAGATATTAGAGAAAATCCAGTACAGCGGCAAGGCAGCCGGAAAGTTTTTGGACATAAAGAAAATCATGATTGGGAAAATGTACATGATGACTTGCATTTGTCCCATTTGATTGCCCGTGGTCTTCGACATCATTTTTTGCTGCAGCCAGGTAGTAAGGGCCGCAATAATCGGCAGCACCCACGGATCCTTGGTGCCGAGCTGCAACCATAAGAACGTGTGGTTATGAATTTCGCCGTTACGCATAATGGCATGGTAAAGCCCCATCAGCACCGGCATTTGAATGAAGATCGGCAAACATCCAGCCATCGGGTTGACATTATTTTGGCTGAACAGCTTCATCGTTTCTTCTTGCTGCAATTTAGGATCGTCTTTGTACTTTTCCTTCAGCTTGGCGAGTTCCGGTTGCAGAGCTTGCATGGCCTTGGAACTTCTAACTTGTTTAAGGGTAAGAGGCAGAATAATAAGACGAATGATAATGGTCACGACCAGAATGGCCAGTCCATATTCGCCGCCAAAAATATGCGCGATAAAGTCAAGGAAGTGTGACAACGGACCAACGACAAACTTATCCCAGAAGCCGTTATCTGCATTGATCGGCTTTGGAATCATCTTTCCGTCCGGCCCCTTGACGGTGGTGGAACAACCGGACAAAACGAGCACCAGTATGGCCAGCGGCCATAGTTTATACAAACGTCGTAGCAAAATCTTATCCTCCCGCTGGAAAATCGTGTACAAACCCAAATATACCATATCTAATAGAACAAATAAACCAAACCGACGGAGATTCAAGAAAGGTTCATGCCAAGCGAAACGGCTCCGCCGTTTTTTGTTCTACGCGCGGATTGTCCACCGGTTTCAACAACTTTTCGATTCACCGAAAAAATCACCGAAAAACATTAATTTGATCCTTTGGAAGGTCCACCTTTTATTAAAGAAGCTCTTTTTAAAACGTGCAGCAGACTTTTGCGCATCTCTTCATATTCCATGTCGGCTACAGGCTTGCGGGCGATCAGCACAAAGTCTACCTTGTCCGCGATCTGTTCCTTATGCAACCGAACGATTTCCTTCATCGTTCGACGCAGCCGGTTGCGCACCACTGCATTTCCTAGCTTCTTGCTGACGGAAACCCCGACGCGGAAACATTCGTTTTGCGGTTTCGGCAGAACGTAAACGACAAACTGCTGATTCGCCGTGGATTTTCCATATCGGTAGACGCGGTTGAAGTCTTCCCTTCTGGCCAGACGATGTTCTTTATGCACAGTTAAAACCCCATTATATAGGTTACTCTTTTCAGCATACACCAGAATGAGCACGGTTAAACAAAAATCGCGCCCGACTGGATGCATAATGCCCTTAAACAGCAAAAAAGACCACGTGAAGTGGTCTTTGCGATTAGGCGGACAATACTTTTCTGCCTTTCAAACGACGTGCAGCAAGTACTTTCCGTCCGTTTTTCGTGCTCATCCGCTTGCGGAAGCCGTGCACCTTCTTGTGCTTTCTCGTATTCGGTTGATAAGTCGGTTTCATCTATTTTGCACCTCCCGAGGATTATCCCATCCTTAAAAATACCTTCAACCATTAAATCATCATTACAGACAAAAGTCAACGCATTCGTTTCCCAAACCATAATGAAATTTTTGACTCCCTTTTGGCGACTGTGGACAATATTTTTTGGCAAAAGGCAGGTTCTGTCGAACAAAACACAAATTGTGCACAATATGTAGTGCTGTGCATAAATACTTTCCACAAGTGATTGTGTTTGTGGATAAAAACCATTTTTCATTGAAAAACAAGGGTTGTTTTGATATATTAGTATTACTTTCGCTTGTGGATAGCGTATAAATGATCAGGTATTATCAACAGCCTGTGGATAACCCTGTTAACAATTTTCGATTTATTCTATTTACTGCTAACTTACACTTTCATAACTGTGGATAATTGGTTTAACAACACACCGTCTCAAAAATTTTTGGGGCGGTGTCGTTTGCCGTCGAACTCGTTCCCTCACGCAGGGAGCTTCTTTTCTCTTTATAAGAATTTGTAAGTTTAGTCCCGTCATTGGTTTTCTTGCTTTTCAGGAATTAAAGGAGTGAATTGTTTGTGGATCGCCTTGTCGACGAACGGTGGCAACAAGTACTATCGGCCATACAGACCAAGTTGAGCAAACCCAGCTTTGATACGTGGCTGAAATCAACCAAGGCCAGCATTTTTACCGATGAAATTATCGTCATCTGCGCCCCCAATAAGTTTGCACGGGAATGGTTGGAGACCCGTTATGTCAAAATGATTAGTTCAACGGTCAGCGAAGTATTTGATTGGAACGTCGAAGTTCAATTCATTCTTGAAGAAGACGCTGGGCAATTCACCGCCGCCCAAACCCAGGCAGCGCCGCCCGCCGCTAAACCGGCGGTCCAAACGGAAGACGCTGTCGCCAGCATGCTGAATCCCCGCTATACCTTCGACTCCTTCGTCATCGGTTCGGGCAACCGCTTTGCGCATGCTGCCTCCCTCGCTGTAGCGGAAGCTCCAGCAAAAGCGTATAACCCGCTTTTTCTCTATGGAGGCGTAGGACTTGGGAAAACCCACTTGATGCATGCTATCGGCCACTATGTGCTGGAGCATAATCCGGCGGCCAAGGTTCTATATCTTTCATCTGAGAAATTTACCAATGAGTTCATCAATTCCATCATGAACAACCGCGCGGAAAGCTTCCGAAACAAATACCGGAATATCGATGTCCTGTTAATTGACGATATCCAATTCCTCGCCGGCAAAGAGTCGACCCAAGAGGAATTTTTCCATACCTTCAACGCGCTCCACGAAGAACGCAAACAAATCATCATCTCCAGCGACCGTCAGCCGAAAGAAATTCCCACCTTGGAGGAACGTCTTCGTTCCCGTTTCGAATGGGGCCTCATTACCGATATCCAGCCACCGGACCTGGAAACGCGGATCGCCATTTTACGCAAAAAAGCGAAGTCGGAAAACCTGGAAATCCCCAATGATGCCATGGTTTATATCGCCAACCACATTGATACCAACATTCGCGAGTTGGAAGGCGCGCTGATTCGCGTTGTCGCTTATTCCTCCCTCATCAACGAAGATATTTCCGTGCCGCTCGCTGCCGACGCCCTTAAGGACATTATTCCGTCTGGCCGGCCGAAAGCCATCACGATTCAGGATATTCAGCAGAAGGTCGGCGAATTTTACGGCCTCAAGCTGGAGGATTTTAAAGCGCGTAAACGAACCAAGGCGGTTGCTTTTCCCCGCCAGGTAGCGATGTATTTAGCCCGCGAGCTGACGGATTATTCCTTGCCAAAAATCGGTGACGCCTTTGGCGGCCGGGACCATACCACCGTCATCCACGCCCACGAGAAAATTTCATCGTCGTTGAAGCAGGACTCAGAGCTGCATCAAGTTATCCGCAATATTTCCGATAAAATCAAAAACTCGAATAGTTAATCGGATAATGAGGATAAAATGATAGGAGTACGCACAACTTATACACATGTGGATAATCAAGTCTGGAGCGGCATTCACATACCTATCCACATATCCGCAGCCCCTACTATTACTACGACTATTTTTTAACTACAAAAATAATAGAAATGATCACGGAGATGGGGCCCTCATTTTAATTTATGCGAGTCAGCTGTTCTCCAGAACCGAAACTTGTATCCGGGAGTGAAAACGTTGAGACTATCCATTTCCAAAGAATATTTAAATGAATCCATTCAACATGTGTCCAAGGCGGTTTCCAGTCGCACCACGATCCCTATTCTTGCCGGCATAAAAATTGACGCAACGCCAACCGGTGTAGCACTAACCGCCAGTGATACGGATATTTCCATACAATCCTTTATTCCTGTTGAAGCGGATGGAAAAACCATCGCGCAAATTGCGGAAACTGGCAGCATTGTGCTTCCGGCTAAATTTTTTGGCGATATGATCAAAAAGCTTCCTTCCGAACATGTGGAAATTCATGTGCGGCCGCCTTTCCATGCCACCATTCGCTCCGGATCATCGGAGATTCAAATGGTGGGATTGGACCCGGAAGAATACCCCCAGCTCCCTCTCGTCGAGGAAAAGAAAGTCATCTCCATTCCGAGCGATCTGCTAAAAGCAATGGTGCGGCAAACATCTTTTTGCGTATCCACCAGCGAAACAACGCCGATCCTGACCGGAATTCTGTGGACTGTTACCGACAATGGTCTTAAGTTTATCGCCTGCGACCGTCACCGTTTGGCCGAACGGGAAACTCCGCTAGCTATCGGGGAAGGGCAGCATTTTTCCAATATCGCGATATCAGGGAAAACGCTGAACGAATTGAGCAAAATTTTGCCGGACTCCAACGAGCTAACGGATATCGTCGTATCGGATAACCAGGTGCTGTTTCGGTTGAATAATCTGCTTTTTTACAGCCGTATTCTCGATGGAACCTATCCGGATACATCCAAGCTAATTCCAAAATCCCATCAAAGCACCCTCGTCGTGCAAACCCGGGATTTGGTGGATGCAATCGACCGCGCCTATTTGCTGTCCCGGGAGGAAAAATCCAATGTGGTTAAAATGACCATGATGGAAGATGGAACGATCGAAATTTCTTCCAGCTCAACAGAACTGGGGCGGGTTACGGAAACCATTGATGCAGAAGAATTTACTGGCGAACGGCTGAAGATTTCGTTCAACTCCAAATATATGCTGGATGCGCTGCGTTCCATCGATAGCGCCGCCATCCGTCTCGGTTTTACTGGCGCCATGAGTCCGATCATCATTGAACCGGTAGGCGACATTAAGCTGTTGCAGCTGATTTTGCCGTATCGGACAACGAATTAAGGAGCGGCAGATGAAAAATATCGCGATACGCACCGATAACATAACCTTGGGACAATTTCTTAAGCTATCCGACTGCATATCCACAGGTGGACAAGCAAAAATATTTTTGCAGGAAACGCAGGTGTGGGTAAACGGAGAACCGGAAAACCGCAGGGGGAAAAAACTGGTGGAAGGCGACCATATCCGGGTTCAGGGAGCAGGTGAATTCCGGGTGGTGCGCGAGTCATGTTCCTGAACAAGCTGGTTCTGCAGCAGTATCGGAACTATCAACAGGTGGAGCTGAATATCAATCATCAGGTTAATCTCTTCGTAGGCCCAAACGCCCAAGGCAAGACGAACCTGCTGGAAGCGATCTTCGTTCTCGCTTTAACCAAATCCCATCGGACCCATCAGGATAAGGAATTAATTGGCTGGAATGCCGAACAAGCTTCCATTTACGGCGAAGTGGAAAAAAAATACGGAACGGCCAAATTGAACCTAATGCTAACCCGACAAGGGAAAAAAGCGAAGATCAATGGGCTCGAGCAGCGAAAGCTGAGCGATTTTATCGGGACCTTCAACGTGGTGATGTTTGCGCCTGAAGATTTGGAAATCGTCAAAGGAGCGCCTGGAATCCGCCGGCGCTTTCTCGATATGGAACTGGGGCAGGTTCATCCCGGCTATCTATACGATACGATGCAGTACCAGAAGATTTTGACTCAAAGAAACCAGTATTTGAAACAGACCGGAATGGCCCGGAATGCCGATGACGCGCTCCTTGGGGTGTGGAACGAGCAATTGGTTCAATTCGGTATTAAAATCATGAAAAAACGTCAAAGCTTTATAAGACAGCTGCAAGTCTGGGCGGAGCGCATTCATTCCGGCATAACCGGCGGCCAGGAGGAGCTCAGTATTCACTACCGACCCTCACTGGATATGGCTGGGGATGAAGATGAAGCTATGTTATTTTCCAAGTTTATGGTACAGTTATCACAGGTGAAAGATCAGGAGTTTAGACGGGGATCAACCTTGATCGGCCCCCATCGGGACGACATGGTGTTTATCATAAATGGCAAAGAAGCCCAAGTATTTGGCTCTCAAGGCCAGCAGCGGACAACGGCTCTTTCTCTTAAGTTGGCGGAGCTTGAACTCATCCGCGAGGAAGCTGGAGAATATCCGATCTTGCTTCTAGATGATGTGTTGTCCGAACTGGACCGCAACCGCCAAACCCAGTTGATCGAAACGTTCCAGAACAAGGTGCAAACCTTTATTACGACGACGGGAACGGAAAGCTTTGATCTCGGCAAGCTGCAAAATGCCGCCCTTTATCATGTGAAGGACGGAGGCTTGCTGGCATGACCGGCACCGTACCCGATTTTTGTGTTCGCTTATCGCATGTTGCGATCTCATTCTCAGCGGAGGGTTGACCTGATGTTTATTCATTTAGGCGGGGATAAGATCATCCGCTCTTCGGAGCTTATCGCCATTTTCGACTTATCCATCGAGGAAAATTCCAAAATTTCCAAACAGTTTGTATACGAAGCCGCACGGGAGAACAAAGTTGAAATCATCGGGGAAGAAGAAAGCAAATCCATGGTCGTTACCGTGGATAAGGTTTACTATTCTCCTATTTCTACGTCTACCCTGAAGAAGCGGTCCGTCTCCCTGCAAGTCAATTGAATAGCAGCATTCTTCGGGTCCCCAATAAGAAAGGAAGATCATGCGTCGACTTACGGCGTACTTCTTATTCGGGGATTAAATCGTGTAAAGTAGGTGAAGTCTAGTGTCAGTCAATCCTCCGAACGCGTCTTATGATGCGGATCAGATTCAGGTTTTGGAAGGACTTGAAGCGGTACGGAAGCGTCCAGGCATGTACATCGGCTCCACAAGCGCAAGAGGTCTTCACCATTTGGTGTGGGAAGTCGTCGATAACAGCATCGACGAAGCACTTGCCGGATATTGCGATAAAATCGACGTCATCGTTCACGTGGACAATAGCATCACCGTGATAGATAACGGCCGGGGTATTCCGGTTAGCGAGCAATCCAAGCTGAAAAAATCCGCCCTCGAAGTCGTGCTCACGGTGCTCCATGCCGGCGGCAAATTTGGTGGCGAGGAATCCGGCTATAAAGTATCCGGCGGTTTGCACGGCGTGGGCGTTTCTGTCGTCAACGCGCTGTCCGAGATTCTTACAGCTACGGTATATCGCGAAGGGAACATCTATCAACAGACATACCACCGCGGCATTCCGCAATGCGAAGTGACGGTGATCGGGGAAACGGACAGAACCGGCACGGAGATCAGCTTCAAGCCCGATGCGGAAATTTTTACGGAAACGACCGAATACGAATACGATGTGCTGGTCTCCCGTCTGCGGGAATTGGCTTATCTTAATAAAGGCATTGAAATCAATATTCTTGACGAACGGACAGGCGCTTCACAAAGCCATAAGTATAACGGCGGGCTCGTCACTTTCGTACAGTATCTTAATCGCAACCGGGAAGCTCTCCATGATCCCATCTATACAGAGGGCAGCAAAGATAGCATTTCGGTAGAGGTCGCCCTGCAGTACAACGACAGCTACAACGAAAATATTTTCTCTTACGCCAATAACATTCATACCCACGAAGGCGGTACTCACGAGTCTGGTTTTAAAAGCGCTCTAACTCGCATTCTGAACGATTACGCCCGTAAAAACGGCGGTTTGAAGGAAAGCGATGCCAATTTGAGCGGCGAAGACGTGCGGGAAGGGATGACGGCGATTATCTCCGTGAAAATCCCCGAACCGCAGTTCGAAGGCCAAACGAAAACCAAGCTGGGTAACAGCGAAGTGCGGGGGATCGTCGAATCTCTTTTTGCTGATAAGCTGGAAGAGTTTCTTGGGGAACATCCTGCGGTAGCTCGCAAAATTATGGAGAAGGGCATTCAGGCTGCTAGAGCCAGGGAAGCCGCACGTAAGGCGCGTGAGCTAACCAGACGGAAAAGCGCGCTGGAAGGCAGTTCGTTACCAGGCAAACTGGCTGACTGTTCTTCTCGGGATGCTTCCGTCAGCGAAATGTATATTGTCGAAGGCGACTCCGCTGGCGGCTCAGCCAAGCAGGGCCGGGACCGGCATTTCCAAGCGATTTTGCCCCTGCGTGGTAAAATCCTCAACGTAGAGAAAGCACGGCTTGATCGTATTCTCTCTAATGCGGAAATCCGTGCGATGATCACGGCTGCGGGCACCGGAATCGGCGATGATTTCGATATCACGAAAGCTCGCTATCACAAAATCATCATCATGACGGACGCCGACGTTGACGGCGCACATATCCGTACGCTGCTGCTCACTTTCTTTTACCGGTATATGCGGAAATTGATCGAGAGCGGATATATCTATATCGCGCAGCCGCCGCTTTATAAGCTGGAACGAAACAAAACGGTTCGTTACGCATACAGCGATAAACAACGGGATGCGATTTTGCAAGAGTTCGGCGAGGGAGTCAAGGTTGGCGTGCAGCGCTACAAAGGCTTGGGCGAGATGGATCCGGAACAGCTGTGGGAAACCACTATGGACCCCGCTACGCGGACGCTGCTGCAGGTCAACATTCAGGATGCCATCGACGCGGATCAAATTTTCGATACCCTTATGGGTGACAACGTAGAACCGCGGCGGGAGTTCATTCAAGAACACGCGAAATATGTGAAAAATCTCGATATCTAATCTTCTTAGCCAAACGTTTATGGATAAGCGGCAAGTCCCGGAAACGGGGCTTTGCTGCGTACTCGCGTTTATGAATTTTGAGGAGGTGCGCCATGGCCGAAGAACTGCAACCACAAGTGAGGGAACGAGATATCGGCTCGGAAATGCGCGAATCCTTTATGGATTACGCCATGAGTATCATTGTCAGCCGCGCGTTGCCGGATGTAAGGGACGGAATGAAGCCGGTTCACCGGCGTATACTTTATGCCATGTCCGAACTGGGAATGTCACCGGACAAGCCCCATAAGAAATCGGCGCGGATCGTCGGGGAAGTCATCGGGAAGTACCATCCCCACGGTGACTCAGCAGTCTATGAAACCATGGTCCGCATGGCTCAGGATTTTTCCCTGCGCTATCCGTTGGTAGACGGACACGGCAACTTCGGCTCCATCGACGGTGATTCCGCAGCTGCTATGCGGTATACGGAAGCCCGTTTGTCGAAGATCGCCATGGAAATGCTGCGGGATATCAATAAAGAGACCATCGATTTTGTGCCGAACTACGACGGGGAAGAGCAGGAACCGGCGGTGTTGCCGTCCCGTTTTCCCAATCTGCTGGTCAACGGCGTGTCAGGGATCGCGGTGGGGATGGCTACGAACATTCCGCCTCATAACCTGGGAGAGGTCATTGACGGTCTGCAGGCGATGATTATAAATCCGGAGATCACGCCTCTCGATCTGATGCAATACATTAAGGGTCCGGATTTCCCGACAGCCGGCTATATTTTAGGCCGCGAGGGCATTAGACAAGCATACACCACCGGCCGTGGATCGGTTACAATGCGCGCTCGGGCGGAAATCGAAGAAGTAAACGGCAAAGCCCGCATTATTGTTCATGAACTGCCTTATCAAGTTATTAAGGCCCGGCTTATTTCCAACATTGCTGATTTGGTCAGGGAAAAACGTATCGATGGCATTACCGATCTCCGAGACGAATCCGACCGCAACGGCATGCGTATCGTCATTGAGCTGCGCCGGGACGTTAACCCTAGCGTTGTGCTGAATAACTTATACAAGCATACGGCTCTGCAATCGAATTTCGGTATCATTATGTTGGCCATCGTCAATAATGAGCCGAAAGTGCTCAACTTGAAGGACATGCTCTATTATTATTTGGAGCATCAAAAAGAAGTGGTCCGCCGCCGGACCGAATTCGATCTGAAAAAAGCGGAAGCCCGCGCCCATATTCTCGAAGGCTTGCGGATCGCCCTTGATCATTTGGATGAAGTTATTCATTTGATCCGTACTTCCCGCAGTATGGAAACCGCCCGGGAAGCATTGATGACCCGCTTCGATTTGAGTCATGATCAAGCTCAAGCGATTCTTGATATGCGTCTATCCCGTCTCACTGGTTTGGAGCGGGAGAAGCTGGAGGAAGAATACGCCGAGCTGATGGCTAAAATCGCCGAATACAAAGAAATTCTCGCTGATGAAACCCGCTTGCTGGCCATTATCAGTGATGAGCTGCAGGAAATCCGCGTCAAATTCGGCGATGCTCGCCGTTCGGAAATCACCATCGGGGAAGAAAGCATTCTCGATGAGGATCTGATTCCGCAAGAAGACGTGATCATCACTCTCAGCCATTCCGGCTATGTGAAGCGTCTTCCGGTCGGTACCTATCGCTCGCAAAAGAGGGGCGGCCGCGGCGTGATCGGTATGGAGACAAAGGAGCACGATTTTGTCGAGCACCTTTTCGTCACCAACACGCACCAATTCCTCATGTTCTTTACGGACAAAGGAAAAGCATACCGGATCAAAGCCTATGAGATTCCGGAAATGTCCCGGACAGCCCGAGGAACACCGATCATCAATCTGTTGCAAATCGAGCAGGGAGAGAAGATCAGTGCGGTCATTCCCATCGAAGAATCCGGCGAAAACGAGTTGTTCCTGTTCTTTGCCACACAGGAAGGCATCGTCAAGAAAACGCCTCTTGATGATTACAAATACATCCGCAAGGGCGGCCTGATCGCTATCAACCTGCGGGAAGAAGACCGGCTTATCGGCGTCAAGCTGACGGACGGCAAGCAGGAGATCATCATGGGAACGAAAACGGGCATGTCCATCCGCTTCCCGGAATCGGACGTCCGTTCAATGGGACGGGCTGCAACCGGGGTGAAAGGGATCAGCATCGGCGAGGACGACGCCGTCATCGATATGGATATCGTGAACGAAGACAACAGCGTGCTGATCGTCACCTCCCAAGGCTACGGCAAGCGCACTCCGATGAGCGACTACCGTATCCAGTCCCGAGGCGGCAAAGGGATTAAAACCTTGAACATCACCTCCAAAAACGGCCCTGTTGTCGGGCTCAAGGTGGTTCGCGATGATGAAGATCTGATGATCATCACCACCCAGGGAACCATCATCCGGATGAGTATGGACGGTATCAATACAATGGGACGAAACACTCAGGGCGTTCGACTTATCAATATTAAAGAAGACGATGAGGTTGCGACGGTGTCCCGCGTAGAGAAAAATGAAGAAATGGCGGAAGAAGAAGAATAACGATCTTTGCAAAGGAGGGGTTTTCTCCCCTCCTTTTTTGCATTACAATAATGAATAAGCTTTAGATGAAGCAGAAAAAAACACCTGAGTTAGGATGGGTAACAATGACCGTTGTACCGCTTGCTCAAGCGAAAAATGGATCGAGGCTTTCCGAGGACGTCTTTACCAAAAGGGGCAATTTGTTGTTGGAGAAAGGTAAGGTCATCCATGAACGGGAGCGGCAGCTGCTTCATGCTTTTATGATTACTTCGATACCTCTTGAAAATGGGACGGAAAACGATTTATCTGAAATGACAGTGGATGCACCTTCTTCCGATCATTCTTCAACGCTTGATGACGAAATCAAAGTGATGAAAGATCTGCTTAAACGCGTCTTCAATCTGATTGCCTCTGGCCAGCCTGTACCGATTTTGGAAATTCGTCTGCAGCTCATCCGTTTGTTGGATCATATCGACGAGTTTCAAGTTTTGCTGAATGAAAAGAAGGACATTGGAAGCGATTATCTTTTCATCAATAGCATTTATGTAGCCATGACCTCGTATTTGCTCTCCAAGTGGCATGGTCTGCCGCAAAAGGATTGGCTGCCTGTCGCCTTAGGCGGACTGCTTCATAATATCGGTCATGCCAAAGTGGACGCATCGATTTTTGAGCGCAAGGAAAAGCTGACGGCTGAAGAACGCGATCACATGCAGAAGCATACCTTGATGGGTTATCAAATCATGAAAAACGTGCCGGCGGTTAATGAGGGCGTCAAATACTGCACGCTGCAGCATCATGAACGGGAAGACGGTTCAGGGTATCCTATGGGCGTAACCGGTGATCGCATTCATCCCTATGCCAAAATAGTCGCGATCGCCGACATCTATCAAGCTATGATCAGTAATCGCAGTTATAAATCATCCCAGTCTCCCTATCTGGTTCTGGATCAATTATGGGAGGAATCTTTCGGCAAGCTGGATCCGACGCTGGTTCAAACGTTTATTATAAAAGTAACCTCGTTCTCTAAGGGGAATTTGGTTAAGCTCAATGACGGCAGCGTGGGCGAGATTGTTTTCTTTGACCGGGATAATCCTACACGGCCATGGGTCAAGGTAGGAGAAAACATCATTAATCTGGTTGTTGAACGGAAAATGTATATTCAAGAGGTTTTGACTCGATAAGGTGCTTGTTGCTGATCAACTAGTTCAGTACGACATATGGCGGATTTGTACGGTTTGTACGAATCTGCTTTTTTAACGCTACAGAATGTAAAAGTTGCTAAAGTGCTGAAACACTAAAACATTCTGTACTAAGAAAACCTACCTCTGAAACGCGGTTGATCATCTTTGTAAAGCCTCGATAAAGGTTTTCTTATATTAAAAAGGGTTGACCCTGCTCCAAATCCGTGATATATTATACCTCGCTGTCTTAACCGGCAGCCAAATAGAGTCAGTGAGAGAGATTCACTGTTTCGAACGCTGAAAAAAGTTTTAAAAAAAAAGCTTGCAATTAGGTGTTCGACTATGGTATATTAATTGAGTCGCCGCTGAAAGCGAACGACGAAAGAAAAGCTTCAAAACGCAACACTTGGTCCTTTGAAAACTGAACAA
>NZ_CBQR020000104.1 GCF_000455485.1 Gorillibacterium massiliense
TGTTCAGTTTTCAAAGGACCAAGTGTTGCGCTTTACTTCTTTATCGCGTCGTCGCTTTTCAGCGGCGACTCAATTAATATATCACATCCGGATCACTGAGGTCAAGCACTTTTTTTCAAACATTGTCGAATTTAGTTGAACAATGTCGATATCAGCTGACCGGATATATAATGTACCATAGATAGAACCTCAAATCAACCTTTAATCGGCTCCAATTTATTCCGCAACGTTTTCATGCAAGTTTCATCCGTTCCCTTCTCCAACCTAATCAACCCTTAAAGATTAGCATGTCCCGCTCAGTTAGATTCCAAGCCAATTTCTTTACAAAGCGAATCTACTCATGATATCCTGAATTTAGTCCTTTTCCGCATCAAAGTATGATTCAGTTACCCTAAATACTAAATACATACTTCAGACCGCGCGAATTACCAGACAGACTTTCGTTCATCATGTACGGAAGTCTTTTTAGTACAACAAGCAGATGTTCCTTCATTAAAATGGCGAATTATATTAATAGGATGGGATCGACATGTCGCGTTATGTTATAAAAATCGGAAGCAGCTCCCTCACCTCCGACGAGGGCGGTTTAAACCGGGATAAAATCGGCTTTTTCGCTTCTGAGCTTGCCAAGCTGCATCAAATGGAACATCAACCTCTTCTCGTAACATCAGGCGCGGTTGCCGCGGGATTTACGAAAATCGGCTACAAAAAACGCCCGAAACAGCTTCATGAGAAGCAAGCCGCTGCAGCTGTCGGCCAGGCTCTTCTCATGCAAGCGTATCAGGAAGCCTTTCAAGAGCACGGAATCGGCGTCGCGCAAATTTTGTTGACCCGGTCCGATTTTTCCGACAGGCTGCGGGTACACAATGCTCTTATGACCATCGATGAATTATTGCGCCGACGGATCATTCCTATTATAAATGAGAATGACACGGTTTCCGTCAACGAGCTCAAATTTAGTGAAAATGACACGCTCTCCGCACTAGTCGCCAATTTGGTCAAAGCGAATCAGCTCCTTATCCTTACAGATATTGAAGGCCTTTATACGGAGGACCCGCGAAAAAATGCGGAAGCCCGAAAAATCGAAAAAGTCGAGAGTATTACAGATGAACTGCTGTCACTAGCAGGCGGAGCGGGTTCGAATGTCGGCACCGGCGGCATGCGTTCAAAAATCGAAGCGGCACGTATCGCCACTCGCGGCGGCATCCCCGTATTTATCGGGAAAGTGACGGAATCTGGCGACTTGGAAAAAGCTGCTGACGGTACAGGCCGCGGCACTTATTTCGAAACGTCTCTCAGTACGCTGTCCATGAAAAAACAGTGGGTTCGCTTTCACTCTCTACCCCAAGGCTCCATCGTTGTCGATTCTGGGGCAGAAGATGCCCTTTTATCTGGCGGTAAAAGCCTGCTTCCGGCAGGAGTCGTGGAAGTAACCGGGGACTTTAATCCAGGCGATGTCGTTGAAGTTCTGAATATCCATGGGCAAGCAATCGGCCGCGGGGCAATCAATTACGCCGCATGGCAACTGCAAGCCGTAGCCGGCTTATCGACCGATGAAGTGCAGAAACGGGTCGATGTGGTCCGCATTGAAGTCATTCATCGGGATGAATGGATTTCCATCGGTTAAATGAAAATGAGGAAATGGCTTCGGGGTAAATTCCTGCAGGCACTTCCTATAGGAGGAACAAGACATGAGCGAGGTTGTACGAAAAGCTCAGTTGGCCAAACAAACGACAACTGCTTTAAACAAATTATCTACTGAGCAAAAAAACGATGCTCTGCTAAAAATTGCGAACGCGCTGATTGAACGGTCTGAAGAACTGATTGAAGCCAACAAACCCGACATTGAGCGCGGAGTGAAAAACGGCATCCCTACAGGGATGATCGATCGCCTCACCCTAAATCCCGCACGTATCAAAGGCATCGCTGAAGGGCTGCGGCAAGTCACCGACCTTCCCGACCCGATCGGCGATATATTAGAAGAGAGTGAACGGCCAAACGGTCTTCTCATCCGCAAATTGCGCGTTCCTTTGGGACTCATCGGTATCGTGTATGAAGCGAGACCCAACGTAACGGTAGACGCCATAGGCTTGTGCCTGAAGACAGGCAACGCGGTTCTGCTGCGAGGTGGCTCCGATGCTCTTTCAACCAACCAAAAAATCATCGAAATCGTCCACGACGCTCTTCTGCATTCTGCTGTTCCTGCGGATGCGGTGCAGCTTGTGGAAAGCACGGACCGTTCGTCCGTAGATGAAATGCTTAAGCTTACGGGCCTGTTGGATGTCATCATCCCCCGGGGCGGCCACTCTTTAATCCGCAATGTCGTGGACAATGCGAAAGTCCCCGTCATCGAGACCGGCGCAGGCATCTGTCATACGTATATTGATCAAGCAGCGGATATGAAAAAAGCGACAGCCATCGCCATGAACGCCAAAATCCAGCGTCCCTCCGTCTGCAACTCCATGGAAACGCTACTGATTCACGAAGAGGTCGCGCGGGAACATCTTCGCGGACTGGCAGAAAAATTCGTTGAAGCTGGTGTCGAGCTGAGAGGTTGTCCCCAATCGCTGGAGTTGATCGGTGATTTGGCAGGTGTTAAAGCGGCAACGGATAAAGACTTTGCCACCGAGTACAATGACTACATTATGAATATAAAAGTAGTAGCCTCCATCGAGGAAGCCATCGCTCATATCACGGCTTTTGGAACGATGCATTCCGAGTGCATCGTGACGGAAGATGCGGATAAGGCACGGCTATTCATGCTGGAAGTGGATGCCGCCGCCGTCTTCCAAAACGCATCGACCCGTTTCACCGACGGATTCGAATTTGGCTATGGTGCGGAAATCGGTATTAGCACCCAGAAGCTCCATGCCCGGGGTCCCATGGGTTTGCCTGCCTTAACCACAACGAAATATTGCGTCTACGGCAACGGGCAGATCAGGGAATAATGATGAATGTTCTTCCCGCATAATGAAGTTGAACCGATAATCAGGAGGAAACCATGACTACCCTATTAAGCGGCAAAAAAATCGTTTTTCTCGGTGCAGGTTCTATGGCGGAAGCCATCATCCGCGGCATCGTCGGCCAAAAAGTCGCGGATGCCGATCATATTACTGCCGTAAACCGCAGCAATAAAGATACTTTGAATCATCTACAGCATACTTATGGAATTCGCACGGAGCAAGATCCCGGGCTGGCGGCACAAGCTACTTCAGCTGCGGACATCGTCGTTCTGGCCATGAAGCCGAAGGATGCCGCCAAAGCGTTAGCCGGATACAAAGGAATATTGCACGAGAAGCAGTTGCTCATCTCCGTTATCGCCGGCCTAAGCATTGATGTGATCCATGGCTTGTTAGAAAATGATATGCCTGTTGCCCGGACGATGCCCAACACCTCCTGCGCCATCGGGCAAGGGGTAACGGCAGTCAGCTTCAGTGATAGCGTAGCATCCGAGCAGAAAGAAATGGCTCTGCAGCTATTCCAGGCAACCGGTCTCGTTACTGAGACAGATGAGGAGCGCATGCATATCGTCACCGGCGTCTCCGGAAGCGGTGTTGCTTACATTTACTACATGATGGAAGCCATGATTGCCGGCGGTCAAGACGGCGGAATGACACCGGAGGAAGCTCGAGAACTGACGGTGCAGACCGTACTGGGCGCCGCTTCCATGGTTCGGGAAACAGGTGAAGATCCAGCCTCCTTGCGCCGCAAAGTCACGTCTCCAAACGGTACGACACAAGCGGCGTTAGAAGTGTTTGACGAATATCAATTTACCGATGCCGTTCGAGCGGCCATTCGCCGCTGTGTCCAGCGTTCAAAAGAATTGGGCGACATGATCACCGACAATGCCCAAGTCTTTTTGACTGAAAGCAACAAATAAAACCATCACCATACAAAAAAGGCCTGCGATCTGTCGTTCCCTGATGAGGAACAAACAGACCGCAGGCCATTTCTTTTTTCAAACTTAACGCCCGCGAAATTTCTGGGAATGGGCTTTGGCTTGTTCAGCGGATAAAATCCGGTTCCGTTGCCATTCCAACAAAATTCGATCGATATAGCGGAAATGCAGCTTACCAGCGAAGACTGCTTCTTTCAAAGCGGCGAGAATCAACTCTTCCCGATACCCGTCCTGATCCAACCACCCTGTGATAGTTTCAAGCTCCATGGGCGTAAGCGGGCGGGAAAACTCTTTTTCGAAGATGACGAACA
>NZ_CBQR020000105.1 GCF_000455485.1 Gorillibacterium massiliense
AAGCGGGCGGGAAAACTCTTTTTCGAAGATGACGAACATATTGCGTTCCGCTCCCCGTTCTCGCTCTTGCCTCTCCGCTTCTTGACGTTTTTCTTCTTCATCAACGAGAGCCGCAGCCAGCTTTCCATAAAGCCCATCCAAGTTGTAACGCTCGCAGTGCAACCCCGTCTCTGGGTTAATTCCGGAATCAATATTAATAAAGCCTTGATGGACAAGACGCTGGAGTGCAGCAATGACATCGCTTGGCGCAGCCGCCATGCGGCTTTGAATCTCCTCATGGGTGGGAAAATCAACCCGTTCCCGTTCGACGAACTCCATCAGCTGAATGATCAGCATGGCCTCCAGCTCCGAAAGCCCCAATTTCTTGTAGCGAACAAGAAACAATTGCGGAACCGCAACGCTTCCGGCTCGAAGCGCGTTCCACAAGATGATCTCGTAGCTTTTGCTTGCACCGTTCTTATCTTTCATCGCGACTCCTGCCTTATGGATACATACGGTTTAACAAACGCGGGAAGGGAATGGTCTCCCGTACGTGATCGAGTCCGCAAACCCAGGCAACCGTACGTTCCAGCCCAAGGCCAAAGCCGGAATGGGGAACGGTTCCGTATTTGCGCAGATCCAGATACCATTGATAGGCTTCCTTGGATAATTGATGTTCCACAAAACGTTCTTCCATCAGCTCCGGATCGTCGATCCGCTGGCTGCCCCCGATGATTTCACCGTAACCTTCCGGCGCGATCATATCGGCGCACAGTACCACTTCTGGACGGGTCGGATCCGGCTTCATATAAAAAGCCTTGATTCCCGTCGGGTAATGGGTGATAAATACCGGCTTTTCGTATTTTTCCGCGATGGCCGTTTCGTGGGGAGCACCGAAATCTTCGCCCCAAGGAATATCGAAGCCTTGGCTTTGCAAGTATTCGATGGCTTCGTCATATGTAATCCGAGGGAATGGCGCTTTAATTTTTTCCAGCTTGGAAATGTCCCGCTCCAATGTTTCCAGCTCTTTGCGGCAGTTGTTCAGAACGGATTCGATAATATGGGAAACGAATTGTTCCTGGATTTGCAGATTTTCTTCCAGATCGACAAATGCCATTTCCGGCTCGATCATCCAAAACTCGATCAGGTGACGGCGAGTTTTCGACTTCTCGGCGCGGAAGGTCGGACCAAAGGAATAAACCCGGCCGAGGGCCATGGCTGCCGCTTCCATATAGAGCTGACCGCTTTGGGTCAGGAAGGCGTCTTCATCAAAGTATTTGGTATGAAACAGGTTCGTCGTCCCTTCACAGGATGACGGAGTCAAAATCGGAGGATCCACAAGGTGGAAACCACGGGTATCGAAAAACTGCTGAACGGCACGAATGATCTCCGCACGGATGACCAGGATGGCTCTTTGCCTCGGGCTGCGAATCCATAGATGACGGTGATCCATCAAATAATCGACACCGTGTTCTTTTGGGGTGATGGGATACTCTTCCGTAATTTGAATGACTTCGACGCTAGTAATCGTCAGTTCATATCCGCTTTGGCTGCGGGCGTCTTCCCTAATTGTACCCGTGACATATAAAGAGCTTTCCTGGGTTAATCGGCCGGCATCTTCCCACGTTTCCGGAGAAACTTCGTTCTTCACCGCTACCCCTTGAATATATCCTGTTCCGTCACGAAGCTGAAGAAATTGAATTTTGCCGCTGGAGCGTTTGTTGTGCAGCCAGCAACCAATGGTTACTTCTTCACCCACATACTTGCTCACTTCGCGAATGGTGCATTTCGTTGACATGTTTTGCCTCCTCGACTTGCTCGTTCCTCGCCTATTGGCTCCCTCTCATTGTACAACCATTCCCTTTTGAATGCACGGTCATGTCTTCGACAAATGAACGAAATTTTCGTATAGCCAATTCAAGCTTCGAGAAATGGGTGTGATTCGCACATTTTCAGAGGAATCCAAGCCACCACTATTGGGATCTCATAACATAAAAGAGTAGAAAGATACGACTTCCCCTCTTGAACTTGAGCGGTGGAGATTCGAAAGGAGGTAAAAGCGGCTATGGAAATGTACAATTTATGCATGAGCTGCATGAACCGCAATGTCCGTATCCAGACCACTGACGGTGTCTTTACTGGCATGATCGTTGGCGTAGATGGAGAAAATGTCTTTCTCCAACCCATGGGAGATGCATTTCTCGCGAGTACGAGCAAAAGCAAAGCCCATACGTCAGCCTGGGGATTTGGCCCCTTCGGCTTTGGTGGCTTTGGGTTCGCCGCTCGCAATTCTATCCTCACGTTGTCTTTATTCACGCTGCTTGCCATCGCCTTGATCTGACACGGATGATAGGATAATAGTATGGAAAAAAGGCTATTCCCTTCGGTTTATATTCACCGAAATTTGGGGATAGCCTTTTCTCGTGCCACTAGCGATACGATCCCTAAACTTATTGACCCCCAGCCATATCGATGACGATACGACCGTTGATCGTACCCTGCAGCATTTCTTTGTAAATGTCATTGATGTCCTCCAGCTTACGCGTTTCCACGATGGATTTCACTTTCCCATCTGCCGCGAACTGCAGCGTTTCCTGCAGGTCCTTACGCGTTCCGACAATAGAACCGACCACTTTCGTGCCATTTAGAACCGTATCGAATATCGGCACATCCATCGACTCCGGCGGCAATCCCACCATGACGCAAGTGCCTCCCCGGCGGATGGAGCGATAGGCTTGGTCAAAAGCTTTCTTGGCAACAGCCGTACAGACTACGCCGTGAACCCCACCGATCTCTTTTTGGATCCATTCAGCCGCATCCGTTTTCGTAACGTTAACCGTTTTATCCGCTCCCAGTTCTTTGGCAAGCTCCAGTTTATCATCGGAGGTGTCGATAGCCACTACATTCATTCCCATCGCTTTTGCGTATTGGACACCTAAATGACCGAGTCCGCCGACACCAAAGATAGCGACCCATTCCCCCGGCTTAACACAGGATACCTTAAGCGCTTTATAGGTTGTTACTCCCGCGCAAAACAAAGGAGCGGCTTCGACAAAGCTGAGATTGTCCGGCACCTTCACTACATAGTCGGCGGCGGCGATGCAATATTCCGCATAACTTCCGTCTACGGAATAGCCTGCATTTTTCTGTTCCAAGCAGAGGGTTTCCCGCCCGGTCAGGCAATACTCGCAATGGCCGCAGGCCGAATACAGCCAAGGGATGCCTACCCGATCTCCCGCTTTAAGATGGGTAACCCCTACCCCCACTTCCTCTACAATGCCGACGCCTTCATGTCCCGGTATAAGCGGGAGCTTCGGCTTTACCGGCCAGTCGCCATGGGCGGCATGCAAGTCCGTATGACAAACGCCGCAAGCTTGGATATGCACCAGCACTTCTCGGGGCCCCGGCTTCGGCTTCGGAAGCTCTTTGATCTGCAAAGCTTCTTTGAATTGATTGACCACGGCAGCTTTCATAGACATGCTCCTTTGGGCAAAATGGATTCAATGCTTCCCAAAGAAGTAGGTTGGACATCCTGTCACCAAATTATTCCGCCACCTGATTAAGGAAGGTTCTTAGATCCTCATGAAAAAGCTGACGATGTTGCCGTCCGGATCACGGAATTGAAAGGAGCGGCTGCCCCACGATAGGTGGTGGAGTCGGCATCATGTCGGTGTTCAACGCCAGTAAACGCTCATGCTGGGCGTTGATATCGTCAACTTGAAAACTGAGGGTCCATCTTCCCGTTCCTAAAATGAAAAGTCGGCAACCAGAGAGTTCTGGATGCCGACTTGCTTATCGTTATACGGTTTACTTGTTTTTGACCAGGTTGTACGTATCCCGGGCAATGACGAGTTCTTCGTTGGTCGGGATGACGAGTACCCGAACTTTGGAATTCGGAGTGGAAATATCTCGCGGCTCACCGCTGCGAATTTCGTTTTTCTCCAAATCCAACTCGATGCCGAAGAAGCTGAGCTTTTCACAAACCCGTTGACGCAAGGTCGCGGAGTTTTCGCCTACGCCTGCGGTGAAGATCAGCGCATCGATGCCGTCCATAGCGGCTACATAGGAGCCAATGAACTTGCGGATACGGTAATCGTACATCTCTATGGCTAGCTTGGCATTTTCATTGCCTTCATTCATGGCCTTCTCGACTTCGCGCAAGTCGCTGCTGATGCCGGAGATGGCTTGCAGACCGCTGTGCTTATTCAGCATGAAGTTAACTTCGGTGGTATTCAGTTCTTCCTTGCCCATAATGAAAGGAACGATAGCGGGATCAATGTCGCCGCTACGGGTACCCATCATCAAGCCTTCCAGGGGAGTCATACCCATGCTGGTATCGTAGGATTTGCCTTCCATAATGGCGGTAATGCTGGCGCCGTTGCCAATGTGTGCGCTGACCAGCTTCAGATCTTCAACTGGACGGCCTAACAGCTCTCCCGCTTTCCGGCTGACATAGTAATGGGAAGTGCCGTGGAAACCATAGCGGCGCACTTTATGTTTTTTATACAGAACCATCGGAATCGGGTACATGTAAGCCATCGCTGGCATCGTTTGATGGAACGCCGTATCGAATACGACCACCTGCGGAACTCCAGGCATGTTCAAATCAACCGCTTGAATCCCCATCATATGAGGCGGGTTGTGCAACGGAGCTAAATCGTACAAGCTGCGAATGCCCGCTTTTACGTCATTGTCCACCAATACCGATTCGGAGTATAAATCGCCGCCTTGGACGATCCGGTGGCCGACAGCGTCGATTTCGTCGATGGACGAAAGCACGCCGCTTTCCGGGTGAAGCAAGCAGTCGAGCACTTTGCGTACAGCGACAGTATGGTCGAGAATTTCGCTGACTTCTTTGATTTCCGGTTTATTCGTCGGCTCGTGGGTGAGGATAGCGGCATCCATGCCGATCCGCTCGACGCGGCCCAAAGCCAGTACGGACTCATCGGTCATATCGTACAATTGATATTTCAGGGAAGAGCTTCCTGCATTGATGACTAAAATTTTCATAGCCGTACACCATCCTTATCGTAGCTAAAGAACCCTTCGCCCGTTTTTACGCCCAGTTGTCCGGCGCGGACCATTTTCTTAAGCAGGAAGTTCGGACGGTATTTCAATTCGCCGTATTCAATGAACATCCGGTTGAGTGCGAAGTAAACGGAGTCCAAGCCGAAGCGGTCGCACATTTCCAGCGGGCCGTAACGGAAATCGTAACCCTCGCGCATGGCGATATCGATATCTTCCGCCGTAGCAACGCCTTCCGCCAAGACGGCGATGGCTTCGTTGATAAGCGTACAAGCCAGGCGAGTTGTAACGAAGCCCGGAGATTCATGAACTTGAACGCCCTTGATGTGAAGAGTATCTTCAACAAAGGAGCGAATATTTTGAAACGTCTCGTCCGACGTGCGGATTCCGCGAATCACTTCGACGATATCTTCGCCGCTCATAGCGTACAGGAAGTGCAATCCGATTACCCGTTCCGGGTTATGGGAAGCGCCAGCCAATTCGGTTAAGCTCAAAGTCGATGTCGTGCTGGCCAGAAGGGCTTCCGGCGCAACTTCATCAAGCTTGCGGAAAATGTCTTTTTTAATATCCAGATCTTCAGTCGCGCTTTCGATGATCAACTGGCAGCTGGCCAAATCTTGCGGCGACTCTGCTTTGCGGAGACGGGATACAATCAATTTTTTCTCTGCGCTGGTGATTCCCCATTTTTCGATCTGTCTATCCAAGGAACTTTCGATGGCAGCCATCGACGCGCACAGCCGATCCGGTGATTTATCCACCAAGACGACGTCCATGCCATTTTTGGCAAGCATCTCGGCGATCCCTTGTCCGATGGTACCTACTCCTACCAATCCGATTTTGGTAAACTTCATCTTTACACCCGCTTCTTCTATTTTTGTACCCGGTGCATGGAAAAAGGCTCCATGTCCAAGAACACATAGCCAACCTAAATGATACACTTTTTCATCGCAGTTTTCATTCTTTTTTCGACAGATGACACAAAGATTACAAAAAAACGAGGAATATCAAGCCCGTTCGCCCCACACGAGCCTTATCATTTCTTATGTAAAGCAAAAAGATGCACACCGAATCGGGCATGCATCTCATCATCTAGTTAAGCCGTCGTTCTTTGATTGATCTGTTTGAACAAGGAACGGAATTCCGTTCCGGAGAGCTCCTCTTCCTTCGTAAGAATGGACAGAGACTGCTGGAAGACATCACGGTGCCGTTCAAGGATTTCGCGGGTACGAGATGTCTGCTGCTCCACAATGCGTTGGTTTTCCTTCATCAACTCGTCCTTGGTTACCATATCCCGGTCAATAATGCCCAAGTTGGTCAGACCGGAATCCATCATCATTTTCACCATATGCAGCACTTGATCAAAATCATTACGCGACCCGGTGCTGCGGTTTCCGTAAAACATTTCTTCCGCAACCGCTCCACCCAGGGCCACCATCATGCGGTTTTCCAGCTCTTGCTTCGTATACAAATACTGGTCATCCGACGGATTGTGGCGCACATAACCCAAGGCCTGTCCACGCGGACGGAGGGAGACTTGAGCGACGGAACCCGGAGTCGTGACCTCTGCCATGATGGCATGGCCCAATTCGTGAAGCGCTACCCGCTCCCGCTCGGCTTTGCTGCTTTCACGGTCGGAGCGCTCACCCATCATGACCTTGTCGACGGCAGCCGACATATGTCGTGTCTCGATATACGGCGATTCCTCCCGCATGGCATAAACGGCAGCCTCGTTCATCAAGCTTTCCAATTGAGCACCGGAGAAATTGAAAGACTCCTCCGCCACCTTTTCCAGATCGACGTTCATGGCAAGGGGTTTATTTTTAGCATGAAGATTCAGAATGTGCAAACGGCCCTTCTTATCTGGCAGATCGACGCTGATGTGCCGGTCGAAACGCCCGGGGCGCAGCAGTGCACTATCCAGCATTTCTTTTCGGTTGGTTGCAGCCATGAGCAAAATACGCGGCGTTTCCTGAGTATGAATACCGTCCATTTCCGTCAGCAGTTGGTTCAGCGTCTGATCATATTCCCGGTGCTGACCTCCGCCGTCGCGCTTGCCGCCGATTACGTCGATTTCATCGATGAAGATGATGGCGCTGTCCTTGTTTTCTTTTTGCGCACGGGTACGGGCGTCCTTGAACAGATCCCGGATTCGGCTGGCGCCGACGCCGACGTACATTTCCACGAATTCGCTGCCGGAAGCCGAAAGAAATACGGAGTTGGTATGTTGGGCGGCAGCTTTCGCCATCAGCGTTTTCCCTGTTCCGGGAGGCCCCTCTAGGAGTATGCCTTTCAGAGGACGAATCCCGAATTTCTTGATCTCCTCTTGTTTGATCAGAAAATCGAGGGCTTCCTTCAACTCGTTCTTCGCACGGTCTTGACCGCCGATATCATCAAAGGTCAAATATGTTGGCACCTTCGCTTTTGTCCTGCGGTCAACGCCAGCTGTCATAGCTCCACTGCCCTTTGGTCTGGAGAAATAGAAAAAGACCCCAACAAAAGCGGCAATGGTCAAAAAGGGTAAGACATTAACCCCGATATATACGAGAAACAACAGGGCGGCAACGCCGATTCCTATTACGATTTCTTTAATGTACTTGCTCATTCGGCCACACCCCCATTCCTGCCGGAACACGCGGCAAAATGATGTACTTGCTGTTGCTGCCATCAACTAGACGGATATAAACGTTTTGATCGTCCATTTCCGACTCGGCGGTCAATCCCGATAACGATTTGGCTTTCTCTTGAAGTTGTGTCGGAATTGCCGAATACTGATGGGTTTCCATCGCCTGGGCAATATCAAAAAGGGCAGACGACCACCATTTCTCAAGCTCAGGGCTAGAATCACTGCTCACATTCAACTCAACCTGACGGCCGGAAACCACTTTGGATTTCGCAATTAGATCATATATATCGCGGATGCTGGCATCATTTTTCAACGCCAGATCAACCGTTACCTTGTCGCTGCTAAAATCGGAATGGACGCTCTCCACTCCCTGGACCTTGTTGATTTGATTGGCAAGAGGCGACTCCATGGCATAGCTGCGGTACATAAACCATCCACCAAACAGTATGACACAGGACGCTAATAATGCTATAACAGTTGGCAATACTTTTAGCTTCATGTTTGTCCGCCTTTCTATATATATTAGATGATGTATTAGAGTATATCACATCTAGCGACCTATTTGGGCTCATTTATTGAAATTATTCTAAACTAATTCCGATTCTTCGTTTCAACTCCGCCACAATTGGGTAAATATACGTTTTGCCTGAACGCAAAACAATCCTTGCCCGTTCCATCAGCATCGCCGCCGACTGGAGGTACAAGGATTGATTTTAGGCTGATACAAGAGCTATTTGTTATGCAAGCTTAGAGACCAAGTATCCAAATGATCACCCGTATGGATATTCAAATAATCGTAAAAGTATGAGGTCACTCCATTTTCTTTCAATCGATAATAAACTTGCCAGGAATATTCGCCTTCATAAACAGCCGGAATGATGCGGAGAATGGTCACGCCAGGATACTGGGCCTTCGTTTTCTCGCGTACAGCATCCTTACTGAAGCCTTGATCCAAATATTCAGCGTGCACGCCGTCATCGCTGATCCACACGACCATACTTTTTCCGTCGGATGATGTGCCCTGCACCGTCATATAATCTTTATCTCCGACAAATGGGGCAACTTTACCTGCTTTGACCAGATCCGTTTGCTCTTTAGCAGTTCTAATGGCAGCCTTTTTCTCCGCAAAATAATCATTCTGAATGGAAGAATAAAACCGTTCAAGTCCAATGATCAAACCAATTAGGACAATCACGGATATCGAGACGATCAGCCATATTTGCCGTTTGCCGATTTTTCTCTTCTTCGATCGCAACTTGAGCCTGTATTCGCCGTTCATCCGTTGATCAGCTTCTCATAGCGAAGGGTAAACTCCGCCTTGATTTTTTCTTCATCCAAGGTCAAACAGCTTCCGCCCCGCACAATGGCTTTCCCATCCACCCAAACGTCCGTTACATCCTGAGCGGAAGCGGAATAGATCGCGTGGGACAGCAAATTGGAATAGGGGTAGAAATGCGGCTGATCGATATTGAGCGCGATAAAATCGGCTTTGTTGCCAATCTCCAAAGCTCCGGTATGGTCCAACCAAATGGAGCGGGCGCCTTCTCTTGTCCCCATCTGAAAAGCGGAATAGGCGGGAACGGCTTCCGGATCGCCGGAAATGCCTTTGTGAATGAGCGCGGCCAAGCGCATTTCCTCGAACATATCGAGATTATTGTTGCTTGCAGGACCGTCAGTGCCAAGGGACACTTTCACCCCCGCCTTCAGCAGTTTCAGCACCGGAGCGACACCGCTGGCCAATTTTAGGTTGCTCCCGGGATTGTGGGATACGCGCACATCGTATTTTGCCAATATTCCGATCTCATCGTCCGTCAGATGGACGCCGTGAGCCACCAGACAGGGACGGCTGAAGACTCCCAATTTTTCCAAATGCGCCACCGGCCGGAGTCCATAAGCCGCTTCATTTTCTGCGACTTCTCTTGCCGTTTCCGACATATGAGTGTGGATCGGCAGATTAAGGTCATGAGCCGCTTCGACAAATCGGAGGATATAGTCCGGCGGACATGTATAAGGAGCATGCGGCGACATCATCGCCGTGATCCGACCGTCAGCTTTACCATGCCAATCCTTGGCAAACTGAACGGCTTCCGCCAGCTTGGCATCTTGGACATCCGGCGGGCATAGACCGATTACACCACGGGTGAGACACCCGCGAATTCCAGACTGCTCCACGGCTTGAGCCACTTCATTCATATGGTCGTACATATCAACAAACGCTGTGGTACCGCCCTTCACCATTTCCAAAATGGAAAGAAGCGTGCCCACGCGTACATCATCTGCGGTAAATTTCGCTTCGTTCGGCCACATTTTTTCTTCGAGCCAAACTTGCAGCGCTAAATCGTCGCCGACTCCCCTTAGCAAGGACATCGCAGCATGACCGTGAGTATTGACCAGCCCCGGCATAAACAGCTTACGTCTTCCATCAACGATTTCGTCATACTCGGTGTCCACCGACTCTTGAGAAAGCGATGACCCAATATACACGATTTTATCGTCTTTTATCCCCATATCTCCTTGAAGCACCGGCGCTTTAGCATCCGGAACGAGAAATGTACCATTTCGAATCAATATACGGTTCAACACGCATCGTTTCCTTTCACACAAAATTCGCTTGTTTCCAATGTACAATGCCAGCAGGCTAAAAATCAAGAAAATGAGACATGCCGGTTTACGTCATTGCATTTCCTTTTAAGATTGTGTTAATTTTAGTATTAGGTTTGTAAATAGGTGTTGGATACGAGAGACTGGAGGACAACCTGAGTATGTTACAAAACAATAAGGGAGACACGGACTTTTTCAAGCTTCTGATCGAAGCTGCGGAAAATTCTTTGGCTGGCGCAGTTATGTTCCAGGAAGCGATGAAGTCCGGAAAAAATCCGAAAGAGTTCATTGAACCGCTTAAAGAACTGGAGCACAAAGGCGACACGATCACGCACATGATTTACCGGGGGTTAAATAAAGTGTTTATCACCCCTCTTGACCGCGAAGACATTATGGCCCTAACCAATAGCGTGGACGATGTGATTGACGAAATCGAAGAAACCATCGCCCGTTTCGACTATTTAAATCTCGATTACTCGGATCAATACATGAAAGCTTTTGCCGACGTCATTGTCGGTAGTTGCGAGCATATCCTTGAAGCGTTGAAGCTGCTGCCTAAAAAGAAATATATGCAAATCACCGAACACACGGTCATCATCAACAGTTTGGAAAATGAAGGCGACCGGCTGATGCGGGAAGGAATTCGCACGATTTTCACCGAGACCAAGGACCCTTACACGGATTTCAAACTGAAAGAAATGTACGAGCACCTGGAAGAAGCAACCGATGCCTGCGAAAGCGTAGCGAATACGCTGGAAAGCATCGTCCTGAAATACGCCTAACAGCCGGAACTCTACCGGCACCGTAAAAGCATTCCACACGACCATCAAGGTTGAAGGAATGCTTTTTTTGTTGCAGCACCAGCCGCATAAATAATGCAAAACCCCACCAAGTGGGGTTTTATAGGGTATAGGCCCGGACATTCTACTCTGCCCTGTCATTAATCCAGATAATAGGCTAAGCTTAACAACTCGGCGGTAAAATCGGCGTAATGAACCCGAACGTTGGAGGGAACGCGGATGATGGCCGGGGCAAAATTCAGAATGGCTTCCACTCCTGCATTTATGAAGTCATCTGCAACCGCTTGAGCCTCTGCGCCAGGCACTGTAATGATCCCGACGCGGATGTCATTTTCCTTGATGATCGCTTCCATCTGTTCCATCGGATGCACCACCAGATTATTCACCAGCGTCCCCACTTTGTCCGGCATAGAATCGAACAGAGCGACGATCTTCATGGAGTCTTTCAAATAAGCGTTGTAGTTGCTAAGTGCTCTACCCAAGTTCCCCGCACCGACGAGGGCGACGGCGATTTCCCGATCCAGCTTGAGAATATGGCGAATTTTTTCGATGAGATAATCCACATCGTAGCCGATCCCCTTCTTGCCAAAGTCACCGAAGTAAGCCAAGTCTTTGCGGATTTGCGCCGGATTCAAATCCAGCCTTCTCCCCAGATCCTGGGAAGACACGGTTTGAACTCCGTTAAGCCGCAACTCATTGAGATACCGTAAGTAAACCGGCAGACGACGAACAACAGCTTCGGAAATTTTCACTGTGATCTTCATATTTGTTCCCCCTCAATCCATTCAATAATCCGTGGCACCAACTGCTGAGTATTCATATGTTCAATCTTCGGTCCGGGAAGCGAATAAAGGAAATACTTGCCGTAATTCGTTTCCAGAATTCGCGTATCGTAAACGATGACAACTCCCTTATCCCGCGCTGTCCTCACCAACCGGCCAAAGCCTTGCTTGAAACGAATAACAGCCTGAGGCACCGACAGCTTCATAAACGGATTTTGGTTTTCTTGCTTAATACGGTCGCATTTCGCTTCCACCACCGGATGATTGGGCGGTTGAAAAGGCAATCGAACGATGACCAGGCAGCTTAACGCTTCTCCCGGAATATCGACGCCTTCCCAGAAGCTGCTTGTTCCGAGAAGAACGGCCGATTTGCTTTGCTGGAACAGGCGGACCAGCTTGCTGCGGCTGCCGCCGTCCATCCCTTGCCCATAAACTTGAATCCCATCCTGCTGAAGCCGCTCCCTTAGCTCAACATGAACGGTCTTCAACATTCGATAAGAAGTAAACAGGACAAGCATCCGGCCCTTGGTGGCTCGAGCCACTTCCGTTAAGGAATCGATAAGTCGGGCGGTAAACTCCTCCTCGCCCCTTGCCCCTTTTAATACCGGAAAATCCCTTGGAATGACCATCAACGCTTGGTCCCGATAATTGAAAGGAGAGGGGAGCAGGACGGTATGCAGCCTATCGGCTCTTTGCGAAGCGGAAAGACCCAGCTGGTCGATGGTATAGTCGAACTTCTTGTTGACGGATAACGTCGCAGAGGTAAGAACGACGCTCTCTTTTGCTCCGAAAATATATTCCTGCAGCATGGGGCTGACATCGACGGGAACGCTGTTCAAGAGCAAGGAACGCAGCTTCTGGGTGGGACTTCCTTCCAACCAATAGACATAATCACGCTCGCTCCGTTTTATAAACAAGCGAAGGCCATCGCGGAAAGCCGTCAGATCTTTGACAGCCCCGGCAATATCCGTCACAAGGCTTTGGATCTCGAACAACTCATCCTTTTCCTTGAGATCGGACAGCAGCCGGTCCAGCCGCTTCAATACATCGGACAGATCGGCATAAAGCTCATCCTCAGCATCGGAAAACAGCGGCCAACGTTCAGGCATATCTTCCGAACGGATGCGCAAAACGGTTTGTCCGCCTTCGCCGCCGTCACCGCTAGCCGCGCCTCTCGCCAACTCATCAAAAAGCTGGATCGCCAGCTCCTCCCACTTTCCGCGAAGATCGGCTAGCTTAGGAACGATGTTATCCACTCTTTCACACCAAGCCGCAAGTTCATCGGCAGGAACGTTTTCCACTCTGGACAAGCGCTGTCGCAATTGCGGCAATTTGCCAGTACGGCTATCTTTCCACAGCCATGCAATGGCATTCACAAGGGTGGAGTGACCGACTGTTGTGCCCAAATGCTTGCTTGCGACCTCTTCGAAGTTGTGTGCTTCATCGATCACCAGGTGCTTGTAGCCGGGCAAAATCCGGTGCTCCGCCTTCACATCGGTGAACAGCAACGAGTGGTTGGTGATGACCACATCCGAGGTGTTGGCTTGATGTCGGGCTCTGTGGTAGAAGCACTTTTTGAACCAGGGACAATTGCGGTTGAGGCACGAATCTGCATCGCTGGCAACTGTTCGCCAAAACTCTCCGCCCCGACTGCCAAAGTGAAGTTCTTCATCCTCGCCATCCGTCGTCTCGCTGAGCCAAACAACCATTTGAGCGGCGGAAATGAGATCCTCTCTGCCGTTTTCATAATCGTAGTAAGTCACTTTCTGCTCAAACTTGCGCAAGCAAAGGTAATGGCTGCGGCCTTTCAATATGGAAACCTTAAAGGGAACTGGAAAAATGTCCTTTAGAAGCGGCAAATCCCGCAGTCGCAATTGCTCCTGCAGGTTGATGGTATGGGTGCTCACCAGAACCTTTTTATCCTGCAAAATGCCGTAATGCAGAGCAGGAAGCAAGTAGCCGAGGGACTTGCCCGTTCCGGTTCCCGCTTCAACCATCAAGTGCCGATCTTCATCAAAGGCAGTATGAACCTCCGCGATCATCTGATCCTGAGCTTCCCGTTCCTCGAACACATCGAACTTCAGTTGAAGGGCTTTTTTGATATCCTCGTAAAATTCAGAGAAGGGCTTATCCAAATGGGCGACAACTTCAGACCGGTCCCGTTCTTCTTCCTCTTCACCCCAATCCCCTACATTCAAGGCAAACTGCCGAAAGTACGTGTAGGCATCAGGGTCGAGGGCGCTTGCCTGCTCTTTTTGATTGCAGAGCTCGCGGATAAACCAACCGAAATCACCGGGATCATCCTGGAAGATTGCGGCAATCCGCTGTACGGTAAGAAGCGGAAGCTCCAATATCCGTTTTTTACATAACAAAAGAAGCTCGGCTGTAGCCTCCGCGTCGGAGTCCGCTTGATGGGGCCTTTCATGGGTGACGCCCAAGGTTTCGCATACGTTGCCAAGTGCGAGACTGGGCAACGTAGGAAAAGCGATACGCAGCATGTCCATGGTGTCCAGCACGATGCCGTTAAATTTAAAATAGCCGCTGGATTCCAACGCCCGCTGCAAAAATGCGAAATCGAAGCCGGCGTTGTGGGCCACTAAAATACTGTCCTTCAGCAGCCGCTGCATGTTCATAACCGCTTCTTCCAATGGGGGTGCTTCGCTAACCATAGCTTCGTCAATCCCCGTCAAGCTGGTGATAAAGGCAGGGATCGGTATTGTTGGTTTAACTAAAGTGGAATAGCGCGTAGTGATCTTGTCGTCTTCTATAAGAACAAGGCCAACCTGTATGATTTCATCGGCAGGCTGGCCTCCGGTCGTTTCAAAATCTAAAACTGCAAATTTCATTGCGAGGAAACCTGTTCCTTTCCTTCTTGCCGGATGCATGAAAAAAATAATGGCCAGGCCGACAGGAAAAGCTTATCATACGCTTACTTTCCTATAGCATACCAGAACCTCTTGTGAAAAAACAAACTTTTTTTAAGATATCTTCTTATGCATGATCCCGCCGGAACGGCCAAAATTCCTTGCTCCACAAACTGGGCTCCATACAGCTGGAGTCGGCGAGATCGGCCATTTTAAAATAGTCAAATGCTTTTTCGGCATTGTTCCCCTGCAGCTGAATACAGCCCATAGCGCTAAAAGAAATGGCTTTCAGCTTTTGATTTTCCGTGAGCGGGATCAGAAGTTGAAATTGCTGGTGAGCTTCGTTTAAATCTCCCGCACGCAAATAGCCCATGGCGAGATATACCCTGCCCAAAACGAAATCCGGATTATGTTTCACCAGTTCGGAAAATTCGGCAATCGCCTGCCGGAACATGTAAAGCTTGTAATAACCTTGGCCTTTGATAAAATGCTCCGATGTTGAACCTGTCAGGCTTGGAGCAGAGCCGGTGCTGGATTCATCAGGGAAAGAGTGAGGGATCGTCGTAAGGGCGGCTTTCGGAACGGAAACGGTTTTCCACTTCTTGCGGACAAGATTCAAGCGCTCCTCGAACCTCGTCCATTCCTCCAGGCAACTGTCGTTCATGGCCTTTAAAAGATGCAGCTGATCGTCCAGTTCCTCAGCTTTATCCGACGAGGCTTCCGAATATTCCTT
The DNA here is from genome assembly GCF_000455485.1 of Gorillibacterium massiliense. Taxonomy (GTDB): domain Bacteria; phylum Bacillota; class Bacilli; order Paenibacillales; family NBRC-103111; genus Gorillibacterium; species Gorillibacterium massiliense. The sequence continues at coordinate 15,408 of NZ_CBQR020000105.1, forward strand.
GATGATGTCATCCAATACCTTGTTCATCGTAGCGTAAATTTCCTTGAACACGCGCTCCCCTCCCCCCGATTTCTACGTTCATTGTTTGCTCGGGGAGAAGGTTTCATACGCATGATAACCCCTCAAATTCAGGCATTCCGTGCTGTTGCGCGCTCTTAGAGGGTGGTCGACAACTCGGTGGAGTGCTTTTCTTCATAGGTGGCATCGACGGGGCGATTGGCACCGTCCAAAATGACGACAGTCGGTTTATGCGTCCGTGCTTCTTCATCGGAAAGCACCGCATAGGAAATAATAATAACCGTGTCTCCCGGTTGAACCAAACGGGCTGCCGCTCCATTCAGACAAATGACTCCCGAGCCCCGGGGACCGGGAATGATGTAGGTCTCCAAACGGGCGCCGTTGTTATTGTTGACGATTTGAACTTTTTCGTTAGGGTATAAGTCCGCAAGGTCCAGCAGATCCTCATCGATGGTTATGCTGCCTACATAATTCAAGTTTGCTTCCGTTACGGTAGCGCGGTGGAGCTTGGATTTCATCATGGTACGGAACATTAGAGGTCCTCCTCTATTTTTACGTTTTATTTGAAGCTGCCGGCCAGCTTACGGTTCACCGGGATTACAGATGGAATCGGCAAGAGGCGGTTATCGATCAATCGGGTTTTACCAAAACGAACGGCAAGGGCAATGATCATTTCGTTATCAAGGCTGCTCCATTCTTCTGGTTTGGCCAGATTTGGATACGACAGGATCTCGACATAGTCGATATCCGCCAGCGGCATTTTTTTGATTTCTCGAATCAAGCGTTTCCGCAAGAGGTTGGGATCGTTTTGCTCTTCAACCAGCCAACTGTCCGCAAGAGCCAGAACCCGGGAAAGCACAAGGGCTTGCTCGCGTTCTTCCTTGGTCAAATAGACGTTACGGGAGCTAAGCGCAAGACCATCGGTATCCCGGATGATCGGACAGGCGACGATATCCACCGGAATATTCAGATCATCGACAAAAGTACGGATAACCGCAACCTGTTGCGCGTCCTTCATCCCGAAGTAGGCACGGTCAGGCTGCACGATATGAAGCAGCTTGCTGACGATAAGGCCAACACCGTCAAAATGGCCGGGACGGGACGCGCCGCACAGCTTGCTCGTTACGTCAGCGGAAACGGTTATGGATGATCTGCTTTTACGTGGATACATTTCCAGCACATCCGGCATGAACACGAAATCGACTCCCGCCTTCAAGGCAACCTGCAGATCCCGTTCCGTATCTCGGGGATATGTTGAAAAATCTTCTTTTGGCCCGAATTGGGTCGGGTTGACAAAAACGCTCAGAACAACGATATCGTTCTCCTGACGCGCGCGCTGCAGCAAGCTGGCATGGCCATCATGAAGAAAGCCCATGGTCGGCACCAAGCCGACGGAACCTGCCTTCCCTGCGGCATTGAAATCCGCTTTGCGTTTCTGAATGGCCTGCCGCAAATCTTTTATGGTAAGAATGGCTTCCACTCTCTTCACTCTCCCTTATTTTCCTGACCCGTACACCGCAATATCTTCCGATTGGTTCCCAGGCTCGCCTTGCTTTGTCTTGCCGTCATCAGAGCCTTTATTTGCGCCTTTTACGGACGTATCCCCGCTAAAAGAATGCTCCGGCAGCGGAAAACTTCTGCTCTTCACTTCCTGCACATATTTGGCAATACCGCTGCGGATTTCATCTCCAACGCGGGCAAAGGTTTTGACAAAGCGCTTTGGAGCGGAGGAGGAGCCATATTCCAACATATCGTGGAAAACAAGCACCTGACCGTCACATCCGGGACCGGCGCCGATTCCGATGGTGGGAATTGAAACTTCACGGGTTATCCGCTCCGCTGTTTCCGCCGTCATCAACTCAAGAACAACGGCAAAGCAGCCTGCTTCCTCCAGGGCTTTCACATCTTCGACCAAGCGTTCAGCATCTTCAGCCGTTTTGCCTTGAACCCGGTATCCGCCGATTTGATGGACGGATTGCGGCGTTAAGCCGACATGGCCCATTACGGGAACTCCTGCTTTCACGACTGCTTTGACGGTATCGGCGATTTCCCGGCCGCCTTCCATTTTCACCGCTTTGCTGCCGGTTTCGCGCATGACCCGGCCGACATTTTCCAGCGTCCTGTCGATGCTGCCATGATAGGTCATAAACGGCATGTCCGTTATGACGAAGGCAGAGGATACGCCGCGATTGACCGCTTTGGAATGATGGATCATATCATCCAGCGTAACGGGGATCGTCGAATCGTATCCCAGAACGACGTTGCCCATGGAATCGCCGACAAGTATACAATCGACGCCTGCTTCTTCCGCCAACATGGCCGAAGGATAATCATAGGCGGTAACGATGGTGATCGGCTCACCCTCTTGTTTCATTTTGCGGAGTTTGAATGTGGTGATAGGCTTTCGAATCGCGTTCATTATTAGTTCCTCCCGACTTTTTTGTCGGCAGACTTCCGCTTGTTAAGGGTCAGGTAAAAAATAGAAAAGACCCTCCAGCGAAAAGCCAAAAGGTCATCCATACATAGTAAAAACTGTAGGGGTATGAACCTTCTGTCTCGGTCCTTTCGGCTCAGAGCAGAATCCGCCATAATCCAACACAAGCTTTTCAATTATTGTCCCCATTGAGGACGAAGGCAAATCAGCTGTTCAAGTGCAATTCCGCACAGGGATATCGCCTCGAACGAGTTCATTATACCATCACCGGACGCGAAAATCACATCGTTTTTTCCGTCAGCGTTTTATTTTCTTCCCGGATATCTCCGGAAAAAACATTCATCTCTTGACCGTTTTCAGTGCGAATCGTCAGAGCACCCGATTCGTGCAGGCGCAGTGCAGTTCCCTTTTGCGGCCCCTTTGGCGTATACGCGGTAATGACCCGGCCCAACGTGGAGCTTAACGCTTCCCACAGAGATAAAATCGGAGCAAAGCCCTCAGCCATGTAAACCGAAAACCATTTTTCATATTCCTGCAAAAATGAAGCGATCAGATCCTCCCGCTGAATCGGTTGGCCTGATTCGATAAATAAGGAGGTAGCCACATCATGCAAATGATCGGGATAATCCTCCTTCTGCAGATTCACACTGATACCAAACCCTGCGATAATATAGCTCAGTCGTTCATCCTCCGCGCTGGACTCCATCAAAATACCACTGACCTTACGGCCGTTAATGAGAATGTCGTTAGGCCACTTGATCGAAGCATCAACAGAGGCTTCCCGGCGAAATGTCCGGCAAAGCGCCACCGCAGCTAACAGCGTCATCTGCGGAGTATGTTGCATAGGAATATCCGGTCTCAGCACCAGGCTCATATAGATGCCTTTTCCCGCCGGCGAGTGCCAGCTGCGGCCCATTCGACCGCGCCCTGCCGTTTGGGCGTCGGCAACCACAAGCGCCCCGTGCGGCGCTCCGCGCTCCGCCCATTCGCGAGCGGCATCTTGGGTCGAAGATGTCTCTTCCAGCACTAACAACGGATGTCCCAGCTCCCGGGTTTGGAGCTGCGCCAACAGCAGTGTTTCATCGAGCCGCTCCGGCTGCGACACTAACCGGTAGCCTTTTCGGGAAGAGGATTCGAACACATAGCCATCCTCTTTCAGCGACTGGATGTGCTTCCAAACCGCCGTTCGGCTTACTCCCAGCTCTGCGCTAATCTTCTCGCCGGAAAAAAAGACGCCGGGATGTTCCGCAAAAAGTGCGATCAATTGTTTTTTATCCATGGTTCTGGCACACCCCGTTTTCTCTTCCGCCTCACCGTTTGCCGAATCATATCCGCTACTCCGGATTATCCTTTGCCCAATCCGCGACCCGATTGGCAAGAGCCTTTTTGCCCGGTTCAAGCCTGCCTAATGCGGTCTCAAGCAGCATCCGGTTCATCAGCTTGCCCAGCCACGGCCCGGAAGACCGTTGCAGTTGCCGCATCACTTCTTCCCCATTCATCGATAATTGGGATAGTTTTTTTACCGGCATCTCGCGGAGCCAGTCTGATCCATGGTTTAGCAGCAGTCTAACGCCGCTTTCCGCTGTTTCTTGATCCGTACCGGCGAATACGGGATAGTGAACCGGATCCTCCGGCATCTCTTGATAAAGGGTTGCAACTCCGAGCCAATCGGTAAGTGTTGTTTCATTGTAATACAGACAGCCGGTCACCCAACTATCCCTTATTTCCGCTTCGCTCTTCGCAGATGAGAGAGCTTCTCTCAGCCATTGGTCAAAAGCAAGAAACTGTTTGACCCGCTTCGTGTCGTCCAATGAAAAGGTAAGGGCTTTCCAAGCAGTTTCCGCCGCTTCCGGGGTAAGCTCCATTTCCTTCGCCAGAAGCAGCCAACGCAGGGAAACAACAGAAGAGGATTCCAAACGTCGAAGCACAACAGGTAAATCTTTGCTCGTCCAATCGGCAAAAGGAAACGAGAGCTTGATTTTGGTATGCCGAAATATGCGGCTGTCCGCCAAAAGCGACAACCCTTCAAAGGGATGAAGGCCGCCGACGATCCGGGACAGCTCCGCCCGTACCCGTTCCATGGACACATGTTTAAATAAGCGGATTTGCCCCTGCAGTGCCAACCATGTAGCGGGTTCCACCTGCAATTGATATTGGGAGGCAAAACGAACGCAGCGCATCATACGCAACGCATCTTCGCTAAATCGCTCTTCCGCTTCGCCTACGGAGCGCAGAACTCCCGCCACTATATCCTGCCTGCCGCCAAAGGGATCGAAGATATTGCCGGCAGCGTCCATAGCCATGGCATTCATCGTAAAATCGCGCCGCCGCAAATCCTCATCCAGATCGGAGACAAACTCAACTTGAGCCGGGCGGCGGTGCGCTTCATACTCCGATTCCTTGCGGAAAGTGGTCACCTCAAAAGAAAAGCCGGAAACGCGAACTGTCACGGTTCCATGCTTCAGTCCCGTAGGAATGCATTTGGGAAACAACGCCATAACCTGATCCGGCAAAGCCGAGGTGGCGATATCGATGTCTTGAACCGGCAGCCCAAGATGCTTGTCCCGAACGAAACCACCGACAAAATAAGCTTCCCAGCCAGCTTCCGTCAATTTCTTTAAAACCGCGGTCCCCGCTTTTATCATTTGCGTTCCCATCGTTTACCCTCTACAGTCGGCATCGGTTGAAAGATCATCGACGGGCGCTTTTCTGCCCAGAACCCGATAATAAATCTCTTCATACTGCCTCGTAATCCGGTCATTACAAAAGGTATGGCGAGCCCTGTACAAGCAAGCATCTGAAACTCTCCGGTACAAATCCGGGTTTTTCAGCAGCCGGATAGCATCGGCGGCCATTCCAGCCACATCGCCGACAGGCGATAGAAACCCGGTTTCGCCATGGGTCACCAACTCGGGAATTCCTCCAGCCGTGGAGCCGACAGTCGGCACTCCGCAGGCCATCGCTTCCAGCGCCACAAGACCAAAGCTCTCCTTTTCCGACGGAAGAAGCATGATATCCGAGATGGACAAAATCTCTGCCACTTCGTCCTGTTTACCGCAAAACAATACCCGTTCCGAGAGCCCCAGCTCATGTACTCGGTTGACGACTCGGGACAACTCGGGTCCATCTCCGGTGAGCAGCAGCCGGCTGGGCACCTCATGATTGACCCGGGCAAAAATTTCGACGACGTCCATCACCCGCTTGACTGGG
>NZ_CBQR020000106.1 GCF_000455485.1 Gorillibacterium massiliense
CGGAAATTGGACATGTGTAAGAGCAACGGCTCGCCATTAGGCGAAAAATCCTTTTTCAGCGCCGCCACATCCCGCGGGTAGAACACCCGCTTGTCTACAAAATTGTAAGCCAAATCGATGGAACGGGTTATATCCAACGTTCTCCGTGTTTCCTTGATCAAATCTTCGGATACAGCGGTGACCGCATCGCTTTCGTTGATGGCATGTCGGATCAAGTCGCTCAAAGACGGATCCTGGCCAAGAATGGTAATATCCGTTCCATGCAGGGTAGTCACGACCTTTAGCTGGTCTCCTACCATCTGTTTTGCTAAGAGGGCGCAAATCGCATGGGGAATCGCATAGTGCACGTGGAGCAAATCCAGATTTTCCATCTTGGCGACTTGAGCCAATCGGCTGGCTAATGCCAGATCATATGGCGGATACTTGAAGACATAATAATCGCTAACTTCAACCTCATGGTAAAAAATGTTTCGACTGAAGCGCCCTAGACGGAAAGGTAAATTGTTTGAAATAAAGTGCACTTCGTGCCCCCGCTCCGCCAGCAACTTGCCAAGCTCCGTGGCGACAACCCCGGAACCGCCCAGAGTCGGGTAGCAGGATATGCCGATTTTCAGGCGTTGCTCCATTCATGGACCTCCTTATCCCTTCTTCCAAAAAGGTCAACTTGGTAGGGTACCTTCGTAATAAAGCCTTCGGCATAACGGACCTGACCCTTCATGCCAAAAACCCGGTCCCGGGCTTCTACCCGCTCCAAATAACCCTGGTTTAGAGGGGTGGGTACGGTGTCCGCTTGATCATCCGCCGCATCGAACTGGCTGGAATAGGACCTTAATGCGTCAAGTTTTTCTTCATAACAGGAAGTAACATCAACCAATAAATCGGCGGGACCGATATCGTTAATGAAATAAAAATATTGCGCCTCAACAGTAACCGGAGCAATTTCCGGCCTTAACCTGCGGAGCTTGGCAGTGAATACCGCCTCTTGTACCAGCTGGCTGCAGCGGATATGATCCGGGTGACGGTCCTCCCAATAAGGAGCAAAAACAATACGCGGCCTCAGCCGACGAATTTCCATGGCGACGATTTCGATTTGCGCCGGAGATAGATCGAGGCCTCGGTCAGGGAGCATCAGATTCGACCGATGCACGATACCCAGTTTTTCCGACGCTGCGGCAGCTTCCTTGTGCCTAAGCTGAACCGACCCGTTGGAGGATAGCTCTGCTTCAGTCAAGTCGCATATCCCAACGCGGTAACCGGCACGAACATGCTTGGCGATGGTACCCCCCATGCCGATTTCCGCATCATCCGCATGGGCAGCAATGACGAGTATATCGACAACGCTACTATTCATTCTTCATTGCCTGCTTTATATTTATGTACGACTTCCCGCCAGCCGAATTCTCCTCGCTCCATTGCCCGAACCAACAGCTCTGCCGTCGCCACATTGGTTGCAAGCGGAATCCCTTGAACGTCGCATAACCGCAAGAGTGCGGTAATATCCGGCTCGTGAGGCTGGGCCATGAGCGGATCGCGGAGGAATATAATCAAATCCATAATATTTTGCGCGACTAGAGCGCCAATTTGCTGGTCGCCGCCTAGCGGCCCGGACATAAAGCGATGAATCTTCAATCCGGTTTTGTCGATAATGCGCTGTCCGGTGGTTCCGGTGGCATAGAGTTGATGTCCTTCGGCAAATACATGCTGGTAAGCCGTAACGAAATTCACCATTTCGTCCTTCATGCGATCATGAGCTATAAATGCAATGTGCAAAGCCATCTTGTCCACTTCCTTCTATAGTAGAAACGAATATTAATCGATGAAATGCTCAAACCCGTAAACGATACCTGTGAGTTCAACTGCTTTTTTTACGGCTATGGCTACGCCAGGCATATAACCGGCGCGGTCGTAGGAATCATGGCGAATCTTCAAGGTTTGACCGTCTCCGCCAAAGATCACTTCCTGTTGGGCGAATACGCCCGGGAGCCTTACACTATGTATGCGAAACCCGTTATATAACCCGCCTCGCGCTCCTTCGATGGTCTCCTCTTCCCGAGGATTGCCCTGCCGGAATTCCTCCCGGTTTTGCGCAATCCATTCAGCTGTCTTCACTGCCGTTCCGGAAGGAGCATCCAACTTTTGATCTCCGTGGTATTCGATGATCTCGACATGAGGCATATATTTGGCCGCTTGAGCTGCGAATTTCATCATGAGGATAGCGCCGATGGAGAAATTGGGGGCGATGATACCGCCGATTCCCTGCTCCCGGCATTGCTTGTCCAATTCTTCGATATCTTCAGGCTTGAAGCCCGTCGTGCCGATAACCGGTCTTACTTTATGCTTAATCGCCGTTTTTGTATTTTCCAATACCGTCTGGGGTACGGTGAAATCGACAAGAACATCGGGTTTTGTTTCTACTAATGCCAGCTCCAGATCGGCTACCACCTTTACGCCGCATTCCTTCAAGCCTACGAGGCTCCCCGCATCCATGCCTTCACCTGCCCGGTCGATAGCGGCTGCCAGTTCAAACTCCGGGTGGTTCAGCACCATTTTTACAACTTCTCGGCCCATTCGTCCGCCCGCACCGGATACCGCTACTTTAATGATAGAGTTGACCATGATCGTTTCTCCTTTTATGTTCGGGTTCATTCATGCGATTAGCCAATCTGGCCGAATATTGCGCATAAAGCCGCTTGCCGTCCGGCAAGCCGGGATTAAGCCGCAGTGCTTCTGAAACGTTCCAAACCGCTTCCTGATCGTCGCCGACAGCTCCGCAAGCGACAGCCAAAAGAAGATAAGCTTCACCGGAAAGAGGATCCAGGTGGATCGCTTTTCTCAACATCACGATGGTATCCAGCAACTCACTCTCCAATCCATCGCCTGAAAGCGGCAAAAGGATGCCCCCATGATTACCGAGATCACCTGTTGCCGGTTGCGCAGTCAGTTTGTCCAATCGTACCGATGCTTTAGCGAGCAGCTCTTTGGATTTCACCTGCTGCATCTGCTGCTTGTACACTTGATTATCGGGATCAAGCTTAACCGCTTTTTGCGCGGTAGACAAGGCACGTTCCAGCCTTCCACTGCGAGAGTAGGTAACGGAAAGCTTGTGATGATACTCTGCGTTTTCCGGTTCCAAGCTGACGGCTTCTTCAAAACAGATCGCTGCCTGCTCAAAATCCCCGGCCAAAATAGCATGATACGCTTTTCGAATCCAGTCCGCCCCAACCATCGCTCATCCCCTTCCATCACATCCCGAAGGATAGAATTTGGACCGGGAGTGATGCTACAGTATATGAGGATCAAGAGAGTTCGGTGTTCTTACGTGTCCATCTGTCGGCATCGCGAGTGTTGAATTTTTCTAATACTTTATCGTGAGCCTGGGTTAAATCAATGTCCAGAGAGTTGGCAAAACAGATCAAGATGAACAAAATGTCCCCTAGCTCCAACTCGATGGAATTATCCGCTTCTCCCGGCTTCTTCGGTTTCTCGCCAAACTGATGATTGACCTCTCGTGCCAGCTCGCCTACTTCTTCCGTCATGCGCGCCAACAAGGTCAACGGTTTAAAATAGCCTTCTTTGAACTGGGATATGTACGCATCCACTTCACGCTGCATATCGGCCAGCGATTTATTCTCCACTCTCCTTGCCCCCTGCTTGTACGTATGATTGATTTTCATTACAATACATGTTGAATACATGTTATCGCAAAGCGCAGGGGAAAACAAATGGTTGTTTCCTCTCAAGACAAAAAAATACGCCTCCTCAAAAGGAGACATATCCAGAACATACGGATAAAGGCAATCTTCTGCATTATAGAAATGGAGTGAGTGCATGCTTGGAAAAAAGGCTACGGATGTCGGAAAGCAAATCGCGGGTATCATTATTGGAACGGCGCTATACGCTTTCGGCATTTACTATTTTATAATCCCTAACGAACTGATGGAAGGCGGGGTCACCGGGATCTCGCTTATTTTGCATTATGCCGCTCAAATTTCACCCTCGTTAACCAACCTGGCCCTCAATGTTCCGCTTTTTCTCATTGGGCTCAAAGTATTCGGCTCCCGTTCCATGTTCTATACGGCTTTCGGGATTGCCTCGTTGAGCTTCTTCTTTTGGGTCTACGAGCAAATGATCAACCAAGGATGGATAACCCCTTTCGCTTCTCGGCAGGATTATTTTCTCGTCACGCTATATGCCGGGGTTTCCATCGGAGGCGGTCTTGGCATTGTATTCCGGTCTGGAGGCACAACGGGCGGCGTCGATATCATCGCCAGGCTGGCCAACAAATGGAAGGGCTGGAGCATGGGCCAGGTCATTCTTTTCATGGATACATTGGTCATCGGGTGCGCGTTGTTTTATTTACCGAAGGAAAAGATCCTTTACACCTTAGTCTCTGTCTTTGTCGGATCCAAAATCATCGATTTCATCACTGAAGGAGCTTATACGGCGCGGGCTTTTACCATCATTTCCGATCATGGCGACGAGATTGCCAAAAAAATCAATGTTGAGATGGACCGCGGCGTCACCCTGTTTCCCGCTCATGGCGCTTACTCGCGTCAGCAGAAAAACGTCGTCTACTGCGTAGTTGCCCGCCATGAAGTAAGCCGTCTAAAAGCCATCGTCCACCAACTGGACCCTGCTGCTTTTATCATCATCGGCAGCGTCCACGACGTATTGGGTGAGGGCTTCCGTGACAAATCTTAGCGGACCTCCCGCTTTTCATCCGCTCTTTTTGTCTTCATTCGTAAGGGAGCGATATTTTTACCGGAGCGCAGCATCCGCCAACCTACATAGCCTAAGGTAAACAGGAGAACGCCTCCAATGGTAAGCGGCCAGTAAAACGGTTTATCCTGATATGGCAAAGGCAAGTATGCGGGGCGATCTTTGGATTCCCCGGAAAGAGCATTGAAGCTGCTCACTAACTCTTTCAATGCCGCCGTATAAGCACTGTCGAATTTCCCCGTACCCGTTTGCTTCTTTAAAAAAGCAAAGAGAGAATCGATCTTCTCAACTTCCGATGGATCGCCTTTGACGAGCACGGCCGAACGGAAAACGTCATACCGGTTATATAGATCTGTCAAAATGGCCGCGGCTTCGCCAGGCTTGTTTCCTTCCGCAGCCAGCCGCAACGCGCTAATCCGGTCCAAAGCCGGACGGATGTACTGACGCCACATCGGCTCTTCGGGGTGGGCCATAGCGTCGGTAATCAGCTTGACCGTTCTTGCGGCTGCCAGCGCTCTGTCAGGGAAGATCTGCACGGCGTAAAGTTGCCTGTTCACTGCCAGAATGGCGTCGGATAGCACCTTCATCCCCTCGATCCCCGTAAATCCGCGAAATTCAGTCCCCGTCGCCATCGATCCCAATTGTTTTGCTTTCTCCCTCGCTTCGGCCATACTTCCGGATTGAATGAGCCGGTACAGATCGCTGGCTGTCTTGTCCAATGCCGTAATCTTCTCGACATCCTCCCCAGCTACCGCAACCGAGCCAGGTGGGACCCGGGTTTCCCGGCTGCTGCAACCGGATATTGCAACTACCGCCGATAACAGGAAAAGCAGCGCTATTGCAGCCAGTACTTTACTGGCGTATCCTTTCTTGATCCGATTCCTCATCCAAAACATAGGACATCCCTCCGTTATCATGCTTATGGAGGGATGTCCATGGATAGACCATATTCCGATCAGCGTTTTTGGGTTGGCGCCATTCGTCTGGAGATCGTAACAAAGATGGCGGTAGTGGCCGTGCTAAGCATCACCGTGTAATTGCGTATGACCTCAATGTGATCGATCAATACCTGCTGCATATAAGGGAAGACCCTATACCCGTAATCGACAATGTCACTGGCAAAAAGCCATGCCGCTCCGATTCCAATTGCAAGCGCGTCAAGCTTAAAGAAGCGGGAGAACAGCAGCGCTTCCAACGCCATACCCAAATGAGAGAAAGCAAGCAGCCAATCCTGCCAACTGGAAGGCACCCCCATCGCGTTAGCCGCAAGGATGATGGAAACCGCCCAGATGCCATATTTAAAAGAAGAAAAAACGGCCAGGCCCTCGATGATTCGCCTTAGCTGTCCATCTTTTGCCCTCGCTTTGCCTGAATAGGAATCAACGATCAGGTAAAGGAGCGACAATGTAAAGAACAAGCTGCCAGTGGGACTGTCAGGTACCAATATGACCATCCATGCCGGCTTTTCTGCGAGGGTGTCCTGAATTTGATCCCAGTACCAGTAATAGCCGTATATCGTCCCGAGAAAATTGATCCAGAACAGGGTGTGAAGCATAGATCGGGAAGTCAAAAAGGCTTTACTGCAATAAAAGGATAGAATGCGAGCGGTGGTATTCACAGGGCATCCTCCAACATTTCAACAGATTGGACTCGGAAGCAGTTGCTACGAAGTTTACACTTTTCTGATATCGTAAAACAACCCGAGCTCTTTAGCAAGAGAACGGGTTGCTTGCTGCTGTTATTTCGTTGGAGCTGTTGTTGCCGCTTCCTTGCTGGCGGCTGACTTTTGCATCGCCAGCCAGTTGGCCAATTGATCCAGCTCGGCATCGGAAATGCCATTCTGTTTGCTGGCTTCGTATTGACCTTTTGGCATCGTATTGATCCCGTCATGCATAATGGCGAGAATGGCGGTTTTATCATGCCGATCGCCGACTCCAAGCAGAGACGGTCCAACCGCACCTTCCAAATCCGTGCCGTGGCAGCTCACGCACGTTGCTTTGGCATAAACCAAAGCGCCTGGGTCATCCGGTGCGACAACGGCAGCTTTTTCCGATTGGTAGGTCTTTTTCGGCGGTTCCTCACCCCGTTTAATCGCGGCCTTGCGTTCCTCGGCATTTTTAATATGCTCCGGAATCGTGCCGGTTATTTCAAGCTGGTGCTGGTAGTGATGCCAGGAAAA
>NZ_CBQR020000107.1 GCF_000455485.1 Gorillibacterium massiliense
AATCGTGCCGGTTATTTCAAGCTGGTGCTGGTAGTGATGCCAGGAAAAGGTCGTCAAATAGACGATTGCCGCCAATGAGGTGAACATTAAAGCCGAAGCTACAGGCCGCCGGTAGAAGCGCCTTTCTTTCCCTCTATCCAGAAAAGGAGCCAGCAGCAAACCGACAAACAACAAGCCCGGCAGGCCAAGTCCGCCGATGACGACATAGTGTCCAGACGTATAAGGGTATTTCAACAACTGGTACAAGAAGAGAAAATACCAGTCCGGCATAGGGATAAACGAACCGTTAAGGGGATCCGCAGGATTGCCCAGAGGCGCCGGTTCTGACATGACCAGAACAAGCACGCCAACTAAGGCGACAACAGCGACCATCCATTCCTTTAATAGAAAGTTTGGAATGAAGACTTCCGATTTTCCGGGATAAGCGGTGTAATCGGGCGGCAGCTGTTTGGTTTCCCGTGCGATGACGCGGGAATCGCCGACATAGACGATTTTTTCATCCGAATTCTTATTATGTGCCACTCAAGCTTCCTCCTTCTCTTCGAGACAGATCAGATTATAGCGGACCAGCTATGCCTTGCTTGCGGATCATATAGAAGTGTCCACCCAAAAGAGCGAGAAGCAGAGCAGGCAGGAAGAATACATGAAGGGCAAAAAACCGCGTCAATGTCGTAGCTCCGACTATATCTCCCCCTTGCAGGAAAGTTTGCAGGTAGCTGCCGATAAAAGGAGTCGTCGCCGCAATTTTTATCCCGACCTGGGTAGCAAAATACGCCTTGTTGTCCCATGGCAGCAAATAGCCGGTAAACCCAAGCCCCAGAATAACGAAAAAGATCAACATGCCGACAACCCAGTTCATTTCCCGCGGCGCTTTGTACGCACCTGTGAAGAAGACACGAAGCGTGTGCAGGAACATCATGACGATAACGAGGCTGGCCCCCCAGTGGTGCATCCCTCTCACGATCACGCCAAAGGCAACGTTGTATTGCAGGAAATCGACGCTTTTGTATGCGTTCTCGATATCAGGCACGTAATACATCGTGAGGAACATTCCAGATAGAAACTGGATGAGCACAATGAAAAAGGTCAGTCCGCCAAAGCAATATACAAATGCCGAGAAATGGTGCGCGGGATTCACATGCTCAGGAACCTCGTGATCGGCAACGTCTCTCCAAAGCGGCGTGATGTCCAGGCGCTCGTCTATCCAGCTATAAATTCCTTTCAGCATTTTTGCCTACGCCTCCCTAAGCTTTCTTGGACTCTTTATTTGCGTGAAGCGTTCCCACGTAAACAAAACCGTTTTCAATTTTCACATCAAATTCGTCCAGAGGAAAATTGGCAACCTTCAGTTGCTTGCCTTCCAGGGTATAGCGCGCGCCGTGGCATGGACACTGGTATTCGTGCGCTTCCTCCTTCCATTCCACGCGGCAGCCGAGATGTTTGCATGTCGGACTCAGAGCGAAAATATTGCCGGCTTTATCTTTGGAAATCCAGGCTTCATGCTTAGGCGTGCTTTCATACCAACCATCCACCTGATGGACCTGGAACTTGAATGATTGCGGGCTGTCGGTAATTTTACTTTCCTCTACGACCTTCACCCAATCCGCGCCAGTCTTCTTCTTCAGCATCGGATCGACGGCGAAGCGAACCATGGGAACGAGTAATCCCGCCGCTAGAAAACCGGTGGTGCCGCCAAGAGTGTATGTAAGAAATTGCCGCCGGCTCATCTCATTTTTGCGTTTCGGAGCGGTGTTCTGTTCACCCGACTCTTGATTCGTTTGCTCTGAAAAATGGTCTTGGTTCTTGTCATCCATGAACCTGATAAACCCCCTTTACAGTTGCTTCACTCATCATGCGCAGCCCTTACATTTCCCTTATTTCTTTATTATGTATTAACTAATATTAATTCTATAATAACGTACCCTTTAAAAACGCGTCAAGAAACCCCTGAGCGAGATGTTCAGGGGTTTGTCACAAAGTTCATATAATGTTTCTATTTTTGTCACAATTATATCCATTTTCACTGCCATATTCCGCTAAGCAAGTGATTTATTTTACTTTCACCATCGGTTGCGATGTCATTGGTTATGAGTAGGTCAGCATCTGAAAAGGTCATACACGAGATCGCCGCATCTGCTGTTACCAAGACGACATATCGGAACCCGCCTTCTTTTAGCTGCCGGCAAACCTGATTGACCGAATCCGCGAAACCGCCCGGTGGAGTAAAATAATGCAATGCCGGATAAGTCACCAGTCGTCCTTTATACGGCTCCTCCAGCTCTGCCATAAGATCTCCCAACCGCTCTAAAGCATCCGCCGCTTCCCATGGCGATTCTTCGCCGGTTAGTCCTGTCAAGGGCAGCAAGCAGGTATCGAGATAGGGTTGCAAATCGCGCCATTGGCCTTTGCGGATATCGCTGAATTTCATTTATCCGTACTCCCCTTTGCCATTCCCCGAAACTCCCGGCTTTTGATCACATAGCTGTCCGTCGTGCGCCTCATTCGTTCCAGATCCGCTTCCGTCAGTTCCCGCACCACTCTTGCAGGTGACCCGAGACATAACGTGTAGGGAGGAATCTTTGTATTTTCGGTGATCAGGCTGCCTGCTCCGACCAATACGAACTCGCCTATCTCCACCCCATTCAACACGATGGCGCCCATGCCGATGAGCGAGCCTGAGCCGATGGTGCAGCCATGAATAATCGCCCCATGGCCTACGGAAACATCATCGCCTATAAGGAGCGGCTGGCTCGTATTGACATGGCCGATGACGCCATCTTGGATATTGCTTCGATCACCTATCGTGATTGGCGCCAGGTCTCCCCGCAATACCGCATTGTACCACACACCGCTGTCTCGGCCGATGCGGACATCCCCGATGATCTGCACACCGGTTGCCAAAAAGGCGGATTCATCGATTGTTGGCATAATACCGTTAAAGGCATGCAACAAAAAAATCACCCCTTTTTGTTGAAGTGATTCCTCGCTTGTCGCTCGTCCAGCACTTCAACTCACTGAAGTGATTCCTCGCTTGTCGCTCGACCAGCACTTCAACTCACTATTGGAGTGATTATAGCAACCCACTGTCCAGAGTGTCAAAAACTTCGGCGTCTGCTTAGTCCGTCAGCATGATCATTTCGTCATCCGATACGTGAATGCCTTTGATAATTTTGGCCCCGACGCGGCTGGTCCGCACGACTCTCCCTTCGCGCTCATCTTCCCCGATCAGCAGCAAACCCAGATGTCCCATCATCCCAATCATACGTTGCTCCAGAATCGACTCCGGCGTGTCGTAATAGTAAGGTTTAATCAATCTCCCGAGGATGCCGCTTAAGGATGCAAGGGTTGTCCACTCACCGGTCAGGCACTCGATCCAGTTGGCTAAAGCTTGCAGATTAGGCACAGCTCCCTTATACAGCCGCAAATAGAACCGGTATAGAGCGTCCATATCCTCCCGCTCTTTCTCTTCTACTTTCTTCAAGCCTTTGGCCGAGATCACAAGTTCTGCGTTCCGCTCTTCAATCAGGCCGGAATAATAACAATAATCATAAATAAAGGAGAAGCGGCTAGGGTACTCGCGAAACCTTCGCCCGTAACCAAAGCGCCATGCGGTTTTCGCCACCGGCTCTTCGGAGATAGTGAAGGTCTCCTGAATTTGCTGCAACGTACGCTTATATAAATATCCTTCTGCGTTTAACG
Organism: Gorillibacterium massiliense; assembly: GCF_000455485.1. GTDB lineage: Bacteria > Bacillota > Bacilli > Paenibacillales > NBRC-103111 > Gorillibacterium > Gorillibacterium massiliense. The sequence continues at coordinate 3,700 of NZ_CBQR020000107.1, forward strand.
GCAGTTCATTTTGCGTCATAAAGTGAAGAAAACGATAGAGGTCCTCTGCCAGCAGCAGCCGCTCATCCCGATAGACTGCCGGATTATCGGCAATACGAACCAGATCTGCGCCAAATTGGCGAGCAAGGGTATCGCGAAAGCGCAGCTTCAAATCCTCTGGGACCAGGTAAAGATAACTGTTGTTCCAACGGTGGCCGTTAAATAGCCAGCCCCTTCCTTTAAAGCGGCTGATAATCTCCCGGGGATTGATCTCCGTCTGGCCCTCTCCATCGTAGACATTCATTCGAACCCGTGCCGTCAACTCCTCCAGACTGAAGGAATCCCTCCTGTCAAAAAGAAGCGAGCTCATGAAGCGGATTTCTTCCCATCCCAGCCTGCCCAATTCCTGCTTCAGAAGGTCGCTGCGGCTGACATTGGCGAGAATAGCCTGGATCAGGTCGTTTTTCGAGTGTGTATTGCAGGTGAGTTCGTAGGTCTCGGCAATTCGCCCCAAGTCCTTGATGTCGGCAAAGCACAACATGTCCGCCAGATTCATCGAGATCCCTCCGCTAGCATCTTTCATCCTCTTCTATTTTGCTCTTTTTACCAGTATGGACGAAATCATGCCGCGGTATCCCTGCCTCTATCTATTCCTCCGAATGTTCATCAAATAGCTCTGCCAGAATCGGGTTTCGATTGTTCACAAACTGCTTCATAATCGAGAAATGCTCCGTTTCTTCCAACTGCACCTTCTCAATACCATCGGCCGTCAGTTAATAGATCCAAGCATCCGGATAAGCCATCAGAATGGGAGAGTGGGTGGAGATGATAAACTGGGAACGGCTTTGCACCAGTTGATGGATTCGTGAAAGCATAGCCAACTGCCGAAAAGGCGACAAAGCCGCCTCAGGCTCGTCCAGCAAATAAAGCCCGTTTCCGCCGAACCGATTCATGAACGCGGCAAAGAACGATTCCCCGTGGGACTGCTTATGCAGCGATACACCGCCGTAGGAATCGATGATCCTCGGTAATCCTGGAGACTCCCGATCCAACTCGTCTATATTCGTCGCCAGGTTGTAATAGCTTTCCGCTCGAAAAAAGAAACCGTCTTTCGCCTTGTTGAACCCCCGAACGAGACGAAGATAGCGGTAAAGCTCAGAATGGGTGGCTTCGGTGGAAAAATTGAAGTTAAGGGTGCCGCCTTCGGGATTAAAGCCCCACGCTACAGCGATAGCTTCCATCAACGTAGATTTGCCAATGCCGTTTTCACCAATCAGATACGTGACTTTGGGATGCAGCGGCAGCGTTCTCAATTCCCGAACTGCTAAAAGATGAAAGGGATATTCGTCAAAAGCGGGAATGCGGTCGCGGAGCAGTTCGATGCTGCGCAAATATTGCGGATATTGGGACACTTCCATACGTTCGCTCCCTTTGTTCGATATCGTAATCATGTCTTATCTAGCAAAAAACCGCCGGCGCTGGCAAGCGACGACGGTTTTAATTCAAATTGGTTATGCCAACTTCCACTTCATGCCCTTGTTCGCGAGAACCAGTTCAAGAAGAGCAAGGTGCAGATGAATCCGATCAGAGACATGACAAGCCAGTAGTTCGGCGTGCTGGAAGGATTGCCCCACTTCATCGGCTCCATGATGGAGAATCCGATGCTGGCTACCGCTGTATTTTGCAGAGTCGCCTCATCCGTTATGCTATCGAAGCTGTAGGAAGCAGGTTTGCTGATCACACCCAGCGCTTGATGAGGCTCCGCAACGTTAACCGCTCCATGAGAGCCTGTCAAAACGTAGATGAAACTGACCGCAAAAATAGCGATGCATAAGGCGATAACAGCCGTTAGATTGCGCCTCAGCTTGAAGGGGATGGCGTACATTTTCGCGCTGACGGGAGTTCTCCAGCCCTCATCCTTATAAATACGATCCATCACGCTGCTGCTGATTTGCGGGGCCTGTAAAAGCTCGCTGGAATCATCCTGCACAGCGCGGATCAGATCATAGCTTTCCTCCCACATGCGGAATTCCTCCGCACAGGCAACGCATTCGCTGATATGCTTGTCAACCAGGATACGTCGGGAATCATCTTCGGGTAAATCAAAGTAATTACCGAACAGTTCCTGAACTTCGGAACAGTTCATCGTGATCTCACCCTTTCAAGGTCATCTAAAACCGGTTCAAGATAATAGGGCTCGAGCTGCACCTTGACGCTTGCTCGCGCCCGAAACAGCAAGGATTTCACCGCACTCACCGTTTGTCCGAGAATATTGGCAATTTCCTGATAATCCATCTGATCGTATTCCCGCAATATCAAGGCAGAGCGCTGCTTCTCCGGTAAATTGTTGATAGCCTGGCGGACCATCGTCACCCGCTTATTGCGCAGGGCGGTGCTCTCCGGCAAAGCTTCTTGGGAAGCTTGGGGCATAATGCCCGTTTGTTCCAAAGAAACCTTGATATGTTTTTGTTTTCTCATTTCACTAAGTACGGTATTGCGGGCGATCGTATATAACCAGGTTGAAAACGAAGCTTCAACTTCACGGAAAGTTTGCAGACTTCGATAGGCTTTGTAAAAAGTTTCCTGACAAAGATCGTCGACGGCCGCCTCTAGGCGCGCGCTTTTCAGCATGTGATAGATGAACGCGTAGATTTTCCGTTCGTACCGCTTCATCAGTTCGCTGTATAGCTCTACGTTGCCGTCTTTGATTTCTCTGATCAGCTGAGAGTCCGTCATTAGCCTAGCGCTCCTCCTTCTGAAAGGCTCGAAGTTTTACCGCCGGCATGACACTATTATTACTCTGCCGGCAAATAAAAGTTGCGTTACCAAATTAGGGTTCCAAGCTGTAATTACCCGGTAAGCACACTCCATCTATCATGATTTCGAGCAAAACTATGAATTTTCCTGCCTATATAAGCTCTATTTTTGCATTTTCACCTCGGAAAACGATGGAATTTGCGATGAAATATGTATTCCCAACGATTGACACCCTTCCATAGACGTCGGGTTTCAAAGAAATGTTTCATCCATTTTTTTCTGAAATGAGGCTTCCCTCTCTATGATATAACAGATTCGTTCAAGAATGCCTGTATGCCAGCTGAGAATCTCGAAAAGCGAAAAAAAAAAGCTGCCGTACTCGGCAGCCCGCACAAAGTGCAAATTCGGATAGGAGTGGAGAGAAACCATACTGTACTTTTATTATATGTATCCGTTTACATTCTGTCAACCCTTTTTTGAAAACGTTTTATCGCACCTCGTACTTATCTTTCAAAATGGCTGCCGCTTTGTCCATATCTCGATCGCTGCGGAAGCTGAGCCGCAAAATGCCCGGCACATCCGCCCTGCTTTCAATCACCTGGATGTTGCTCAGGTTGATCCGTTCGCTGCCCAAGAGCGAGGCGATTTGTCCAATGATGCCCGGATGGTCCGGTATATCCACATAAAGATCGTACAGGGAATGGAGCATTCCTTTGCGGCGCTCGGGGATCTGATTACGGAACGCTCTGGACTTGCTGAACTGTTCCTCGATGCCTTCCCCATCCTCTGCTTCCAAGAGTCGGATGAAGAGGTTCGTTTCCTCCGTCCACTGATGCAAAAGATCCAGTACCACCTGACGGTTATCCATCAGAATATCCCGCCAGATAACAGGTTCGCTGGAGGCGATCCGGGTAATATCGCGAAAACCGCCTGCTGCCAGATCCTGATAGAGGGGGTTAACCTCTGCATACCGGGAAACCTGATTGACCAGGGCTGCCGCCACGATATGAGGAAGATGACTAATGGCGCCGACAATCTCATCATGCACTTTCGGCTCCAAGCGCACCAGTTGAGCTTTCGTGTGGTTGAGAAGCTCCACCAAGCGCTCGTACGCTTCTTCCGGAACTCCGGGAGCGGGGGTCAGGACATAAAAGGCATTCTCGTAGAGAAGGCGGCTAGCTGCCTCCACGCCTGAACGTTCTGAGCCCGCCATCGGATGGCCGCCAATAAACCAGGCATTCCGCAAGTTAACTTTGGCTGCGGCACGGCAAACCGATGCCTTCGTGCTGCCAACGTCAGTAATGATGCAGCCAGGTTTCAAATCAATCTCCTGCAATTTGAGGAGATATTCCTCAAGGTTGCCTACCGGAACGCAAAGAAAGATGAAATCCGCGTCTTCCGCAGCCTCTTTGAAAGATGTTGTAGCCGAGTGAACGACTCCGCGGTCTACGTATTTTCGCACCGAGTTAGGATTGACGGAATGCCCGACAACGGTAACTTCCGGCAAATCTTTAAAGCAAAGGGCTAATGAACCTCCCATTAGCCCGACTCCAAAAATGGCGATTTTGGTCATGTGCAACCAACTTTCATCATGATAGAATTACCTTCCGCTTAAACGGTAACGGCTACTTCATTCAATACTTCTACCAGAGCTTGGATCAGGCCTTCGTTTTGCTTGCGGTTGCCGACCGTAACCCGGATGGAGAACGGAAATCCAAGCTGATGGCCGCTTCGGATAATATAACCTTTACGGAGCATACCATTAAAAACATCTGCGGCAGGACGCTTCACATCAATCATAATGAAGTTGCCGTAAGCAGGATAATAGGTCAGGTTGAGCCGTTCAAACTCACCGGTCAGATAAGCGATGCCTTCCAAGTTAGCGCGGCGGCATTCGGCGACGAACTCATCGTCGGCAAGTGCGGCAAGTGCGGCTGCCTGCGCGGAGCGAGTCGTATTGAATGGCGGACGAACCTGATTGATCAGTTTGATCACTTCCGGATGGCCGATGCCGTAACCGATACGCTGGGAGGCCAAACCGTAAATTTTGGAGAAGGTGCGCAGCAAGACAAGGTTCTTATACTCACGCAGGAGTGCAAGCCCGTCCGGAAAACGCGGATCCTCCACATATTCGATATAAGCCTCGTCCAGCACAACCAGCGTCTTGGACGGGCATTTTTCCATGAATGCCTTCACTTCATCATGGGTAACCATCGTTCCAGTCGGGTTGTTAGGATTGCAAATCCAGACGATTTTCGTGCGGTCGTTAACCAAGTCCAGCATAACCGGCAAATCGTGAGTGCCGTTATTCATCGGCGCTAGCACGATCTTCGCTCCCTCGACTTCCGCATTGTGATAATATTGCGAAAACGTATGGGAAGCCATTACCGTCTCATCGCCCGGTTGGAAAAAAGCTTCGGCAATCATTTCGATAACTTCATCGGAACCGCATCCGAACACCACTTGGTCCGCATTGACTCCGAATTTGCTGCAAACCGCTTCAGTCAAGCTGACGCTTGCTCCATCGGGGTACAAACTGATATTTTCCAGCTCACGGATCACGGCTTCTTTGGCTTTAGGCGAACATCCAAAGGGGTTTTCATTGGAGGCCAGCTTGATAACGTGGTCCAAACCCAACTCACGCTTTACGTCTTCAATGGGTTTGCCGGGAATATAGACTGGAAGATTAACGATACTCGGTTTTGGCTGCACGTACAAACACCTCATTTTATGAAATAGAAACAATAGCTATCAGGTAATCCTGCTTTCGCGCTTCGACGCGGCAGAGAAGGTTTAGAGCTATTATAGCGCATATTATGCCCGGTGACTAGTATACTCGTTGCCGATGTTTTTGCATAATGAAAAGCCACCCTGCTCTTCAGGATGGCTTCGATTCATATTTCCATACTGTCTATTGATTTCGAGGACTTAGGCGACAGGCGTACCGTTCGGAACCGGAGCGTCCGGGGCAAGCAGGACAACGTCGTCGGCTTCAGGTATTCCGCCCAGCACCAGAACTTCCGAGATATAACCGGCTATTCGGCGGGGTGGAAAGTTTACTACGGCCGCCACTTGCCTGCCGATCAGCTCTTCCGGATTATACCGTTTGGTGATCTGAGCGCTGGAGCGTTTTAGGCCCAGTTCTCCGAAATCGATAAGCAGCTTGATCGCTGGTATTCGCGCTTCCGGAAAAGCCTCTGTCTCTAGAACAGTACCGATGCGGATATCCAGCTTATGAAAATCATCGATCGTCGCGGATTCCGACGGAGGCATGGTCAAGCGCCCTCCCCGGTTTTCAGACTGCGGACAAAATCGCGGATATGAGCAAGCCCCTCCGCCCTCTTGTCAGATGCAGTAAGCAGCGGCAGCGCTTCTTCGATGGAGCGAACGATGGCGCTGCCCACGACAACGCCGTCGCAAATGCGGGAGAAACGCTCCACGTGCTGCCGGTTGGAGATCCCGAACCCGACGGCAACGGGAAGCGGCGTTGCTGCTTTCACAGCATCAATAAAGTCCTCTACGCCCCCGTAGAACTCGCTCCGGGTTCCAGTGACACCCAGTGAGGAAACGCAATACACAAATCCTGCGGCTTGCTCAGCAATTTGCGCAATGCGGGTATTGGAGGTCGGCGCTACGAGCGGTATGAGGTGGATATTATTTTGCACGGACAGCTCCTTGACCGGGCCGCTCTCTTCGATGGGCAGGTCCGGGATAATCAAGCCGCTGATGTCGTTTTCCTTCAGCAGATCAAAAAAACGTTCAAATCCTAGCTGCAGGACCGGATTGTAATAGGTGAATAGAATAAAAGGCAGCTGAATGCCCTGCCGCCTGCATGCTCCGGCCGTATGAATGCAGTCCACGATGGAGATGTGGTTTTTCAGCGCTCTTTCGGAGGAACGTTGAATAACCGGTCCGTCCGCCAGAGGATCGGAATACGGTACGCCCAGCTCCACCATATCCGCTCCGGCCGCCTCCAGCTCGCGGATAATGGCAACCGACGTTTCCAAATCGGGATCGCCTATGGAGAGGAATGGAATGAGCGCCGTTTCCCCCTTCTCCTTACCCAGCCGAAAAGCTTCATCAATACGATTTGTAAGCTTGCTTCCGAGGCTCATTCCGTTTCCCTCCCCAAATAGCTCATGATCGATTCCACATCTTTATCGCCGCGGCCGGACAAGCTGACAACGATAATCTCGTCCTTCGACATAGTCGGCGCTACCTTCATCGTTTGAGCAATGGCGTGGGCGCTTTCCAATGCGGGGATGACTCCTTCGGTCCGGCTCAGGAGCTGCAGTGCTTCCAGCGCTTCCGCGTCGGTGATGGGTACATACTCCGCTCGGCCTGCGTCTCTCAAGTATGCGTGCTCCGGGCCAACACCCGGATAATCCAGACCGGCGGAGATGGAATGGGCTGGCAGAACTTGGCCAAGCTCATCCTGCAATAGATAAGACATGGACCCTTGGAAAACGCCATGAGACCCCTTCGTCATGGTCGCGGCATGTTCCAGTGTATGGATGCCTCTACCCGCTGCTTCGACACCCATCAGGCGGACTCCCTCATCTTCGACAAAGGGATAAAAGATCCCCATGGCGTTGCTGCCGCCGCCTACGCAGGCGATGACCAGATCCGGCAATCGGCCTTCCTGGCGAAGAATCTGTTCCCGGGCTTCATCCCCGATGATCCGTTGGAAATCGCGAACCATCATCGGATAAGGATGCGGTCCGGTCACGGAACCGAGGATGTAGTACGTATCTTCAACGTTGCTTACCCAATAGCGCAGCGTTTCGTTGCAGGCATCTTTCAACGTCCTGGAGCCGGACATGACGGGGACGACTTCGGTACCCAGCAGGTTCATTCGAAACACGTTAAGCTGCTGCCGTTTGGTATCTTCCTCTCCCATGAAGACTTTACACTCGAAGCCCATGAGAGCGGCGACTGTAGCGGTCGCTACGCCGTGCTGGCCCGCACCGGTTTCGGCGATGAGCTTTTTCTTGCCCATGCGTTTGGCGAGTACCGCCTGGCCGATGGCGTTGTTGATTTTATGGGCGCCAGTATGGTTGAGATCTTCCCGCTTGAGATAGATCTTCGCTCCGCCCAAATGCTCCGTCAATCGTTCCGCGTAATACAGCCGGGTTGGCCTGCCAGAATATTCTTTGAGCAAATAGGTGATTTCTTTAATAAACTCCGGATCTTTGGAGTGCAGCTTATAGGCTTCCTCCAATTCAATCAAAGCGTTCATCAGCGTTTCCGGTACATATTTTCCTCCGAATTTTCCGAAACGTCCGTGAGCGTCAGGCACTTGGCTGATCACAACTTCTCACCCTTTCCACAAAAGCTGCTATTTTCGCAATATCTTTTTTTCCGTTCGTTTCAACCCCGCTTGATACATCTACCCCATCCGGAAAATAAGTCCGAACAAGCGTGCCGACATTATCGGAATGGAGTCCTCCAGCCACAATCAGCTTCAGGTTCAGCATGCGCGCGGCCTCCCGGTAAGCCGGAATGGCTTCCCATGGGAAGGTCTTGCCACTGCCACCCCCATAAACCGGATCGAACGTGTCCAGCAAAAAGGCATCGACTGATCCTTGATAAGGAGCGAGACGGGCATACGCAGCTTCCACTTCTTCCTCGCCGGAGCTATTTTCGGCTGCCGTTTCCGTGAATGATAGCACGCGGAACACCTTCACCGCAAAGGTTTCTTTAATCCAGTTGCAGAACTCCGGCGGCTCGCTGCTGTGCAATTGGACGACGTCCAAAGGGGCGACGGACAGCACATCGGTCAGCATTTCCCTTGAAGGTTCCACGAAGACGCCTACCGTCTGTGGAATCTCTCGACCGCCTGCTATGCCTGCCGCTTCATATTCCCTGGCTTCCTTCAGCAGTTTGATAAATTCCGCCGTTTGTACCGGAGTAACTTTGCGCCGGCTGTTGGCAAAGACGAAGCCTATATAATCAATCGGCATTCTTCGAATCGCGGTCAAGGTTTCAACATCGGTAATCCCGCATATTTTTATGAGTGTTTTACCGGCTGTGCGTTGATTTGTCTCAGCACCGCTCATCTGGTGATCTCCTTGCCGTAGCCGATAGGCCCAAGAAGCGTATGCACCGCTTCAGCGACATCCGGCTGGCGCATGAAATATTCGCCTACCAAAACAGCGTCTGCGCCTACGGATTTTAAATAATCGATATCGGTAGGACCGGCGATTCCGCTTTCGCTCACCAGTGCGATTCCGGCGGGAAGCTGCTTCGCCAGCTTTTCCGTTGTCTGCAAATCGGTGGCAAAGGTGCGCAAATTCCGGTTGTTGACCCCGATCAACGCCGGCTCGGCTGAAAGATCCAGCACGGCGGCAAGTTCTTCCTGGTCATGCACCTCTACCAACGCATCGAGCCCAAGATCCGCACTGATTTGCAAAAATTCATTCATCTGCTGAGGAGTTAAAATCGCGGCGATCAGCAATACCGCATCAGCCCCCCATATTCTAGCCTCGTAAATCTGGCGGTAATCGATGACGAAATCTTTCCGCAGCAGCGGAACCCGGACTTGCTGCCTTACGGCGCGCAAGTAGTCGCCGCTGCCTTGGAAAAACGTCCGGTCCGTCAGCACCGACAGACAATCTGCGCCTGCCGACTCGTAAGCGGCGGCGATGGCAACGGGATCGAAATCGGGCCGGATCAGCCCTTTCGAAGGAGAAGCCTTCTTCACCTCGGCGATTAAGCCAATATCCCGCTTTCTGCCGGCTATAAGCGACCCAGCAAAGCCTAAGCACTGCGGCAGATTGGATATCTCCTTCTCAACCGTCCCCAAGGAGAAACCGGATCTCAAAACTTCGACTTCCTTCATCTTTTCAGCAACGATTTTATCAAGATACATAGCTGATATCTCCTGTGTATTGAATGAGTTCTTCCAGCTTCGCCAGCGCTCTGCCGGAATCGATGACTTCCGCCGCCAGCGCCGCCCCTTCCCGAATGGAAGCGGCGCGATCTGCCACATAGAAGCAAGCGCCGGCATTGGCCAGCACGATGTCGCGGCAGGCGCCTTTTGCACCTTGCAGCACGCTGCGGATAATCTCCGCATTAGCCGCCGCATCGCCGCCTGCAACATCTTGCATTTTATAAGTGCCGAGCCCAAGTTCGCCAGGCGTCACTTCGTAGGTTTGCAGCGCTCCATCCTTCAACTCTGTCACCCGGGTAGGTGCTGAAACGCTGATTTCATCCAATCCGTCCAGGCTGCCGACAACAAGGCTGCGCTTCAGGCCTAACGCCTGCAAGACTCGAGCCAGCAGTTCTGTTTTCGAGCGGTCGAAAACCCCGATGAGCTGCCGATCGGCGCCTGCTGGATTCGTCAACGGACCGAGCAGGTTGAATACGGTGCGAATTCCCAATTCCTTGCGGGGACCGGCAGCGTATTTCATCGATTGGTGGTAGTTCTGGGCAAACATGAAGCAGATACCCACCCGATCAAGACATGCCGCCGCCTGACCGTTATCCAACTGGATATTTACCCCTAATGCCTCCAACACGTCGGCGCTGCCGCTCTTGCTGGACATCGCCCGATTACCGTGCTTGGCAACGCGAATTCCTCCGGAAGCGGCGACAATGGCCGAGGCCGTGGAAATATTGAACGTATCCGCGCCGTCACCGCCGGTTCCGCATGTATCCAACAGCCCGAAATTCTCGGTGTTGACCCGGTTCGCCTTGCTGCGCATGATTTCCGCGAAGCCGGCGATTTCATCCGCCGTCTCGCCCTTCATGCCGAGAGCCGTAAGCAAGCTTCCGATCTGCGCGGCGGTTGCACGCCCGTCCATAATTTCCTCCATGGCCATCCGGGCTTCTTCCCGGGACAGGTCGTTACCTCCTGCGACTCTTGCTATCGCTGATTGTACCGCCATTTTTGCATCCATCGTCCGTTCCTCCTTCGTCCATTAATAATAATCTTGATTGGCCAATACCGCCGTTTTTCCGTTCAGCTCGTCCGCAAACATTTCTTCGGCCATGCGTATGGAAGTGAGAAGCGCCTTCGCCTTGTTAATCGTCTCCTCGTATTCTTTTTCCGGCACCGAGTCCCATACAATTCCCGCACCCGCTTGCACATAGGCTTTCCCATTCTTGAACACGATGGTACGGATCGTGATGCACGTATCCATATTTCCGGAAAACCCAAGATACCCGATGGCGCCGGCATAGGCGCCTCTTGCTTCATTTTCCAGTTCGGCGATGATTTCCATCGCTCTCAGCTTGGGCGCACCGGATACGGTGCCCGCCGGCAAGCAGGAGATGAAAGCATCGAAGAAGGTTTGATCCTTGCGGATCTTCCCCGAAACGTTGGAAACGATGTGCATGACATGGGAGTAGTGTTCGATCTCCATAAATGTATCGCACTTCACAGTGCCAAACTCGGCTACCCGGCCGATATCGTTGCGGCCCAGGTCTACCAGCATTAAATGCTCCGCCCGTTCTTTCTCGTCGGCCAGCAGTTCTTTTTCCAACGCGCTGTCCTCTTCCGGCGTCAGCCCCCGTGGTCTCGTACCGGCGATAGGCCGGGTTTCCACTCGCTCTTCCTCCACCCGCACTAGCAGTTCCGGAGACGAGCCGACGATCACTTCCTCATTGAACTTCAAGTAATACATATAGGGTGAGGGATTGACCGTCCGGAGCACCCGATATACATGCAGCGGGGAAACTTCCGTCTTTTTCTCCAGCCGTTGGGACAGCACTACTTGGAAAATGTCGCCCGCCCGGATATATTCCTTCGCTTTTTCCACATTATCAATGAACTGTTCCTTCGTTAAATTGGATTCGATGCCGGTCAGTTCCACCCGTTCTGGAATACCTCGATGGGCTAAGTGGGAAGCAGCGATCGGCCGCTTCAGCCGTTCGACGATCTCGTCGATTTTACGGCAAGCCCAGTCGTATTCCTTGGCGATTTCCTCATCGGTAGCGCCTTCCGGCACATGAACGTTGGAGATGATCATAATCTGCTGCTTGAAATGATCGAATACCACCAACCGGTCACAGAACATGAACTGTAAGTCGTTCATCTGCAGATCGTCATTCCGGTGCTCCGGCAAATGCTCGTAATCCTGCAGCAGGTCGTAGCCGAAGTAACCGATGGCGCCCCCGGTCAACCGGGGAAGTCCAGGTAAGGCCGGACTGCGGTAGCCCCTGAGATAGGCTTTCAGCACTTCCAGAGGTTTTTCCCGATGCTCTTTAACCTCGCCTTTACCGGTAACTCGGGTGATTCCCTTTTTCCCTTCCACTGTCAAAAAAGGATCGGTGCCGATGAAGGAGTAGCGCGCCCATTTGGCACCTCCCTCCACACTTTCCAGAAGAAAAGCGTGAGATTCCTCGTAAAAATGTTGGAAAACCCGGATCGGTGTCTCCGTATCTGCCAACAGATAGCGGACCACCGGGATGAGGTTGTAGTCTCCTGCCAGCCGAAGCACTTCCTTCACATCAGGCGCGTACATCGCATTCATCTCCTATCGATGATTTGTCTTTTTTACAATCCGTGCAAATCGAAAAGCCACTACACAAGTGTAGTGGCTTTGAACACAAGGCTGATGGTATCCGGCAGAGAATGAAGGCGCGGGGTATGCTAAATAGCAAGAAGAAACCAATTGAATTGGCGCTTCTGCAAATCGGCGTACGGGAATCTACCCGTCCCGCCAAACTCCCGGCATTATACTTAGCTCTGCTCTAACTAAACTCAGCTCAACTTGTGTTGCTCTCATCTACACTCAACTAAACTATACTGGTTATCACTATACACGAAAGGATCAGGAAGCGTCAATATGGAATCGAAAAGAGTCCTATCCCCTTATTGAGGGGCTTTCACTAAGTCCGGGCGAAGCTTCATCGCTTCCTTCAGGTATACATGAACAATTTCGTCTTGGCGCTTTTCAGTATTAATCTGTACCATCAGACGAATGCATCTCGGCAAGCTCGGCTCGACGGGAATTTCCAACGAACACATCAGAGGCACCAATTCCCAGCCTGGCATTTGCCGAATGGATTTTGCCGGAAAAACGGCGGTTACATCGTGAGTCGTCGTTATGAATACGCTGCAAATATCTTCAGGTTTTACATCGTTCTCCATGACGATCTGTTTCAACAGCTCGATTGTGGCATCGAGGATTTCTTGTTCCTCATTTTGCGACACCGTCGTCGCGCCGCGAATTCCGCGTACCCACATCGTCTATCCCTCCCGTTTCAGCTCTTCGACGACAGCACGCACCTGATTGACCGACAGCTCGTTATTGATTTCCACTTTGCCGATGGATAAAGGCAACACGAAGGACATCCGATTTTCACGGAATTTCTTGTCGTGCATCATCGCAGCCATAATCTGATCGGTATCCAAATGAGCAGGAATACGAACCGGCAGTCCAAACTTACGGAAGATCCGTTCCGTTACAGCTTCGATTTCAGGCGAACGGCCAAGTCCCACAGCCAATTTAGCGGAACCGACCATGCCGATGGAAATCGCTTCGCCATGGAGCAGCTCGTTATAGCCCGCTACCGCCTCGAGAGCGTGGCCGATGGTATGCCCTAAATTGAGGATGGCCCGCAAGCCGTTTTCCTTTTCGTCTTGGGAAACCACGATGGTTTTAACTTGAACCCCTGTAAAAAGGGCGTATTCCAAAGCAGCCGGGTTCAGGGCGAGCAGTTCCTGCACGTGATCCTCGCACCAATAGGCAAACTCCTCATCCCAAATGAGACCATGTTTAATGACTTCCGAGAAACCGGAGCGAACATCCCGATCCGGTAATGTTTGTAATAGCTCCGTGTCATAGAGAACGAACTCCGGTTGGTAAAAAGCGCCGATAACATTTTTTGCCAGCTTGTGATTGACGGCGACTTTCCCTCCGACACTGCTATCATGGGCTAGTATGGTCGTCGGTATCTGCACGAAGCGGATGCCCCGCATGTAGCTGGCTGCTGCGAAACCGGCCAAATCTCCGACGACGCCTCCGCCTAAAGCGATAATGGCCGAACTGCGTTCAAGGCCCGCCTGTAAAGCAACGCCGACGATTTCTTCCAGCATCGTCAAGCTTTTCGAGCTTTCTCCTGACGGGATGATAAACGAAGATACCGCAAAGCCCCCGGCTTGCATTATCCCCATGACTCTTTCCAGATGATGCTTTGCAACATGATCGTCCGTAATAATCAGATGCGGGGAGGATTGGCGTACTCCGTTTTCGGCCAGTTTTTCGGCAATTTCAGCGAGGATGCCGGACCCGATATAAATCGGGTATGACCGCTCTCCCAAGTCAACCTTTAATTCCTTCATCTCAATACCGCTCCAATTGGGCTTTGTAATTGGTAAGGTTTGCCCGGATTTCTTCGATCGAGTCTCCGCCGAACTTTTCCATAAAAGCTTGCGCTACTTCCCAGGCGATGACGTTTTCCATAATAACCGCCGCTGCGGGAACAGCACACGTATCCGATCGCTCCACCTGGGCGCTGAAGCTTTCCTTCGTGTCGATATCGACGCTTTTGAGCGGGGTATAGAGAGTGGAGATGGGTTTCATCACGCCGCGGACGACGATAGGCTCGCCGGTAGTCATGCCGCCTTCGAAGCCTCCGGCCCGGTTGCTGGCCCGGTAAAAGCCTCGGCCGGCTTCATACAGAATCTCATCGTGCACTTGAGATCCTCTCCGCTCTCCGGCTTCAAAGCCGATGCCGAATTCCACCCCTTTAAATGCCTGGATGGACACAACCGCTTGAGCGATGCGGCCGTCCAGCTTGCGATCCCATTGCACGTGGCTGCCCAAACCGGTAGGCACGCCTTCCACGATCACTTCGACGATGCCGCCCAAGGTATCGCCCGCTTCTTTAGCCGCGTCGATGGCAGCGACCATTTTCGCCTCTGCCGCTTTATCCGTTACGCGCACCGGAGACTCTTCGGTCAAGCGAGCCAGTTCGTCTACCGGCAGGTCCTGGCGTTCCGCCTCAACATCGCCGATCCGCAGCACCTGACAAGCGGTACGGATGCCGAACTCGGCCAACAACTCTTTGGCAATCGCGCCAACAGCGACGCGAATCGTCGTTTCTCTGGCGCTGGAGCGTTCAAGAATGTTGCGCAAGTCCTTTTGGTTGTATTTTAATCCGCCATTCAAATCCGCATGGCCCGGCCGGGGACGCTGGATCCGTCTGCGGCCTTCGTCCTCTTCTTCTGCCGGCTCGGCGCCCATAATCCGGGTCCAGTGCTTCCAGTCGTTGTTTTCCACGACCAAGGCAACCGGCGCTCCGGTGGTTTGGCCGTGACGTATGCCACCCTTGAATTGAACGGTATCCTTCTCGATCTGCATACGCAGTCCCCGACCGTAACCCTTTTGCCTACGACCCAATTGTTCATTCACCGCATCCAGGGAAACCGGCAAATTGCTAGGTAATCCCTCCACGATAGCTGTCAATTGCGGTCCGTGGGTTTCTCCCGCTGTCAAATATCTCATTCGATCTCCCCCGCCTGTTTTCATTCTTTCTTATATGCGTACCTTTTCGCGCTTTAGCGCTTTTGTGCGTTAATTATAATATAGCCCTCATGCTTTGACAAGATAGACTCGTCAGTTCACTTACCTTAGCACAAAACCGCTGAATCGTAACGAAACAGCGGTTTTTCCGACTACATCAGAATTTGTAAGTTTGCCACTATAAATACCCTGATTCCGCAACAGTAAACGCCGCTCGTCCCCTTCGGACGGCGAAGCCGTTTATCCTTGTTTTATAGCTTGCGGTAAAAAAAGGTATCCGCCAACTCCATCCCGTACCGGTTCGGCGAAAAGATCTGCTCCGTGCTGCCCACGAAGAGGATTCCTCCCGGCCTGAGCGCCGCGGAAAATTTTTGATACAGCTCATGCTTGGCTTCTTCCGTAAAATAGATCATAACATTGCGGCAAACAATCAGGTCGAAATTGTTCTCAAACCGGTCCGTCAACAGATTTTGCTTTTGAAAACGAACGTATCGCTTCAATTCCGGGTTTACCCGAAAAACTTCTCCCTCTTTGATGAAGTTTTTCTCCAGCTGCACCGGCGGCACATCCCGGATGGAACGGTCCAGATATACCCCTTGCTGCGCCTTCTCCAGCACGCCTTCGTCCAAATCCGTGGCCAGCAAAGAGGCGTCCCTCAAAAGCCCGTGCCCTTGAAGGATCATCGCCAATGTATAGGGTTCTTCACCAGTGGAGCATGCTGCACTCCAGACCCGCAAACGGCGGTTAACGGCTGTAAGCTGCGGCAAAATCCGCTCCTCCAGCACCTGCCAGCGATTGGGATTGCGCCAAAACTCGGAAACGTTGATGGTCATCCGGTCCAAAAACTCATACAGCAGCTGCTTGTCTTTTACGATAGCCTCGAAATAGGCGTCAAAGGATGAAAACCCTTTTTTGATCCGCAAAGTAGTTAAGCGGCGCTTCATTTGCGCTTCCTTATACTGGCTTAAGTCAATGGTGGTGTAGCTTTTGATCTTCCCCACAAAGCGATTGAATTCCTGGTCCTGACTCTCCACGTTGGATAATCCCGTCCTTTATCCGCACATATAGATCGTTACTTTGCCCCAAAGTTTAGATCCATGGGGCGATAGCTTTTTCATAATCCAACAGCTCATCCGGTTTGAAAAAGAGAGCGATTTCCCTCTCCGCGCTGGCAGGAGAATCCGAACCATGAATGAGATTGAAGGATGTATGCAGGGCATAATCGCCCCGAATGGTTCCTGGCAATGCATCCTCTGGCTTGGTCTTGCCCATCATCATGCGAGAAAGAGCGATGACGTCGTCACCTTGCCACACCATGGCCAACACCGGACCTGATGTGATGAAGCGGACCAATCCGTCAAAAAACGATTTGCCTTGATGCTCCGCATAATGCCGGCTCGCCAGATCTTCGCTGATGAGCATGAGCTTGCAGCCTACAAGCTGCAGACCCTTCCTCTCGAAACGACGGACAATCTCGCCGATCAATCCGCGCTGCACGCCGTCTGGCTTGACCATCAAAAAGCTTCTCTCCATCACTCGTTCTCCTTTGCTTGTGGAATGAAGTCCATCTACACATGCGCCGGTTTAACGCGGCGGTAATGTGACTAATAGGAGCGTTCGCCGACAAAATGGGCGATACCGATCAAATCTTCTTTTGCTCTGATGTTCGGAAGCTTCTCAAGTGCATGAATCGCTTTTTCCTTGTACCGAATGGCAATATCCTCCGCTTGCTGCAGTCCGGCGCTGCCCCGCACGATCTTCAGAAAATGCGATACATCCGTCTGACCATCCACTTCACGGATTCGCTCCAGCTCTTGAAGCAAAGGATCCCGAAGCTCAGACTCCCTCATTGCCAGCAGAACAGGCAAAGTAATGTTGCCTTGGCGAATGTCGTTGCCAGGCGGTTTGCCGATCTGTTTCTCCGTGCCGCAAAGGTCAAGAAGATCATCGCGGATTTGGAAAGTCATCCCCACATTGTACCCGTATGTATATAAGCTTTTGGAGACGTCTTTTGGCGCACCTGCAGCAATGGCACCCAACTGACAGCTGATGCCGATCAGGAGTGCGGTCTTGCGCTTGATTCGGAGCAGATAATCCCGCATCGTTTGCCCGCTGTTGAAAAAGTGGCGGATCTGCTCCATCTCGCCGATATTCATTTCCACAATTGCGCTGGACATGATCTGGTGAATTTCCGGCTGCGGAAGACGAGTCACCATCTCCAACGCTTTTGCAAAGATATAATCTCCCGTGTACATGGCAATCCGGTTGTCCCACTTGGAGTTCACCGTTAGTTGGCCGCGGCGCTTGTCGGAATCGTCGATCACATCGTCATGTACGAGGGAAGCCATATGAATCAATTCCATCGATACGGCTACGTTTTTCAGCTTTTCCAGGTCGTATTCGCCATATTGTCCGGCCAGCAGCACGAAGATCGGTCGAATCCGCTTGCCTCCTGCTTTCAGCAAATGCATAGACGTATCCCGCAAAAGCTGATGATCGGAACGGACGCTTCTTTCCAGCTCCTGTTCGATGTACCCCATATCACTCTTTAATCTGGCGTAAATATCTAGTAAATTCATCATTTCACCTGTAGGACGGAATGTCTTGCCACAAATCGATGGTAACGGGACGGTCCAAGAGACCCAATTCGAAAGCATAATCATAGTACAACTGCAGGCCGCTCCATTGCTCGGGACCAAAATCGTATGTGAGTTGACCGAAGTATCGTCTCCAATATTCCTCGGTTCCACCGATAGTCGCCATTGCCTCCACAACTAGTGGAGTCGGATCGGCAAGTCCCCGGGCTTTGCTGTCCCGGAAAGCGTGGTACACCTCGGACACCAGCTCCGGATAGCGCTCAACCGTATCCCGGCGAACCGCCCAAACCGCAAAGCTCATCCAACGGCCGGTTTTCTCGTTCCACAGCTCACCCAAATCGGTCACCGTATAGCCGCTTTCTTCCCAATCGGACCGAATGGCGTCATCCCCGATAAGCAGGGCGGCGTCTTCATCCTCCCGCATGTTGCTCAGGCTGGGAGCGTCGTACCGATACTGCGGATTGCCATCGAAGAACTTACTGAGCAGGATTTTCAACAAGTTCACGGAAGAAGCTGAGGTCGTCGGCAGCATGATTTTGCCGTGGGCAACCTCCGATAGCGGCTTTTTATGAAAGAGCAAAATGGAGTTTACCTTCCCCCAGGCACTGACCGACAGATCGGGAAACAGCACCAGCTGCTCGGAGTTTTCGCCGTAAGCGAAGGATGAAATGGCACCCATATCCACAGCGCCTGCGGCAATGGCTTTATTCAGCCCCGTTGGAACCTGTTTGATCAGTTCTACTTTTTCGCCGAACCGATCCACTGGAAAGTAATAATAGATAGGCCACACGTTGGTAAAATCAATGCGGCCGATACGAATCAATGGTTTATTCATCATGCTCTCCCCATCTAGCATATAGATTATGCTCTAAACCCATGGAATCCAAGACGCGTCCTACCATATAATCGATCATCTCGTCCAGCGTCTGCGGCAGCTGATAGAAAGCAGGCATCGCCGGAATGATACGGGCGCCAAGCCTGGTCAGCGTCAGCATATTTTCAAGATGTACGGCATGCAGCGGCGTTTCCCGGGGAACCACCAGCAGCTTACGGCCTTCCTTTAGCATCACATCCGCAGCCCGTTCAAGCAGGTTGCCCGATGAACCATGAGCAAGTCCTGACAAGGTGCCCATGGAGCATGGGATGATCACCATCCCCTCCGTGCGAAAAGAGCCGCTGGCTATGCTTGCGCCAATATCCTGAATCGGATGATAGATCAATTGCCCGGTTTCCGCCGGAAAATGCTCCGCCAGCGCCTCTTTGCGTCCGGTTACCTGCCAATTCAACTCATCGTGCAATACGCGCCAACCGGCTTCCGTCACCACAAGATGCACCGTCAACCCCTGCGCTAGCAAAAAGCGGCATAGCCGCACGCCATAAACGACGCCGCTGGCCCCCGTAATCCCGACTACCCATGGACGATTCATAACAGCTTCACCGCCAGATCAACGAAACAAGCGACAAACACCAGAATGCTGAGCGCTGCGTTCATGGTAAAGAAAGCCGTATTCACCCGCACCATGTCGTTCGGGTTGACGATCCAGTGCTCATAAAACAAGATCACGTATGAAATAATGATGCCTGCAAAATACCACCAACCGAGATCAGTCAGGAAGAATAAGCTGGTTAAGCCTACGGCCGTCAGAAAATGCAGCACTTTAGCGACGATTAATGCATTTGCAATGCCAAATCGGGACGGAATGGAGTACAAGCCGTCTTCGCGGTCATATTTCACATCCTGGCAGGCATAGATAATATCGAAACCCGCCGTCCAAAGAGCGATGGAGAAGTAGAAGATCATCGCCGTCCAGTTGCAGTGGTTCGTTACCGCCACCCAGCCGCCCAGTGGAGCCAAAGCGATGGTCAAACCGAGCACAATGTGGCAAAGCCAGGTGAATCTTTTCGTGTAGGAATAGAAGGTAAGGCAAAAAACTGCGATTGGGAGCAGCTTCATCGCCAAAGCGCTGAGTTCGGCTGTCGCCCAGAAGAACACCACGAAAGATACGATGATGAAGATGACAACCTCTGCCACCGACAACTTCCCAGCGGGTATAGCCCGCCCGGCGGTGCGGGGATTCTTTTTATCGATATAGCGGTCAAGCAGCCGGTTCAGACCGAAAGCCGCACTGCGGGCTCCGACCATCGCCAAGGTAACCCACAGGATTTGCATCCAGGTAGGAAAGCGGCCATTTACTTCTGCCGATCCCAATATGGCTCCCATATAAGCAAATGGCAGAGCGAACAGTGTATGTTCAATTTTGATCATATCCAAAAAAACTTTGATTTTGTGAAACACGATCGTTCCCCCAACGCTTATTTTTCTTTTTTAATGCCGATATGCAGCGCCGCGATTCCTCCGGTGAGGGGGTAAGCCTCGACTTGGACGAGTCCTGTCTGCCTGAAAATATCGGCCAACTGCTTATGGTCGGGGAAGCTGACAAGGGAATCCGGCAGCCACTTGTACTGTTCGTAACGTTTTGCGATCAATTTGCCGAGGTTTGGCAGTACTTTACGGAAATAGAAATAATAAATCCCTTTAAACGGTTGCCAGGTCGGCTTGGATAATTCCAAGCATAGCACCTTGCCGCCAGGCTTGATAACACGCTGCATTTCTTTCAGCACTTGTACCAAATCGGGCACATTGCGCAAACCAAACCCGATGGTAGCATAATCGAAGCTGTTGTCTTCAAAAGGAAGCTCCATGGCATTGCCCTGTACCAGCTCAATGCGGTCATCCAGATGGGCTTGGGCCACTTTCGCTCTGCCGATCTCCAGCATGTTGGCGCTGAAATCGAGGCCTACAATACGGCCTGAGCCGCTTGCTTGAGCTAAGCTGATGGTCCAGTCGCAAGTACCGCAGCACAAGTCCAGCGCTGCGCTGCCAGGAGTGGCGGCAAGCTTTTTCATCGTAAACTTTCGCCATGCTTTATGCCGGTTGAAGCTAAGAATGTTATTCATGAGATCATATTTCGGCGCTATGCTTTCAAACACCGAATGGACAAATTGTTCCTTGGATTTCATCAGCTTTCGGTCACCTCAAAATTCTTCCTGCACCTTGGGATGTTTTAAGACACGGGTCAGCAGCTCGCTAATGGGCTGTAGATCCTTGGACAAACGGTCGGAATGAAACTGGCGGATTTTTTGGGCCAAGAGATCCACTTGGGTATCGAGCAGCTGCATAAGCTGGCTTTTCACATTATATTTGAGCAGCAGCGTTCGAATTTTGCCTGTGTCTGATTCCATGGATTGAAGCTGTTTTTTTTCCTCCTTGCTGGCGGATTGCAGGATATGCCAATACCCCCAACTGCCTTTGAAGCTTTCCAAGACGCCGGTGCGATTGATTTCGTCGGCTAGCACCTCACAGCTCGTCACAATTTGCAGTACTTCCGGCCACAGCCGCCGGGAAATTCCGGTCATCCAAGTTTGAAAGCTCAGAAAGAGCTGGGATTTGATGGTGACCATACGGCGGATATGCTCTTCAGCGGTGAGCTTGACCTGCTTCGCCAAGGAATAATAATTCATCTTTTGACAGTTAACTTCGCAAATGGAAGCAGCCAAATGACGAATCATCTCGATTTCACCGGCTTCCGCCAACAGGTGATAATAATGGGAACTAAAATAATCCCCGGCTAATACTTTAAGCTGGCGCGCCCGAGACGACGGCTTGTCCTTCAATTGGTTTGTAACGGGAACAAGATCATGGGTATCGAGGCCGAGCTGAACCAGAGAAGTTACAAGAGCGTATAGCTCGCTGTTC
Organism: Gorillibacterium massiliense; assembly: GCF_000455485.1. Taxonomy (GTDB): domain Bacteria; phylum Bacillota; class Bacilli; order Paenibacillales; family NBRC-103111; genus Gorillibacterium; species Gorillibacterium massiliense. The sequence continues at coordinate 25,263 of NZ_CBQR020000107.1, forward strand.
TTCTCTGTTTCCGGTTCACGATTAAGAAATGTAAAAAGCAGACGGGTACGGAATTCCGGGAAATCCGGGAGATCCGTATGGATACGGATCATATCGTGTTCCGTGAACCGTGCAGCCAGTTCTTTCATATGAGAAATGGTCATCCTGGGCCTCCGAGATCATCACTCGTACACCTTGCGTGCACAAGAGTCATTCTTACTTCTGACACATTATTATAGCATAACCCTCCGCCGCACGCACTTTTGCCGACACCCCGTTATGTGCGCTTGTCTTTTGTAATCATTTCCAGTCCTTTACGCGTAAATGAAAGCCGGCAGCGTTTTTCCAGCATCGCACGCAAAGTGTCCGTATCCTTTGGCAGTTTGCGCAAATTCCCCGCTTCCCCGCGGCGGGTATTCAGCGAAACGAGCAGCTGCTCCGACCCTTGCTCCCATGAGTCGGCTCCGTAAACTCGCGCCTGAATTTCATCGATATTCGTCGTGCCTTCGACCGAGAACTGCGCTAGTTTGGAAAGATCCTGCAGCACGTCCTTCTCGTCTTGTCCGGGTTGCATGATGTAATCGACGGCTAGCACAGGCGAATTCCAACTAGCTCGTCGGATTTCCATTTTCTTCGGCAGGTCGACCAGCAGATCCACCAAATTGGAATCCGTCAACTTCTCTTTCAAACCGTACCCTGCTGCTTCAATACTCCCTCCGCGCTCTTCTGCAGTTGGGAGAATCGACAATGATGCCGCGATGGCAACCGACAGCAAGGTGGCGACGGCAAACCGTTCTCTCCAGCGCATCCGAACCCGCCTCCCGGAAACAACTCTATATTTTCAAGTATAAGCCCACAAGCCGCACAACATTCCTGTCAAACGGTTATCTTCCGCGAGACATCTCAGGTTAGGCACACAAAAAAACCGCACCTCGCAGCGACTGCTGCCGTACGGTTTCATTTCCTTCATCATTTCTATTCGTCCGTCTCCACTTTTCCATGCTTGGTCAGGACAGTGGCTTTACCGCGAACCTTAACGGCGGAGGTGTGATCGGTAAACTGGGCGATCAGCACTTCTCCCTTATCCAGCTTCTCCGTATGGTGAAATTTAGTGTCCTGGCCTCGGGTCAGGCCAATGACATGCACGCCGTTTTCCTTGGCTTTGACTACGAAATAATCATAATCTTTCTCTTCCATGAACAGCCTCCATCATCGCAACGATTCTATTCTCTTATGATGCTGGAAAACCCGGCGGAAGTCAAATGTATGAGCATAGCGGAAACAACCAAAGCCAATGAATTTAGGTAAAGTTTCAATATAGAGATTTATAAAAATACCAGCAGACTATCGCCATACGATTACTGGATTCAAGTCGTATACGACTCATCCTTCTTCTATCACGTGCAATATGACATCAGCGTCAGCAATGAACAAAGATCAGCTACAATTACCGAACTCCAAAACCATATGGAATCTCTCGCCAAAGCAACGATAAAAGCTGCACCGGGAAAAAAGATGATGGGACAATATTATAAATCCTGGTATCGTTACCCAACGCTAAAAGTTGACCTAGTAAGCTATCATTACTTTACATGGAAAAATTATTCTGGAGATATAATTATGAATTACGAAAATGCCACGCTCGGAGATTTCCGGTGGAACTCATTTACAGACGACACCCTTGAATAAGCAAAAGAACGCCGTTAAATTGGACACCTCCATTTTAGTGGCGTTCTTTTCGTTTAGTCGGTTTGACATGCTTACTACATCAACGGAGAAACAAAACGCCTCCCGTTCGAAATAAATCGAACGGAAGGCGTTTTGCTCATCTTGCATTAGAGTCGGAGTAACACGATTCGAACGTGCGACCTCACCCACCCCAAGGGTGCGCGCTACCAGGCTGCGCCATACCCCGACGTTTAAAAGAAGCGCTGCAGCTTACTCTTTTTTCAGCCGCAAGAAAGAGTTTATAACATGGGCAAATTAAAGTCAAGAAAAAAGACTGAAATAATGAAATTAATAATCGCAGATTATCTCTTGCGATTTCCCGAACTTTTACCAAAGGAACGCCGTCAATTCTTATAGCTGCTAACGATTTATTCCTGTCGGCAGATATCAATCATACCCATCGACTCAAGTTCAAAAGGAGAAGATATCATGACTAGTAAACAGACCAAACAGCCGCAAGCCTCGCGTTCAACTGCTGCCAAATGGGTTGCCATCCCTTTGTCAGCCGCTCTGCTTTTCGGTGCCGGAGTCTCAGTACCCGCTCTTGGTGGCACCGCTCATGCGGAAGCTTCAGCAGATCAGAACGGGCTTAAAATCTCAACCTTGTCTCTCCTGCTTGATGGGACGGAAGTGACCGTTCCAGGGGTCATTACCGATTCGGGCACCTCCTATGTTGGCATAGCCGCCATCGGAGAGAAGCTGGGTTTGAAAGCAATTTGGGATGCCGCGACGAATACCGTAACCGTCACAGGTCCACGAACCAACGTTGTGATCAATCCGAACGAAGATGCACGCTTCCCCTACACCGTCAACGGGCAAAAGCTGTATGAAGCTCCCTCTTATATCATCAAGGGAAGAACCTACGTCCCATTAAAATTCATTCTGGAGCAGTTCGGTTACAACGTAACCTATAACCCGAAAGCCCAGAAAATCTCCGTAGATAAAGTGAATGTGAATGACCTAACCATGGGTACAAAATCGTTGGACGCTTCCACCAATACCTATACCCTCTTGGCGCAGTATCCTTCTATCTCCGGCATGGCAGATGCGCAGGTTCAAGATAAGTTGAATGATTTCTTCAAAACTGACGCGGAGAACGCCTTCGCCGATGCCAAAAAGGAACTGTCCTCGACGGAGGGCGGCAACCCCGATGCCAAATACGAATTCTTCTACGATTATAAAGTCCCGTATAACCAAGACGGCAAACTGAGTGTTATACTGGAAAATTACATGTATACAGGCGGGGCTCACGGAAATACCGGTCGGAAAGCCCATACCTTCGATCTTGCCACAGGCAAGGAGTTGACGCTGAAGGAAGCGGCAGGCGATAATCCCAAATTTAAAGAAATCATCAATGCCGAGGTCGCAAAAGTTTTCCAAGCGCCGGACTATCCGCTCCTCACTCCCTTCACGTCGATTTCCGATAATCCGGACTTCTTCCTGAGAGGGAACGATCTCGTGGTCTTCTTCCAGCAATACGAGTACACACCTTATGCCTACGGCTTCCCGGAAGTCGTCATCCCGCTGTCCAAATTCAAGTGATCTAGCAAAAAAGGGAACCCATTTGCATAAGGAGAAGCTGTCATGACCAGTAAACCGACCAAAGAACCGTCAGCTTTGCTTTCAACTTTTGCCGGATGGATTGCCATTCCCTTGTCGGCTGCTCTGCTATTCGGCGGCGCAGCCGCTATACCCTCGTTTGGCAGTACCGCTCATGCAGAAGCTGCGATCGATCAAAGCGAGCCAACAATCTCAACCTTATCTCTCCTGTTAGACGGAACGGAAATAACCGTTCCGGGATTCATTACCGATTGGGGGACCTCTATCTCTTATGTCGGAATAGCCGCCATCGGAGAGAAACTGGGTTTGAAAGCAACTTGGGATGCCTTAACGAATACCGTAACCGTCACAGGTCCGCGAACCACAATTGTGATCGATCCGAACAAAGACATGCGCTATACGTACACCGTCAACGGACAAAAGCGATATGAAGCTCCATCCCATATCATCAAAGGAAGAACCTACGTCCCGTTAAAATTCGTTCTGGAGCAATTCGGATATAACGTAACGTATAATCCAAAAACCAAGCAAATCTCCGTCGTTAAAATACATGTGAACGAGCTGACTATAGGTACGATATCATTGGATGCTTCCACCGACACCTATACCCTTCTGACACAATATCCATCGATCTCCGGAATGGCCGATACACAAGTTCAAGATAAGTTGAATGAAGTCTTCAAAACTGACGCAGAGAACGCCTTCGCCGATGCCAAAAGAGAATTGTCCTCAACCGAGAACGGCAATCCTAACTACGAACAGCTCTACGATTACAAAATTCTGTACAATCAGAACGGCAAGTTAAGCGTCGTCCTGGATAACTACATGTACACATTCGGCGCCCATGGAAGAACCATCCGCAAAGCCCATACCTTCGATCTTGCCACAGGCAAAGAGTTGACGCTGCAAGAGGCGGCGGGCGGTAACCCAAATTATAAGGAAATCATCAATGCCGAAGTGGCAAAAGTGTTCCAAGCGCCGGACTTTCCGCTCCTCTCTCCCTTTACGTCTATTTCGGATTGTCAGGACTTCTTCTTGAGAGGGGATAATGTTGTAGTGTTCTTTCAGCAATACGAGTATACGCCTTATATCTATAATTTCCCTGAAGTCGCCATTCCGCTTGCCAAATTTAAATGATTTAGCCAGAGTAAAAATTCTTATGAAGCAAAAAAGGGGCTTTCTCCCGATCACCAAAGGTGGTCGAAGGAGAAGCCCCTTTCTTCTGCTTATGAGAGTTAGAAATATGTACAGCGGATGTTCCGCTTAGCGGATTCCCTCTCTCAACTGTTTGCCCGGACGGAAAGATGGAACCTTGCTTGCGGAAATCTCGATTTCCTCACCGGTTTGGGGATTGCGGCCCTTACGTGCAGAACGTTCACGAACTTCGAAATTACCGAAGCCAACTAACTGCACCTTGTCTCCGCCTTGAAGAGCGTCGGAAATCGCTTCGAATACGGCTTCTACCGCTTTCGTCGCATCCTTCTTGGACAATTCGGAAGATTCAGCCACTTTAGCGATCAATTCGGATTTATTCATGTCATTCACCTCCTTGAGCAAGTCAGATACGTCTACTTCTCTTTGTTTACGCTTTCCAGGAAAAATATACGTGAATATGCTCAAAACATCAAATTTATAGTAATATACCTCTTCCCGATTTGCAAGCCGGGAAAAAGGAAAACCCCGACAGCCGCCCTATCCAGCAGGCGGATGCCGAGGTTTCTTTCTTCTAAACTTATCAAACCGTTAAAGAATAATCGCAATGAGTCCGCCGGAGCCTTCATTGATAATCCGGCCCAACGTTTCCTGCAGCTTGTAGCGGGCGTTGTCCGGCATCATGGCTAGCTTACCTTGAATGCCTTCCCGCACGATGGAGTGGAGCGACCGTCCGAAGATATCTGAATCCCAAATCTTCAGCGGGTGTTCCTCGAAGTCTTGCATCAAATAGCGAACCAACTCTTCGCTTTGCTTCTCCGTCCCGATAATCGGCGAGAATTCCGATTCCACATCGACACGGATCATATGAATGGAAGGGGCTGTCGCTTTCAGCCTTACCCCGAAGCGTGAGCCTTGACGAATGAGCTCCGGCTCATCCAGTGCCATTTCTGCGAGGGTCGGAGGCGCGATGCCGTAACCGGTCGTTTTCACCATTTCCAACGCTTCGGCAAACTGATCGTATTCCCGTTTCGCATGGGTCAGCTCTTGCATCAGCTGCAGCAGATGATCCTTGCCGCGGACTTCAACACCCATCACTTCCATCAAGATTTTATCGTAGAGTTCATCCGGAGCATACAAGTCAATTTCCGCCACTCCTTGCCCCATGTTCATGCCGGCAAGAGCGGCCCGTTCGATGAAATCGTATTCCGCAAAATGGCTGACCACCCGGTCCACATCGCGCAGCCTGCGGATATCCTGCACCGTGTCGCGGACAGAATTCTCGAAGCTGCTGCGCAGCCAGTGATTATCCTTCAACACCATAACCCAGCTAGGCAAATTGACATTCACTTCATGGACCGGGAATTCATACAGAACTTCCCTCAGCACGGAAGTCACTTCTTCTTCGCCCATGGTCGCCGCGCTCAAGGTCATGACAGGTATGTCATATTTGGCCTGCAGTTCACTGCGCAGCTCCAATGCGGAATCGCTGTTCGGCTTAGCCGAGTTGATCACCAGAATAAAAGGTTTGCCTACTTCCTTCAGTTCGGCAATGACTCTTTCCTCCGCTTGCACATAGGATGAGCGGGGAATTTCCGAAATCGTTCCGTCGGTGGTGACGACGACGCCCAGCGTTGAATGCTCCTGAATGACCTTGCGTGTGCCGATTTCCGCCGCTTCCTCAAAGGGAATCGGCTCGTCGAACCACGGCGTATTGATCATCCGCGGACCGTTCTCGTCTTCGTAGCCCTTGGCTCCGCTTACGGCATAGCCCACGCAATCTACCAGCCGCACGTTTACATTCAAACCTTCTGCCACCGTGATTTGCACGGCGTTGTTCGGAACGAATTTCGGCTCAGTGGTCATTATCGTCCGTCCTGCCGCGCTTTGGGGCAGCTCATCGGTTGCGCGGATGCGGTCGGATTCGTTGCGGATGTTGGGGAGGACACCGGCTTCCATGAACCGCTTGATAAACGTGGATTTCCCGGTACGGACCGCGCCCACGACTCCCAAATAGATATCCCCGCCGGTCCGTTCCGCAATGTCCTTAAAGATATCGACTTTCTCCAATGAAGATCTCCTCCTGTAAAATGATTGAACGAAGCAGGCGGGAACCGGCGGGCCTTAAGGGCTCCGTACGCCTAAGCTCCACAGCAGCCATACTCGTACATTCCTTTGGACTAGTAAAAATATATGTACGTGCTCATAGATTATGACTGCCACTTCCGTAAAAGATGCTTTCCGGCAGGCGATTCACGGAAATGGCATTCAATCTTTTTTATGCGCCAAATCCGCAAATATGCCCCACAAAAATAAAAACAGCGTTCCGTTATAGGGAAACGCTGTTCGTTAGGTGATTTCAATTATCTTGTAATGTGACCAAATCATCTATCCAGTAATAGGGAAAAGAACGAACCGGCAGAAAAAAGCCCTCATCCGTCAGCAGTCTGCGAAGGTCCGTTTTATCGTCATGGGGCGATTGATCCGGGTGATCCGCCATCATCTGTCCGATATCCGCCGCATAATCGACGCCTACGGTACCCGTTTCGTTCACGATCAAATAGCACTTATCACCGCTATAGGGGCTCATGAGCCGCGGCTCCTTGACACCCAACTTGTGAAAATCAAGGAGATAGAATCCCGAAGAGAGCATCTCCCCGAAAGGTAATTGGCCCCCATGCCGAGACTTATAGGCATCCACATCATCCTGAGCTTGCTTAACAGCTTGAAAGGCGCGTAAATCCAGCAGCCTAACCGCCGGCTTCCCATTCAGATAGTAAAGGACATATTGCAGATGGCCTCCGTTTTCAAAAGCATCCGCCGGTATTTTCGCCAAATCGCCGGAATCTTTCAGGAGGAGCAGATCGACGGGATACTTTTCATAGAGGGGAGTCGCTGCATCCGTCACTTTCACCGGCAGTTTATGTTCCCGCTCCAAATAGACATCCACCGCTTGCTGGACGACAGGCACATAATCACCCGGTTGAATACCTGACTGACTGTTTGTTTCCGGACGAACCATGCAACCACCCAGCACAAGCACTCCGGCACAGATGAGGAGCAGGTGACGGATTCGGCGTTTTACCACAGATCCTCCTCCTTCTGTTTAGCCAGCAGAGCACGTACCGCCGATTTCAGCGGGTCCTCCGGCACCAGAACCTCGACGTCGCCGTTTCCGGTTACTTTCGCCTGGCAAGCAAGCCGCCAGCCCTCTTCCAGTAAAGCGCCTAGCTTCAGTTGCTCGCTCTTCTCCGGCTTAGTTAAGAAGGATTGATCCTCCACCTTGACCTTACACATCAGGCAAGCTGCTTTTCCGCCGCAGCGGGTCCGGATGGAAACCCCCGCCCGGTTGCCCGCATCCAAAAGCGACGATCCCGGGCGGATGGCTATTTTTTTATTTTCCGTCAAAAATCGAACCACCGGCTGCACGGGATTCCCTTCTTTCTTATCACTTAACACCGCTGCCTGCGGCTAAAAATAGGTTTTATTGACTGCGGTAATCGACCCTTCGCTTTTCACTATGGCTTGACAGCCCAAGCGGAAGCCTTCTTCAAGCTCCTCCGGCTCGAGACGGTCGAATTCCTCATCCGTCGGCTTGGCCAGCTGATCCAACCCCTCCGTAATGAGACAACGGCAACGGGCGCATGTCCCTCTCGTACAGGAAAAGCCCCAGTCTACATCGTTTTTCAAGGCAATATCAAGAATAGTCTTACCCGGCTCCGAGGCAACTTGTTTGGAAACGCTACGACCTTTCAGGTTGATCATGGTATGTATACTCTCCTTAGCTCATCGATGCCAGCATAAAAACGACACTTATCAATAAAAGCACAAACGCAATCGTAACAAAGAGAAAGCGAAAAGGTCCCTTCAGCTTGCTTCTGGCGAAGATCACGAGTGCCGCCGCCGACAGCATCAAGCCCATGCCCGTAAATGAAGCCCACATTTTATCCATGCTGCTCACGTTTCGATTTCCCTCCCCTAGAAAATCTAAACCCGATTATACCATTCCCCCTCATCTTTGTGAAACGCATACAAAGAAAGAAGCCGCCTGAAGGCAGCGATAGGCTGCCCAGACAGCTTCTTTAGGTAGAGTCAGTGTTCCGTCACTTATTCCCGCCGCCGATAAACTTCATAAGCGTCTCCAGACTGCCCAGGTTCATCTTGCTGCTTTGGACAGCGGTAACGATTTCCTTGACCGTATCTTCCGCCACTGGAACTCCTACGAGACTGGAAACCTGTTGGATCAGCTGCCGCAATTGCGCCTCGCTTTGTACCGTCTCCGGCGTAACACCTTGAGCGATTTTATGAATATCCTTTGCGGTTACCGACTTTCCCGTTTTGTTTTTCACCAGCTTGAAGACGCCCTTTGATACGTCCTTATCGTTTTTCTCACGCATTCTATGACCTCCTTCGCCCCGCATCGGCTGAAATAGTTTATGATCTTGCGTTTCCGTTGTTGTGGGCGGCGACTGCATATTGAAGGATATAGAACCAGTGTATAAAATAAGGATATATATCCTTATTTTTGAAATCGCTTTTTTGTCCAAATTGGAGACTGGAGAGGTTCCCTTATGAACCAGGAGCAATTGCTTACGACAAAACTCTATATCCCTCATAATCCGGCGGCCTTTATTCAACGTTCCGGGCTGCTGGCAAAGCTGGATAAGGCGGCTGAAGGCAAGCTTACCTTGTTAACGGCTCCCCCCGGTTTCGGCAAGACGACGGTTGTGGCCGACTGGGTTCGGCGAAGATCTTATTCCAGCGTCTGGGTATCCTTGGATAAAGGCGAAAACGACTTGCACCGGTTTTGGAGCTACATTATCGCCGCCTGCGAGCCTCTTGTTCCGGGAATCCAAAAAAAAGCACGCTCTCTCCTTCACTCCTTCTTGCAAATCTCCGGAAGCCAATACGTCACTTTACTGATTAATTCGTTGTCGCCGATGGAGCAGGATGTGATGCTGGTTTTGGATGATTATCATACGATCCATTCGGAAGAAATTCATCAGTCGATCGAATATCTCATCGAACAGAGTCCGAACCATATCCATCTATGCATCATCAGTCGCAAAAAACCGCTGCTTCGCGTCGCGATGTTGCGCGCCAAAGGTCAGCTGAAGGAGATCGCCGACTCCGACTTGAAGCTGACGGACGAGGAAATCGCGGCTTTCTGGATAAGCCAAATGGGCATCGGATTATCCGCTGCCGAACTGGGCCGGCTAGCGGACCAGACAGAAGGCTGGATCGCCGGCGTACAGCTTGCTGCTCTTACGGCAATGAACGGACCCTCCGCCATCAACCATTTCTCCGGCAAACACCGCTACGTCGTCGATTATTTGATGGAAGAGGTCATCGACCATTTACCGGTGGGGGTAAGGAACTTTCTGCTCCAAACCTCCATTCTGGAAAGAATGAATGTAGAACTTTGCACCGCCGTCACCGGAATGGAGAATAGTGAAACGTTGCTCCATGATATCGAACAAGCTAACCTGTTCGTTATCCCCCTTGACGGTGAGGGATACTGGTTTCGGTACCACCACCTGTTTGCCGATTTTTTACGCAACCGCCTAGCCCGAAACAACGAAATCGAGGCAGCTGGCTTGCACCTGCAAGCCAGCATCTGGCTGGAACAGCATCAGCTGTTGGAGGAAGCCATCAACCACGCTTTGTCGGCTAGCGACTATGATAGGGCCGCCTGCTTGATCGAAGCTATCGCCCCCAAACTATTCGACCGCCAGGAACTGACCCTCGTGGACAGTTGGCTGAACCTTCTGCCATCGAATTACATCAAAAGTCCCGGCCTTCTCCTGATTCACGCCTGGAGCGATCTTCTCTCCAAAAGATTAGAACGCATTCCCTTCCATAAGAAAATGATTGATGATGCTCTGCAGACAATCCCGGATGAACATCAATACACCCGGATGCAGGAAGATGCTTTTATGTTCGTTCATTATTGCTCTTTTTTGATGGGAGACTTTGACGAAACCATTCGCCTGATCCAGATTCTGAATAACCGGGAGACCGATACCATTCTCGACGAATCGGAGCTCATGCACCGCTATTTGGAAATTAACGAAGGTTTGGCTCCGCTTATAAGCGGCTTTTATGGTTTTTCAGGAAATCTGAAACAAGCGGAGGCCTTTCATCAACTCTATGCTTCCTTTATCGATAAGAATAAAGCCGACGGAACACGCTACAGCGCTTACCAGCGTACGGCTTTAAGCGAACTGTATTACGAGAAAAACGAGTTGGATAAAACCGACGAATATCTATCCATTGCCATTCCAGCCGCCGTACAAAACAATTGTCTGGGTGCTCTGATCCCCGCCGTCATCGTTCAAGCGAAGCTCAGACGAGCACGAGGAACACCGGAAATCGCCGTTGCCGGAGTCCGGGGCGTTATGGAAAGGCTGGAACGAGAGGGGCTGCAAGGTACCCATTGGCACGGGTTGCTGAATGCCTGCCTTGCCCGTTTTCTTGCGGAACAAGAGGATTTCGACTATGCGCAGGATTGGTTGGAGAACCGGACTATACGGGTTAAACCGAACACCGCCCCTTACTCTGATTTTGAACGATTGACTCAAATCCGCCTGCTGCTGCATCTGGGGAAGTATGAGGAAGCTCTTCCTCTCGCCGTCCAATTGAGCCACGCATCCAAAACCACTGGGCGAATATGCACGCTTATGGACTCTCTTTGTCTGGAAAGCCATCTCCACCTCCGTTGCGGGAATGATTATGAAAGCATGCGGTCGCTTCATACGGCTTTGACTATCGGCGAGCAGATGGGCTATTCTCGAACGTTCATCGATAACGCTCGCTGGCTGGCTCCCGTCCTAGCTGTATACATCAAAACGCGGATCGACCGTTCGATTCCCGAGCTCCTGACCGGCGCATCCCTTACGTTTGCCAGACAACTACATGCGGCCTTCGCGCAAGCGGACGAACGAACAGTCTGGGAGCAGGTCCCTGCGTATGCCAAACCTGGTCGAGCCAACACTGTACACACCCTTACGACACGAGAGACGGAGATTCTACAGCTGATCGCATTGGGCTATTCTAATAAAAAAATCGCTAAGGAGCTTGTCCTTACCGAAGGAACCGTCAAACTGCATACGCATCGGATTTATAGCAAGCTGCAGGCCAACGGCCGATTACAAGCGATCCAAATCGGCAAGAAGCTGCAGATCATCCCTTTGGGATAAGGAGAATTCGCCAAAGATATAACCCGGTTTATACCCTTCGTTAGATTCCAACTCCGGAGGCAAATGCTACAATCTGTGGCATTAGGGGTTACCTTAGGGGAGGAATTTGCCGTGATTGAGCTTGAAGCGAATCTGCTTAATGATTCGCTCCTGCAATCTCTTTTGCTTGAACGTATGACGGAGCTTTATACTTGCGTAAAACTTATGCATGAAGCTCTTGAAATGAACAATAAGGATGCATTCAGTTGTGAGCTGCAACAATTTAACCGCATCCTCGCTCCCATCTTCAGCCGATTTCTGACGGACTCGCTCCGCCCGTCGCTTCAGCCCGAGCTCCTCGGGAAATGGGCGGCTCGGCATTTCTATCACATTTTGACCGGGGAGGCGGAACCGAAGCTGACGGCGGAACCGAAAAGGCAGCTCCAGGATGATGAACCCATCTTTAAAGAGTATGGGTATACATTAACCAATCGTGAAACGGAAGTATTAAAGCTTACAGCCCTGGGCTTATCCAACAAAGAAACCGCCCGCCGGCTCGTCTTGTCGGAAGGAACCGTAAAGCTTCATCTCCATCGGGTCTATAGCAAGCTGCAGGCCAGCGGCCGAGTGCAAGCCATCCAGCGGGCAAGGCAGCTGCGGCTGATTCCATGACATCTAAACATCTATCTAAAATAAAGAGCCGGTTGTGAAGCATTAAGCTTCAAACCGGCTTTTTATTATACTAATGCCAATCTAATAATTGCTAAAGATATAACTCTATATATATCTATCGTTAGACTTCGGAAATGTCTTCCTTTGCTACAATCAATGGTGCTCGGGAGGAAAAACCTTCCAGCGTTATGGTTGGAGAAAAAAAGGAGGATTTGTAGCAATGAAGAAAATCGCAACACTGTGTTTGGTTCTCGTCATATCTCTACTGCTTAATTTGACGGCTTCAGCCGCCGCCAAAGATCCGCAGTATGAGCCGGTCAAGGTCAAGATAGACGGGGTACTGCTCAATGCGGAAGCATACAGCGTCAAGGGACGGACAATGGTTCCACTTCGGGCCATTTTCGAACGGCTTGGCGCCGAGATCAAATGGAATGCGGAAGCCCAAATGGTAACTGCTGTGAAGGGTCAAACCACGATAAAGTTGGTCATCGGAAAAGCGACAGCCACGATCAACAACAAAAGCGTGACCCTGGATGTGCCGCCGATGCTCATTAAAGAGCGAACCTTCGTGCCTCTTCGCTTTGTATCGGAAGCATTGGGAGGTGAGGTTTCCTACGATGCACCGAATAAGATGGCTCTCGTCAATACAAAGCCGGCAGAATGTAAATCAGGCGTTGTGCACTCCGGTAAAATCAATTCCGCCGGCGAGACTTGGAAAGCTTGCGAGAGTCCCCACTTTGTTGAAGGTGACTTCGATATCTCGGGGCTGGAAAGTCCCGTCCTTACGATAGAAGCCGGCGCTGTCGTCCGCTTCATGAATGGCGCTTCCCTCTTCGTTGGAGAAGTTGACCCGGGAGGACTGGTCATAAACGGCACTGCCGATAAACCGGTGGAGTTGACAGCGGATAGCGCGAGTCCTGAACCGGGATTTTGGAAAGGGATCCGTTTCGGCGAGTCCACTCTGAGGAATAAAGCGGCAATCAGCCATGCCAATATCGAATATGCCGGCGAAGGAGACAAAGGTGCTGTCAATATCCAATCCTACGGACAGCCCCTTGAAGTGAACCTTGCCGATACCCAACTGAAGAACAACCTGTTTTCCGGAATCCAGCTGGCAGGCTTCGGTCGCCTTGCTTCGGAAAGTCCCGGAATCATCGTAACCGGTACTCATTCATCCTTGAACGGCGGTGGTTTCCCTGTTATCGCCGATATCGTGAGCAGTCATCAACTGCCGAAAGGAAAGTATACAGGCAACGCCCTCGATGCCATCCGCATCACGAATATTAGCTCCTATGCCGAGATGAAGTCGAACACGACCTGGCGCAATTTAGGCATCCCTTACGATATGGATATTTCCATAGATGTGGATGGTGCAGCGAATCCAGTGCTGACAATAGAACCTGGAGTCGTAACGAACTGGGCACCGGATACCGGTCTGTACATCGCAGAAACGAATAAAGGCGGGCTCCACGCTGTCGGCACTGCCGATAAACCCATTACGTTCACCAGTTCTATGGAACAACCGGGCAGTTGGCAAGGCATCACCTTCTCAAGCAACTCCGCTTCGAAGACGATCCAATTGGAGTACGCAGTTGTGGAATATGCAAAAAAAGGTGCCTATTTGTATAACGATCTGGGACCGGTGATTAAAAATTCGACCTTCCGTAATAACGAAGAATACGGCCTATATATGCCTCTCTACAAAGTCGGAGTTACCGACTACCGGGTGGGATTAGGCAACACTTTTAAAGAAAACGGCACTGACCAGAATTTTGAAATGACGGAGTGATCACATGAAAATATCGGAAAATGTTAAAAGAAAGCTGCGCTCAGCCGCAGCGTCCATGTTAGTCGCCCTTATCGTATCGTCTATCATCCAGACCGGTCCAGTGCGGGCCGAAGATAAGTCAACCACGCTGCCGACCCCCATCATGAATGAGCCGGCGCATGAATATCAGAATAGCGATAGGCTGAAAGTGACCGGTACCATCCCAGCGGAAATCAACGAAACGAGCCGAGTCGACGTCGAGTTTTACGATCCGGCAGATCTTAAGAACCCTCTTGTCACGGTTTCGCTGCATAAGAACGAACTTTCCGGCTTAGCCTTCGAAGCTACCGCGCCGGATCCGTTGTACGATGGCACATATGCCATTACATCGCGTGTTGTAGACTCCGCCGGAAGCGAAATCTACGGCAGCTATTCCAATACAATTTGGATCACGATCGACACCGTCATCCCGCATAAACCGTACATGGTGCAAGACCCATGGTCGTCCCCTGACGCACATACCATCAAATTAAAGTGGAGCCAAAACGATCCAAACCCGACTCTAACCAAAACGAGTCTACAGGAAACTGCTCCGGTCACGTATGCGGTCTACCGTGAAAACGATCGGCTCGGTGATACCCCCGAAATGACTTACGTAGACAACACGATTGATCGACCCGGGTTGTGGCATTACCGGATTTTCGCGCAAGACGCTGCCGGCAACGTTTCCAGTTCCCCGCTGGATATTTACGCCGGGACCGATAACCCGCTTACGAAACGGATTCAAACGGCACCTGAGATCAGCATGGCGAAGATTAGCGGCGACGGCAAGATGGTATTTTACCGCATCAACCATGAATCGGTGACCAAGTTCCATAATCTCTTAACGGATGCCGTCGGTTCCATACAGGACCCTAATGGCACCGCCGAAGTGATGGATATGGATGTTTCCTATAATGGCCAGAAGCTTGTTTATACCACCTATGCGACAGATGGATCGCAGCACGTCCACCTTTATCAGGACTCGACCTTCACTGATGTGACGAACAGCGAGCCGCCTGCTTTATATGTTCATATGAGCTCAGATGGAAACAGACTGCTATACACGCCGCAAAAAAAAGGGATCTCCAACAGACGTTATTTTGTATGACGCGCTGGACAGTCATTTACAGAAGAGAATTGCCTTGCCTGCCGATCCGGGTGAAACCCTTGACACCTGCTCTTTATCAAAAGACGGTAGATGGATCGTCTATTCCATCTATAGTGGGCCTGAGCCTACGGATATCAGCAAAAGCTCGGTTAAGCTTTACGAGATTTCGACAGGAGAGTCCCGTACCCTCGTTGATGGAGCCTTCCAACCGGAGTTGAACAGCGACGGCAGCCGCGTTGTCGTACGTAAGTTCACAGGAATGGTTGATTCTACCCCCATTTACTCCATCGTTGCCGTGAATACCGCAAACGGCGAGAAAACGGAGATTGCTCGGGATACAGCATCCATCCTCTACAATGCTCCAAGCATCGTTGGCCATTATGTCTTTGTTCAATACGAGCAATTTACCCCGGATGCAAAGTTCATCACCTTCGGGATTATGGCATTCGATCTGAATGATTTATCGAAAAATATGCGTATCGGCAATCCCGGCAGCTATGTGGAATCCTGGTCCATGAGCTCAGACGGCAGTAAAGTCGCCTACCTGTCCGAAGATACGCGAGAGCGGACAGACGTAGGGATTTTCTCTCAAGGAGTATTCGTCGCTCCGGCTTTCGAAGCAAATAAGCCGCCAGTCGATACCACTCCACCCGCTCCTATCGGAAATTTACATGCAGAAGCCGCCGGCAGCAATGTGACCGTTAGCTGGACCTCACCCAGCGATGAGGATTTCGATCATATCCTGCTTTATGTGAAGAGACCCGGACAAGACGGGTATGATTTGCCGGTCACAATCGAAAAAACAACCAGCCAGCAAATCTTGAAAGGGCTTGAGCCCGGAACCTACACGATAAAGGTAGTGGCCGTCGATACCAGCGGTAACCTTTCACCGGAAACCACCATACAAATTACCGTTTCCAGCAGCAGCCCCTCCCCTTCGCCGTCAACATCGCCAACGCCTGGCCCTGTAAGTGGCGGAGGAGGAGGACCGATTGCTACTCCCAAACCTTCAGTTGCGCCTGCCCCCGACACGAACGAAACGGTATTCTATCTGACGAAGGAAGCAAGCAGCCACAGCGGTTTCAAACAAGCGATTCGACTCGATGCAGATGCGCTTACCGTTAATCAGGATACGCCGGTAACGGTTCGAAAAAGCGAAGCGAGCTCTATTTTGCCGCAAGCCGGTTACCGTGCGGTTTCCAACGGGTTTACCCTTTCTTCCGAGAAATCATTTAATAAAAAGGCGTATCTGACTCTCGCCATTCCTGAGTCAGCTCTGAAAGGCCTCGACCCGCAGAAGCTTGGCATTTTCAAACAAAATAATGACAAAACATGGAGCTATATCGGCGGAAGCCTGTCCAAAGACAACAAGGAGATAACGGCGCCTATTTCAGGTTCGGGTAGCTACAGCATCCTGCTATCGGAGCTTACCTTCCAAGACATCAAAGGTCATTGGGCGCAAACTTCCATCGAAATAGCCGCAGGCAGACAACTGATGGATGGCGTCTCTCCAAGTCTGTTTGAGCCGGAACGGCCGATTACCCGGGCCGAAACGGCACGGCTTCTCGTTCAACTGCTTCGTTATGCGGATAAATACGTCATCCCGTCAGGTAACAGCACCCCTAAATTCTCTGACGTGTCGAAGAGCAGCAAGGATTACAATGCGATCATGGAAGCGGCAAATGCCGGCCTTGTCAAAGGAGATGCGGAAGGAACCTTCCGCCCGAACGACCCCGTAACCCGCGAAGAATTGGCGGTTGTGCTCTATAAACTGTGTCAGTCCACTGTCGTGGACAATAAAGAGCCTCTGAAAGCTTTCAAAGATGCCAACAGTATCTCGACATGGGCTCGGATGGCAGTTGAGTTCGCCAAACGGCAGGACATTTTGAACGGTATGCCGGACGGTACTTTGCAGCCACGGGGAAAAACAACCCGAGCCCAAGCCGCAATCATCGGATTGAAAGTTTTGCAACTCCTGCAACCGGCAAAAACGCCTGTCAGCGCAGCTCTCTCTTCACTGGATGTAACCTTGTACGACACAACCGGCAAAAAAACCGGCTGGGCCGTGCTGACTCCGATGACCGGTGGAGTGCATATCCAATTGAAAGCAACAGGACTCAAACCCGGCAAGCACGGGTTCCACCTTCATGAAAAAGCTTTTTCATGGATGGACTTAAAAACAGCCGGCGGCCATTTCAACCCGGAAGGCAAGAAACACGGATCCGATAATCCGCAAGGCCATCATTTGGGCGACCTGCCCAATTTAGTCGTTGAGGCCGATGGAACCACTAGTACCGATTTCATGCTGAATGGCACTTCGCTATGGGATGCCGCGGCTGCCGGCGCTCTTAACGGCAGATCGATCATCATTCATGCGGCAGAAGACGACTACAAAACCGATCCGGCTGGCAATGCCGGAGATCGTATCGTCGGCGGGATCATCGCCGAATAAGCCGCGCCGCAATAGAAAGGAGCATCGCGAAATGAAATGGCCTGCGGTATTAAGCTTGTTTTCCCTGATCCTCGGCAGCTTGATCTGGATTGCGGTCTGGACTTCGGTCAGCCTACTGGATCCGGCTCCTCCGGGAGGTTATCGGGAAGGTGTGGCGGATACCCATTTATATCTTCTCTTTTCGATTGCCCTCATGACGGCAGGTTTAGTAACGGTGTATCTTCATCAAGCACACGATTTGCCGTTTGTCGGGAAGGCTGCTTTCCTTCTTGCTTTAGCCGGGTTTCTGCTCTTCGGAGGAGGCAGACTGCTTCAGGAGTTCGGACACAACCCCCAGCCTATGGCGGGAATTGGATGGATTCTCTTCGCTGTTTTCCTGGTGATTTACAGTATCGTTTGCTTGGTCAAAGGCGTGTTCTATCCAACTACCCGCACTGTTTTGCTGCTTGCCGCCATCTCCCTGCTGCTCTTAAGCGATCTGGACTGGCGATCGTGGCTTGCCGTACCCTTCGGCTTGATATGGGCATGGATCGGGATCGACAAGCTCCACAAAGAAATCGCATGGAAGTAAGAAGTTTATACTTTCTGATATCAAAAAAGACGGAACCGAGTTCACCAACTCGGCTCCGTCTTTATTTATTCGCATAACCACCACGCCAACTGGTATTGTTACCCCAGCCAATTCGAAGCCGCATTTTGTGCGACTTCCTCGATTTCGTGGGTCTTTAAGCGGCCCATCAGTTCTTCTACCGCTTCCTTCGGACGTTTCCCTGCAAAGAGGACGCCGTAAAGTGCATTGGTGATCGGCATGCGCACCTTATAGGTCTCCGCCAGCTTACTGGCGGCGGATGTGGTCTTGACGCCTTCCACCACCATCTGCATTTTATCCAAAACGTCTGTTAGCGACGCTCCTTGTCCTAACATATATCCGGCACGCCAGTTCCGGCTATGCTTACTGGTGCAGGTAACGATTAGATCGCCCAATCCGGCAAGACCGGAAAAGGTCAACGGATTCGCTCCCATGGCGATGCCGAGGCGGACGATTTCCGTCAATCCCCGGGTCATGAGTGCGGCTTTCGCATTATCTCCGAAGCCAAGGCCGTCGGACATGCCGACGCCGAGTGCAATGATATTTTTCAGCGCTCCGCCGACTTCTACACCGGTTACGTCCGGATTGGTATACACCCGGAAATAGGAATTCATCAGCAAATCCTGAGCCGCCTCCGCCGCGCTGACATCCTCCGCAGCCACAACTGTTGTAGTCGGACAGCGTAGAACGACTTCCTCGGCGTGACTTGGGCCGGAGAGAACGACGATCCGTTTCCGGTCCGTCTGAGGAATTTCCTCGGCGATTACCTCGGTCATTTGCTTCAAAGTTTCCGCTTCAAAGCCTTTTGTCGCATGAATAATCAGCGTCCGCTCATCCAAGTAAGGCTTCACTAACGCGGCAACCTCCCGCATGCTAGAGGAAGTGGCGGCAAGCACGACGGCATCCGCCCCGGTTACTGCCTCCTCCATGGAAGATGTGGCGCGAATACGCTCGGAAAGCCGTACATCCGGTAAATATTTGGCATTGGTATGGTTGATGTTGATTTCATCAGCCTGATCCTGTCTACGCGTCCAAATGACCACATCGTGGCCGTTGTCCGCCAAAACGGTAGCGATTGCCGTTCCCCAACTGCCTGCTACGAGCAGCGCCGTTTTCTTCTGATGCATTTCGCGTTTTCCTCCATCCCGTGGGCTTTAGATGCCTTTCTTGCCAAGCTTGCTCTCTTTCTTGCGAACCAGCTTAACAATATTGGTACGGTGCCGGTAAAAGGCAAAAGCAGCGATCAGCAGACTCGTCCAAAACAGCTCCGGCCCCGTACCGCTCAAAAGAAGAAAGACTGGTGTAAGGGCGGTGAAAATAAGCGATCCCAAGGAGACATAACGGGTGATAGCTATGGCTAAAATCGCAAAAATCCCGGCAATCAACGCCGGCCAGAAGCAGAGGGTGGCCAGAACGCCGATGGTCGTGGCGATGCCTTTGCCTCCTTTGAACCGAAAGTAGATCGGCCAATTATGGCCGATGATGACCATAATGCCGCACAAGAGTGGAGTCCATACTTGATCTCCTCCGAGCCACCAGCCGATCCAAACGGCGGCAATGCCCTTCAGCACATCAAGCGCAAGAACGGCGATGGCAGGTCCGGTGCCCAAAATCCGCAAGGTGTTGGTCGCCCCCGCATTGCCGCTTCCGTGCTGGCGAATATCAATTCCCTTCAGCAGCTTGCCTGCAAACAGACTGAAGCTGATCGAGCCAAGAAGATAGGATATGATGATAGCCAAAACTTGCAAAATACGACTCCTCCTATTCGTCTGCCGCTTTTTTTCGTGTGATCAGCCGGAGCGGCGTTCCTTCAAAGTGGAATGAGGCACGGAGCTTGTTTTCTAGGTAGCGCAAGTAAGAGAAGTGCATCATCTCCGGCTCATTTACAAAAATGACAAAGGTAGGCGGCTTGACCGCCACCTGGGTAACATAATTCACCCTAAGGCGCTTGCCCTTATCCGTAGGCGGAGGTGTTACGGCCACGGCGTCGGCGACCACTTCGTTCAGCATCGGTGTTTTAATGCGCAACGAATGATTCTCTGCCACTTCTGCTACGACAGGAAGGAGCTTGTGCAGCCGCTGTTTCGTCTTCGCCGACACAAACACCACAGGCGCATAAGTCATGAAGAGGAAATGATCCCGGATCGTTTGGGTAAAGCGGTTCATCGTTTTGTCGTCTTTCTCGACAATATCCCATTTGTTCACGACAAAAATGCTGGCTTTGCCCGCTTCATGGGCATATCCGGCAATGTGTTTATCCTGTTCGATGATCCCTTCTTCGCCGTTGATCACAACGAGCACTACATCTGCCCGTTCGATCGCTTTCATCGCACGCATTACGCTGTATTTTTCAACGTTCTCATAGACTTTTCCGCGCTTGCGCATGCCGGCGGTGTCAATGAGTACATACTTCTGGCCATCTCGTTCGAACGGGGTATCGATAGCATCCCGAGTCGTTCCGGCAACGGGACTGACGATCACCCGCTCCTCGCCCAAAATCGCATTGATAAGAGAGGATTTGCCCACATTAGGTCGACCGATGAGAGCAACCTTGATGACATCCTCGCCATATTCATCATCTTCTTCATCGGGAAAATGATTAGCGCAGGCTTCCAGCAAATCGCCGATGCCGATGCCGTGGGCACCGGAAATGCCGATAGGCTCGCCAAATCCGAGGTTATAAAACTCGTAAGTATTCTCCTGCATTTTGATATTATCCACTTTATTAACGGCAAGCACGATCGGCTTGCCGGAACGGTACAAGAGTTGTCCGATCTCTTCGTCAGTGGGGGTAAGCCCCGCTTTTCCATCGGTCATAAATATAATGACATCCGCTTCTTCAATCGCCAGTTCCGCCTGCACGCGGACTGAGCGCATGATTTCGTCTTCTCCTTCAATCTCGATACCGCCGGTATCGATTACGCTGAAGGAACGGTTCAGCCATTCTCCTGTTCCGTACAAGCGGTCCCGTGTAATACCGGGACGGTCCTCTACAATAGCCAGACGATCGCCAACCATCCGATTGAAAATGGTGGATTTTCCAACATTCGGCCGTCCGACGATTGCGATGACGGGTTTTGCCATACGGTTCACTCCTGTCTTGTAAGTCCGGGCACTTCATTTACCCGGTTATGTATTTCTTTCTGTGATGAGCCCAACCTCAATCATAGCAAAAATGTACGCTATTGGCTATATTGCACAAATTTCAGTGCTTGACGAGGATCATAACTGTTGGCGTAATCTCCGCAACGGAAGCGTCCATGATCTTTTCCAGTGTATTGGCAACCTGTTGCAGTTCATCTGAGTTAGCCACAAAAAACATCGGCGCTCCCCCTCCCACTTCATTGTGGTCCATGGCCACCACAGCGACAATTCTGCTGTTATCGTTCATGCTCCCTTCCTCCTCCGTTTCTTCGACGGCCGCCTCACAGAATTTTCAATAAGCGGAACGCTGCGGATAACTTGCTCTGCCCGTTCGATGTCTTGATCCACCGACAAGAAGAGCAACCCGAGACGTCCGTCCCGCATGTCCAGCTTGGCCATCGGAATAAGCGAAGGCTCGCCCGTGTCCAGATACGCCCCTAAAATCGAAGAGAGGTTGTGCAAAATCGCCTGGCGTTGGCCGGGATTTGCTAAAGAAAGTCGGCTAGTGCGCCCTTTGGGCTTTAGCGTAAAACCCATTCCGTACTCTAAGATCGATTTTCTCGCTTCCGATAGTCCAATATTGCGGATATAGATATCGCCGACATAAACTCCCGGTCCCTTGATGACAATGTCTGTTTTTTCCACATTCACGATGCTGCCCAATGATTTTCCAGACTTCAAAATCTTGTTGAGGCCGAAACAGAGCACGCCTGCGGCTACTCCCACATACCAGGATAGCAGCACGGTACAAAGAGAAGCGGCGAACGCCGTCAGTATCACGAGATAGTTGCGGCCTTCAAAAACCATGGCGATCCCTTCCACATAAGCCCCGCCCCTGGGCACCATCTCTTCCTGATCGAGAGTGGTCAGCATCTCCCGCTCCATGTTTCGGACATCCCTGAACTGCTGCGCTGCCAAAGTAAGAAACGTGACTGCCGTATATTGTTTCTCCAGGATGGCCGGCACCGCCACCGCCCCCAATGCCGCGGCGATGATGCCAAGAGCTACATGAATAATTTGTCCATGAGGATAGGTAGGATACTGACGGTAATCCGTGCGCATCATCAAAAACCTCGCCATCGTCCCGAGGATGACACCTAAAAGGATCGCAAGCGTATACTTATCGGTCATCTGCTCTTCCTCCCTTTTACGGCTGCCGCCAGACGTGAGCCTTTCAGCCTGCTGAAAGCCCACAAAATGCTCACAAACGCCGAAAGAACGCGAGCAACACTGACGGAAACCCACCAGCGATCCCAGAAGGCCGGACCGCCCCAAGTGCGGATTTCGGGCAATACGGCGATCCCATTCAGCAAATCACCGAACAACAGTCCGATGGTAAGAACGGATACTTGCAGAATCGGCGGCCGAAATCGTAATGAAATAAGCACAGAGTATAGGAGAGCTAGATCGAGATCCGGTGTCGTAAGAAATGAGATGGGTATCCGATCCACCAGTTGGGTCAGCAAATAATCGACAAGCCCCAACATCAGCCCGGCGGCAGCTGCACGGTAACGCATCTCGCCTGAGTCCATCATCACAAAGGAGCCGATGGTGACCAGAATAAGCACAATGACAACACCGTTAATTTTCATCGTGGCAAAAGGAAAATCAGCAAAAGAGAAAGCGATCCAGAATACAAAAAAAAGGAGGAGAGATTTCCCCTTTATCCCCCTTAGAAATACGTCCTTCCAGCCGGTCATCAACAGGATCAGGCATACGGCCATGATCAGATAGCCCAAATATCCTGAGTTCATTGGAGCATCCCCGCCTCTCATACCCATTCAGTATGCGGAGAATGCTGTCGTTTCATTCCAAACAGGAAAAAGCTAATCTTGGCCGCCGCGACGGGCGTAACCCTTCGTTTCGATTCCCCGTTCCCGGCACCACTCCAGAGTCGTTCCGCTGACCACGAGCGGTTTTTCTCTCAGCTCTGCTAGAGATCTGGCACCAAGTGCAGCCATGGCGATGCGGATGCCTTCCTCCATCTCGCCGATGAAAGCTGCTGCTCCGGCTGCGCCGCCGCTATTGCACGCACGCAAAACGGCGCCAGCAATTCCGACAGCGCCTGCCCCCAGAGCTAGCGCTTTTACAGCGTCCAGGCTATCCGTGATTCCACCGGATGCGATAACACTCGCTGCAGAAAAATGAGGCAGTACCTCCAGAAGCGATTGGGTTGTGGATAGTCCCCAGCCATTCGTCCAAGCTAATGACTGGTCACGCCGCTCATTCTCGATGGCGGCAAAATTGGTTCCGCCTCTACCGCCGACATCGAGGATGGCTGCCCCGCGCTTTTTAAGCTTAAGCGCAGTCGCGGCCGATAGCCCAAACCCGACTTCCTTGATAATGACCGGCACCCCGACAGACTGGATGATGCGTTCGATCCGTTCTCCAGCGCCGCGAAAATCCCGGTCACCCTCGGGCATCACCAGCTCCTGCATCACATTGAGATGGATCTGCAAGGCATTCGCCTCCAGCATATCAACCGCAGCCCTCGCCTGCTCCACCGTCGCTTCCGCGCCTAAATTGGCGATGACGATTCCGTGGGGGTTGATTCTGCGGACAATGCTGTAACTTTCCGTTAAGATTGGGTCCTTCAGTGCCGCCATTTGTGAACCTACCGCCATCGCAACTCCACATTCAGCCGCAGCTTCCGCCAGCGACTGGTTAATCGGCGAGACCGCTAACGCCCCTCCTGTCATCGCATTAATGACAATCGGCGAACTCAAGATGAGTTCGCCGATTTGCGTTTCCAGGGATATGGCGTATGCGTTCGTTTCCGGGAGACTATCCGGCACAAGCTGGATATCGCTTAAGCCGTTTCCGCCTGACGGACCAAGCCGGAGGGCATGGTGGATATGATCCATTTTACGCGACTCGCGCATATCGTTCCCCCGGTATCATTTGAATTTGCTTAGCTTGTCGCCGAACCGCTCACCCAGGGTCAAGTTCAACCCTTCATTGCGGTATTCTTCACTGATCGTTTCTTGTTGCTGCTTGCGAGGACGCTCCGGACGAGGCGCTTGAGCGGGAGCTTCTTCCGTTTCCTTGATGCTCAGGCTTACGCGTTTCTCATCGGGGTTGATGTCGAGAATCTTCACTTGTACATCTTCACCTTCCTTCAGCACTTCATGAGGAGTGCCGATGTGACGGTGAGAGATTTGCGAAATGTGCACAAGACCTTCGACGCCGGGAAGCACTTCAACAAAGGCTCCGAAGGAGGCAAGCCGCTTGACGGTACCGGTCACGATCGAGCCGATTTCCAGCTCGCTCTTTACCCGATCCCATGGGCCTGGTTGAGCGGCTTTCAAGCTCAAGCTGATGCGCTCGTTAGCCGGATCGACCTTAAGCACCTTCACGGATACCTTGTCGCCTTCCTTCACGACTTCGGAAGGATGTTCCACATGGTTCCAAGCCATTTCGGAAATGTGTACCAGTCCATCCACGCCGCCGATATCAACGAAAACGCCGAAAGGAGTCAGGCGTTGAACAGTTCCTTCGATGGTTTGACCGGGAACAAGTTTTTCCATGATGGCCAGTTTGTTTTGCTCATATTCCGCATCCAGCACGTCCTTTTGGGACAGGATGACTTTATTTTTTTCACGGTCGAGTTCTTTCACGTGCAGGCGCAGAACGCGTCCTTTGTAATCACTGAAGTCCTCAACGAAATGACGTTCTACCATGGAAGCGGGGATAAAGCCGCGCAGACCTACGTCAACGACAAGACCGCCTTTGACAACAT
Source organism: Gorillibacterium massiliense (assembly GCF_000455485.1). GTDB lineage: Bacteria > Bacillota > Bacilli > Paenibacillales > NBRC-103111 > Gorillibacterium > Gorillibacterium massiliense. Next base: position 50,374 of record NZ_CBQR020000107.1, read on the forward strand.
CCGCAACCTTAGCCTCGATGATTTCCTTGTTATCCAGCTTCTTTTGCAGGTCTTCCCAGGCCAGTTCGCTATCGATCGCGCGTTTGGAGAGAACGAGTTTTTCCTTCTCGTCATTGAACGACACGACTTTCAGCTCAACTTCCTGTCCTACTTGCACCGCTTCAGCTGCGTTGTCGAGCTGCAACGAGGACAATTCGCGAACCGGGATGACACCGTCATACTTATATCCGATATCGACAAATGCCTGATCATTGTCCACTTTCACGATTTTCCCACGGACGGTCGATCCCTTCTTTAGATCGATGGAACCGTAATCCACCTGCTCAGGCGACGTTTCTTCCGCTGTCACATTCGCTTCTTCCACTGCAGATGGCTCTACCGGAACGGCTGTCTCCTCTACCGCTGCTTCCGGTGCGTTGTCCGGGTTAACCCCTGTTTCAGGCGTCGAATTTCCTTGTACTTTGTTTTCCTCCGTCATACCGATAACCTCCTAACATTTGGCGACCCAACACTTCAATTCATAATCCAGTTAAAATCGCAATGATTTATAGTGTAGTATAATTCCAAGATACCATTTCCATTCACTGCAATCAATTTTTACCCAGCTTTTTATTCTCTGTAACCATATTCCGGATGACGGACATGATTTTTTCCGTCGCGGCTTCCAGTTGTTCGGAGCCGCCGCCGGCAAATTCGCTTAAATCCACCGGAGAACCGTAAATCACTTTCATTTTGCGGAAAGGAGTGTACCGTCCCACGATCGCTACGGGAATAACCGTGGCGTTTGACTTCAAGGCAAGCATTGCCGCACCTTTTTTTCCCATGCCGCCGGCATTTTTGCGAGACCCTTCGGGAAAGATCCCCATCACATGGCCTTCTTCCAGCAGTCGAATAGAATGCCTTATCGATTCCTTGCTGACTCCGCCCCGTTTAACGGGATAAGCGCCTAATGTGTGGATCAAGGGACCCAACACCGGCACCCGGAATAGCTCTTCCTTGGCCATGAACTGAACTTTGCGGTCCAGCGGAGAGGCCAAAATCAGCGGATCGATATTATTGATGTGGTTACCGCATAAAATAACCGGTCCTGAGGCAGGTACATTGTGCTTTCCCGAAACTTCCCAACGATACAAAACGGCAAACAAGAAACGCAGCAGTTGGCGAATCGCTACATAAAGCATCTCATTTTCCCCCGTTCACTTTGGTCCGGCATAGCTGGAGAACAGCTTGTACCACCTCATCAAGCGCCAGCTCAGTCGTGTCCAATCGGACAGCATCCTCGGCCTTACGTAGAGGGGACAGCTCGCGTTCCGCATCCATCCGGTCCCTTCGAGTGATATCGGCTTCCAGCTCATCCAGCGTCATGGCCGAATCGGGAGCTTCTTTGTAGCGCCGTTCTGCGCGCCGTCTGGCACTAGCCGTCAAAAAGACTTTCACTTCGGCGTCGGGCAGCACCTTCGTGCCGATATCCCGGCCATCCATGACAATTCCCTTGCCAGTTGCCAAGTTCTTTTGAATGTCCGTGAGCCGTTGGCGAATTTCAGGAATTTGCGACACTTGCGAAACATTCGCATTGATTTCGGCAGATCGGATCAAGCTCGTAACATCCACACCGTCTACAAAAACCTGCTGCCCGTTATCGCCGGGCTTTAGCTCCAGTTTAAGGTTTTGCGCTGCGGTAACAATAGCCGGCGTATCGTCCGTACGAAGACCCAGTTGAATGATTTTCCAGGTGACGGCTCGATACATCGACCCGGTGTCCACATAAACGAAACCCAATTCTTTTGCAACAAGTCTTGCTACGGTGCTTTTCCCTGCTCCAGCCGGTCCGTCGAGAGCAATGTTGAACTTAACCAATGCGGTGCCTCCAGTCCTGAAAGAAAAAAGCAGGCGGGTGCCTGCGTTCCCAAAAAATTATACCAAAACATAACGGGGAATGCAAAACCATGCGCGGAAAAGTGCTGAAAAAACAACACTCCTGCCCTTTAGCTTTTACGGATAATCTGCTCCCGTTCAAAGCAAAACCGAATGATTTTTTGCCTTTCTTTGTCCGCCATTTCCGTAAAACGCATGATCACGCTTTTACTAAACTCCGTATCGATAGCCCGGACAACCATCCCTTTGAAAAAGACATGATCGGGCTTACCGTTTCTAGGCGGCAGCAAGAGCCACCCTTCCGTTTTCCGTCCTTTATCGAGCGAAATGTTCTTCTCGCAGGTAAAAGAGATGCCCCCGCCGCCCACGTCCTCCGTTACGCCCAGCACTTTTTGCTTAAGATCCGTTGTTAGAGAAACTTCAAGCTCGGCTGGCATCCGCAAAAAATTGCGCCGCTGAACCCGGCCGATTTCCTCTTCCCGAGGCTTGCGGACAATGACCTGGCGGATTCCGTCTTCCCGATATCCCATAACCGTAGTGGTAAAAAAGTTTTTGAAGCCGCCATCCGATACGAAATACGTGGAAAGCTCGTCCCCCACATAAAAGCGCTTCAACCGGCCTGTCTGTTCGTTCATTGGAATTTCTAGGGCTAACCGATCGCCAAGATCATCAGCGATCCGGGCTTTATATTCCTGTTTGGCTTCTTCTTCATCGATGGTATTGATTTGAAGATATAATGCCTGATTCACGCTGGGCAGCACGGATTGTCCTCCTCATCGGCTTTTCAAACCTGATTATAGCATGGGGTGGACATTAAAAACGAGAGGCTATCTAAGCCTCCCGTTAAAAAGTTTGTTAGGTTTGCTCTTGCATATTTTCCACTTGCTCTTCGTAGGCGTTGTCCGCGTTAATGAAGATTTTGTACATCTCGCCATTCATTTTCCCCGTGAACTGGTAACAGAGGATCTCTTGAAAGGTTTCATTTTCGATGAGCGCTTCGTTTGAACTGCTCACTTTGAACGATGGGCTCAATTCTTTTTTGGCTTGAGCCATGGTCAGCTTCGGTTTGGCCAATTTCCTGTCCTTATGCCCGAAATGGTAATCCGCGGATTTGATATCCGTCACTTCGCCATTATCCAGTGCGATGTTCAGCATGACCGATTCCGGATAAAGGATGACTCCCCCGGTTTTATGGGCATAAGTGATGGCGGCCGTACCGCTGTATTTTGAATAGTTGACCGGCACCATATCCGTAAAATGATGCTTGGCAAGGAAATCCTGACCGGCTTCCTCCGCCCCCTGCAAATCCAGCACCGGGTTCGTCACCGTACGCGGACTGTAATACTGCAGCAGATGACCGCCTTTTTTGGAGTAATACAGCATGATCGGCTGATTGGTTTCAGGGTTCACCGTATTCACGGTATACGTGTTGTATTCGGTTCCCTTGCCGTGCTCCTTGACATCCATTTGCCCGCCGCCCGGCACGTCGAGAAATTCTGCCGCTTTCCTGTGGATTTCTTCGGCTGTCACCCAATTTCCCGGCAGCTTGGACAAGTCCCGTCTTTTCTGCTCGGACATGATGGATGCACCCCAATCCACCTCCTCGTAACCTTCCACCATCTTATTCATCGCTTTGAAGCCATCGATGATGACGTTATCCGTCTTTTCTTTCTGGGAGGCTAAAGCCGATTCTACATCCATCCAGCGCAGGTTTTTGGAAAGGATAGAGCTTTGCACCTTTGAAATCTCTCCGTCCATCTCTTTGGATTGCTTGTAGAGAGTGGCCAGCGTGGCCTTTTCCGAATCGGACATGGGCTTGTTGGATAAATCCCGAACCGATACCTGATAGCTGAAGGAAGCGAGATTGTGCAGGAGCTTCTGGGTTTTGTCCAGAGGAAGCATGGCAAGAGGAAGCAGGGTAACATCATTTCTCGCTTGATTGGTTACCCGCCAAATATTGATCATCTGCTTGCGATAATAATCCTGGGATGTCGGATTTACCGCGGTAATATTGCCAAGCTGTTTTTGAATTTGGTCCAAGTGGAAACTCAAGTCATGAAATGACCGCTGATACTGGTTTTCCGCCTTAATCAAAATGGTGTTCTTCTCACGGTTTTCCTGATAACCCCAGATGCCAAGCCCGATGAAACCCACAAGAAATACGGGAAACAAAACGGCGCTTATTCTTTTGTACATGGGGACGAATCGCCTCCCTCTTTTTCTCTAGGTTCTGTACTCCCGTTCCGATTTATTCAAGGTTTCCCAACCAAAGATAAACGGCTTCGTCGACACCGTACCCCACAAAGTGAAGCCAACCCTGACGATGCTTAATTAGGTACTTTGCGAGGACCCCGATACCAGGACGAGAGGCGTTTCCTGTAGCGGAATAAGGCTTTTTATGGTGCCAAACTTATAAATTCTTATAAAAAAAAGACCTGCAGAAAGGCTGCAGATCTTTTCGTTTCGGTTGTCGCTATAGTTCCTCGATGTCAAGGTCCCGATCGTTGTCGCAAAGGCAGCGGCGGAAGCCCGTTTCAATCCTTCCTTTGCTGCGGTTGCCCTTCAGAACAAATAATTCCCCGCATTTTTTGCAGCGTATTCTCACTTTTACCCGACTCAATGGATGTAAACCCTCCGTGCACCGTTTTCCATCCAGTATGCCCGTTAAACGGAAATTTTAACCTCTTCCTCCCCAACAGGCCGCAGCGGAGAGCGGGCGTTGGCTTTCTTCACTTTCCACAAGGAACGAATCCACAGATAGCCCATCAGCGGAATCATAAACCAGAGCCAGGTATCGGTAAAATTCGTTAAAATGTAATCGAATATCCCGTGATACAGTACAGGCATAAGAATCGAAACCGCCATGTACATCCGTTTGTAACGGGGCTTGAATTTGGCTAAGCCGAGATAATACCCCATCACCACACCGAAGAGGGCATGCCCGGACACCGGCAAAAGCGCCCGCCCGATCAATTGTCCGAAGCTCGAATAAGAATAAATCGCATAAACGACGTTCTCCATAGACGCAAACCCGAGAGAAACCGCAACGGAATAAACAATGCCATCGTAAGGCTCGTCAAACTCCACATGCTTGAAAATGAACAGGTACAGGATCATCCATTTGACCGCTTCTTCTAGCCCTGCCGAG
>NZ_CBQR020000108.1 GCF_000455485.1 Gorillibacterium massiliense
CCACTTGACCGCTTCTTCTAGCCCTGCCGAGTAACCAAAGCTGAAGAGCAAACTGTTTTCCCCAAAAGAAAGCACCAGCATACGCTGCAGCACCATCAGCGGGTAAACAACAAGCGCCCCGCATATAAAGAGGCGGACGACCATATGCACAGGCTCCGTCTCGTATCGGTCCTTCAAATAAAAATACGCCATCAGCGCTATGCCTGGTGCAAGCGCAGCAGCGATCAGCGAGATCATGATCGAATCCAACTTTCGTTAAAGGATATTCCCTATTATACTGGTTTCAGGCTAGTGCCGTCATCCTTCTTGGCATGCAATATTTCCCGTTTTTTCGGAATTATCTCGATTTCCACTGTTTCTTGGGCTTCTAACGCGGTCTTTTCCGCTAAAAAGTCCCCTATGGCACCGTTTCGGTTCTTCTTGTTATAAAAAATAAAAGCCCTCACCGAATGGTTATCGGCAGGGCGTCGTTTAAAAAGGGTCGCATTCCTATTCATGAAAAGTGCTCGCATAAAGTTTTTACAGCATTTTCAGCAATGATTGTTTTTCCGTATTCCTGCAAAACGGCTGTAGTGACAGATGTCGCTTCGCCATATTCCGATAAGACGGCGATAATCGCTTGGTAGCGTGAATCGTTCTCGTCGTATTCCAGCGAATCAAATTGGAGAATCCAGTGTTCTTTATAAGAAAAGAGTGTGCCGCCGCCTTCGGGAAGAAGATTCAGAACCTTTGCCATTCGCAGCAAATCTTCAAAATCCCGAAATGCATACGAAACGAGCTCGCTTTGTTCAAGCGTCACTTCCATTTCGTATACATCCTCATCTTCCTCAAAACGGTCCTCATCGCGAGCGGTTTGCATTTTGCCGCGCGTTACGATCACTACCATCCCTTGGGCGGGTAGGGCAAACACTTCTACTGCCAGCGGCCCTGAAGCGTCGAAACCCAGTTCCGAATATGCTTGTTCCATCATTTCACTGAAAAGTTCATGGACTTTTGGAATCTCGCGCCACATGTCTTCTTTCTGGATACCCCGCTCGGTCAGGTCGTCAAATGTAAGGAAAATCCTAATTTTATCGACACTCAAACGTTCAATTTTCATTCAGGATCTCCCCCTTTGCCTTTGCCCAAATTTGCCTGCCGCTATGCTATATGCTAACAGATTATGAATGCCGTGGAGAATGGTGAGCATTTTCTCGTCCAAATCCACTTAGCCCTGTGACTATTATACCATGTAGGGCAGTTTTTTGGGAAATGAAAGGCAAAGATGCAAATGCCACAATTCCTTGATTGGAATTGTGGCATTTGCTTTAAGATTTACTGGAAGGATTGGCTAGCCGCGGTGCCTGCCGAATTTTCTTTAAGGATCTCCTGCACCTGATGCTTGACGGACGGATCATCGTTTATCAGCTCGTTGATTTTATCCATACCTTGGTTATGGCTTTTTCCATGCATCGTCGACTCGTCTTCTTTGTGTGATTGGTGCATCTTCCCATTCTTGCCCATAGCGTTCATCGCGGCAAACCCGTTTCCGATGGCTTGACCGATGGAATCGCTCGTCTTGGTCATGGTTGTGGACATCATGAATTTGCCGCCGCGCATAAAGTAAATGGCTGCTGCCGCACCGACCATGCTCCCGAGTAAAAAGCTGCTGGCGCGCATCCTTTTTATCCTCCTTCAAGTAATGGAATGAAACATCGTTAGCTTGTGCCGCAGTCCATCGGCTATACACGAAACTACAAGGGAAATACCGGGCTCACGCGAGTCTCAACATTCCGCTTACCAATGCCGATATTTATCTTGAAATACTCTTTTCACTTAAGGAGATCAACATGAAAACACCATGGCTCACGCTTTCCATTGCCGCCCTCACCGCTCTGATGTTGAACGGATGCGGAAACCAGCCCTCCGGTGCCGCTAACCGTGAACCAACGTCCACGGCTGCATCTGCGGCAGCAAACGCCGGAACCGTTGCCCCGAGTTCCACCCTGCTCCCTTCCGCATCGACTCAAGGGCAAATCGCAACAACGTCTCCCGCATCGATGACAGCAAGTTCATCTCCGACGGTCACTGAGGATGCTGATGTTGTCCAACCAGCCTACAGGATGAACGAGAACTTCGACATCGTCCCCCTCAATGATTCGGCTTCGAAAAAAGTGGTTTTACTCACCTTTGACGATGGCCCTAAAGATGAAAAAGATATCAACAAGATCATCGACGCGCTGGACAAACATAATGCAAAAGCGATCTTTTTCGTAAACGGCATCCGAATCAAGAGGCATCCTGAACTGATCACCCTCATCCAAGAACGCGGTCAAATCATCGGCAATCATACCTACGACCACATCAATCTGAAGAAGGAAAACAGCGGCTCCGTTACTTATCAGATTGAAGAAGTGCAAAAGATGGTTCAAAATTTGACCGGATCCTTACCGGTTTTCCTCCGGCCACCCTTTGGATCAAGCAGCGATGATGTCCGTGCGATCGCAAAGAAAAACCAGCTCCTCTCGATGAACTGGTCCGTTGGATCTTTGGATTGGGATATTCCGAAAACCGTAGCCGATGCCGATAAAACGGATTGGATCATCGCCCAGGTTATGAAACAATTGCATTCTGGTTCCAATATTCTCATGCATGAGTATCCATGGACAGCGAATGCCCTTGACAAACTGATGACGGAGGTTGAGCAGAAGGGGTATCATTTCGTTGATCCCCGCACCATTGAAACGTCTCCGCAGCCCCAATAGTCTTTATTCGTCCTTTCGGTAGCGGATAATGCAGCCCATGACGAAATCAATGAGAAAATGGGCGATAACCGGCGTCCAAAGTGTCCCGGTATAGTTGTAGATCCAGCCAAAGCCATAACTGATGGAAAAGACAAGACCGGTCATCACCCAGCTTTGCAAATAGCGGACATGGATGGCTGCGAAAAGCACGCTGGTCCAGTAAGCACCGATGGCTTGTTGGATCGCCCCGCGAAACAGCATTTCTTCGCAAAAGGCGACAAAAAGCGATAGCGCCGCAATTTGCCATAGCGGCCGGTTTCGGAAGAGCATATTGTTGATACCGCCATCATCCGCGACATCCGGCGGGACAAAGCGGGATATGATGAGATCAGCAATGAGTACCGCAATGCCGAAACCGAAACCCCAGAGGAGAATCGTCGGCACGCTTTTTACCGGAAAGAGAGTCCACAGCTGGTTTTTCTGAAAAAGAGTTATAATAAAGGCCACTATAAGCGTTAAAACCTGCGTAAACAGCAGATTAATCAGAAGCAGCCGTTCGTCCAGATCCTCGATGGTTGCGGGACGTATTCTAATTTTGCGAATTTTCAACTTTTTCATTGTTTCCCCCGATTGGTGTCGAACCTTGTATTCCAATTTTCGCCATGATCTTCTATACTGAAAGAAAAAAAATAGTAGGTGCGTGACGCTCTTGAACAAGCAATTGAATCGATCCGATTATATTTTTGCATTAGTTGTCATTTTTTTCATGGTCTGCGTTGTCGCCTCTTTTTTCTTCGGCTACAACAAGGGGACAGCTCACGTCGAGGCAAAATACGCTTCAGAATTGAAAAAATCCATATCAACCGATTACACAGGCGCCTATGACGAATCTCAACTCGTATCCTATTACCATAACGTCTATGCTCCGTGGCTTTCGTTTCAGCAGAATTGGGTCCAGGATTTAGAACTCCTGCAAGGGAGCTCAGCCAAGGACGGTGCGTCTGGTTCTCTCAAAGACTTGAGCAGCGAAGCGGCAGCCGCTTATGCCAGCATCAGATCAGCCGCTATCTCAGATTCTTCGCCGTTGCTTTCGGAAGCCCAGACAAACGTGCTGAAGAGCCTGACCCTTTTCGATAAAGAAACGCGGCGTTATCTGTCCGACAACAAGGGTAAGAAGGACGCCGATTTGTTGGCCGGCCTGGACAAAGACGCAGGTCTGAATGAAGCAAAGCGGTTTGCTCTGGAGGCGCAAAAACAATATTTTATGGCCGTTGTCAAATGGCACAAACAGCTCCATCCGGAACTGGCGAATCAAGATCTGATCGGCAGCGATAAGCTGACCATCGCCAAATGGAAGGAGTTCCCGCTTAACGCTAAAATTGCCCACTCCTCAACGGTTATTGAAAACCGGTCCTTGTTTAAAGGCTATTCGCCTCAGGACTTGACTGCCCGCATCGATTCCATGATCGCCTCCGGCAGCGCAACGAAAATGAAGCTGACTACCGTTAGAAGCGTGATTGATGTTCTGCTGGACACCGGGGCCGTCCGCTCAGGCGACTTTCGAGATGAGGGTCAACGTTACTCGGGAGAAGTCCTCCCCCATTTACCCATCTACGCTTCAACAAATTGAAACCTGCTGCCTCAGATAAAGAAACCCGCCACGGGTGGGTTTCTTTTAAACCCGATAATGAAACCCGCCCAAGGCGGGTTTTTTTGTACTGAAACCTGGTCAATCGTAGGCAAATCCGCGTAATTCGGCAACGGCTGCCATACCTCCCTCAACGTTGGTCAGGTTTTGGAAGCCTTGACTTTGCATATACCCGCAAACGTTAGCGCTGCGAATGCCATGAGCGCATATCACGTAGATGGAACAATCTTTCGGAAGTTCCTTGATCTTGCTTGGGATCGTATACATCGGCATATGGAGGGTATTCTCCAGATGGTAATAGTGCCACTCTCCAAGCTCACGCACATCAAGAACGAGGGCATCCGCCAAGTTCCCCTGCTCCCACTGGGCAAGAAACGCTTCAGGGGAAATATTCTTACCTTCCATGCGCGTTTCATCCCCCTCTTATTCTGTTCGTTTCTCTTGAAAATTGTCGTACTATCAGCAGAATACCAAATCAATGAAGAAAAGAAAAGCGAAGCGCGCTCGGCTAAAATCGGATAAAAAGCTGGACAATCGTTATAGCCCCGAACAAAATTTCTTCTCGGAGATATATTGTTCGTGTATTGACACTGTTTCTCCACCGTGTTAAAGTATGAAAAACGAAAACTAACATGAAACGATGACGGAAACAAGCATTGATAGCTTCTCAGAGAGCCGGTGGCAGGTGCGAATCGGTGTGGCGGACAATGCGGAGCACTCCCGAGTTTCTGCGCTGAATGTTCGGATTTTGTCGAGTAGGCGTGGTCGGCTGGAAACCGTTACCTTTCCGGGTCTGAATCAGACCATGAGGCATACCGCGTGAGCGGGATGCAAATAAGGGTGGTACCGCGAAACTTAACTCTCGTCCCTTCACACGATAGAAGTGTGAAGATCGAGAGTTTTTTAGTTTATCCAACATACTTAGGAGGGTTTTGTCCATGTACAAGGTTTTGGTTTCTGATCCCATCAGCGATATGGGAATTCAACTGCTTTATGATGCTGAAGATGTGCAAGTCGACAAGAAACCGGGTCTAAGTGAAGATGAATTAACCGCGATTATCGGAGATTACGACGCCCTGCTGGTTCGCAGCCAAACCACGGTTACGGAAAAAATCATGACTGCCGCTGCTAAACTGAAAGTCATCGGCCGCGCCGGCGTTGGCGTGGACAATATCAATCTGGAAGCCGCAACAAGCCGCGGTATCGTCGTCATCAACGCCCCGGACGGCAACACCATCGCCACCTGCGAGTTGACCTTCGCCATGATGATGTCGGTGGCGCGGATGATTCCTCAAGCTTACAAGAAAACCATCGGCGGAGAATGGGACCGCAAAACCTTCGTAGGCGTTGAACTGCGCGCCAAAACCTTGGGCATCATCGGCATGGGCCGAATCGGCAGCGAAGTTGCCAAACGGGCAAAAGTATTCGGAATGGACGTTATCGGCTATGACCCGTTCATGACGGAAGACCGTGCCGAGAAGTTGGGCGTGAAACTGGGCACTGTAGACGAAATCGCCAAAGTTGCCGATTTCATCACGGTTCACACCCCACTCACCAACGAAACCCGCAACATTATCGACCGTCCGCAATTTGAGCTGATGAAAAAAGGCGTCCGCCTGATCAACTGCGCACGCGGCGGCATCATCAATGAAGAAGCACTGGTTGAAGCCATTGATAAAGGCATCGTGGCTGGAGCCGCTTTTGACGTGTTCACCAAGGAACCGTTACCTGCAGACCACCCTTTTGCCAATAACCCGAAGATTATCGTTACCCCGCACCTGGGTGCATCGACAGTAGAAGCTCAAGAGAATGTTGCCATCGACGTATCCGAAGAAGTGTTGCATATTCTCCGCAGCGAGCCCTTCAAGAACGCCGTCAATATGCCGGCCGTTCCCGGAAGCGTCATGAACAAGCTGCAGCCTTACTTCACCCTGGTGGAAAAACTCGGCTTCTTCGTTAGCCAATTGGCGGAGTTCCCGGTATCCGACGTCGTCGTCAATTACTCTGGCGAACTGATGGACGTAGAACACCAATCCTTTGACCCGCTACGTGGTAAAAGGTGTGCTGGCTAACCATCTGGGCGGCGAAGTCAATTTGGTCAATGCCATGCACCTGGCCAAACAACGCGGCGTCAACGTCATTGTGCAAAAGACATCGACCGCCGATAACTTCACCAACCTGGTTACCGTTACTCTGAAAGGCAAAACGGAAGAACGCACCTTGGCCGGAACGCTTTTGGCCGGTTATGGAGATCGTATCGTTCGAGTTGACCAGTTCCCTGTGGACATTGCGCCGGAAGGAACGCTCATGGTCATCGCCCACAACGATAAACCTGGTATCATCGGCCGCGTCGGTACCTTGCTGGGCAACAACGATGTAAACATCGCCTCCATGCAAGTAGGTCGCCGCGCAATCGGCGGTTCCGCCATCATGATTCTCACCATCGACAAGCAAGCATCCAAAGAGGTATTGGATGAGCTCAGCCGCTTGCCGGAAATCATCAAGGTCAAGGAACTGGTTCTGTAAACCGACACAGACTGCATCTGTTTCACGAACAACAAGATTTATCGCCGGAATCCGCAAAATAAAGCAGCAATCATGATCCTTTCGCCCATTTGCGAGCCGTTGCGACTGCCATAATATTCTCGAGCAAGCCAGTTAACGCCCTTCCATAAGGAGCATGCTGGCTTGCTTTTTTGTACCCTGAAATAACCTTGCTTCCATGCAGGTTAAGCTTCAGGCTAGTATGAAATGAAGATCAGGCCGACAAACTATACCTGGATTCCTATTTTAAAAAGGAGGGTACAAATGAAGAAAATAGCCCTCGCCATGATCACCCTGCTTTTGATATGCGGGAGTTTACCCGCATCGGCGATGCTAAAAGAGCCGTTGACCGCTGAAATCTATGATCCTTACAAGCAGCAAGTGGTCAAACATATCGAACTCACTCCCTCCCTCTTGTCAGAAGCTAAGTTCATCCTAACCCATTTGGAGTTTACCAGCCGCTTGAACTTGAATTTCAATTCGGGTAAATTAATCAAATTCCCGGTTCAAACTCATGTGCAAAACCAATGGTTTAATGGCGATATTCGGGAGTTTATCTTAATCGTGGAACAAACCGACACCTATGTCCTCTTGTTCGACAAGCAGGATCAAGCCCGGCTATTTGCGACCTCTTACGACGTTGCACCGCTTCTCAAGCGGATGGACTCCCAAAGAGACGCAAGGTTTCCACAAGATAAACCCTAAAGGCTGCTGCAGCATAAGAAAACTTCTATCGAGGCTTTACAAAGATGAGCGACCGCGTTTTAGAGGTAGGTTATCTTGTTACAGAATGTTTTAGTGCTTGAGCACTTTAGCAAATTTAAACATTCTGTAACGTTCAAAAAGCCCGCCCCTGCCGATATGGCAGAAGCGGGCTCTTAGCGTTCTCAAGCAAGGGGTAACTGTAAAGTAAAGGTTGTGCCCTGTCCGACTTTGCTTTTCACCTGGATGCTGCCTTTATGGGCATCGACGATGTTCTTGGCAATGGCAAGCCCCAATCCTGTCCCACTGGAACCGCGGGTTCTCGCTTTATCCGCCTTATAGAAACGTTCGAAGATATAGGACAAATCTTCGGCAGGAATCCCCTGCCCTTCGTCCCGTACTTCCAGGAAGACGGCTCGATCACCGCGCAAAATGGACAAGCCGGCAGTGAGATGGATAGCCGCTCCCGAAGGCGTATGGCGAACGGCATTGTCCAATAAATTCGTCAGCACCTGCTCCAGCCGATCCTCATCCGCTTTGGCAAAAAGCTTGACGTCCTCATCCAACTCAAGCTCCAACTGAATGTCGTGTTCCTTGCAGTACGCCGAAAACTTTCGGTGTATGCGCCGCAAAAAGGAACCGATATCGATATCGTGGAAATGGTATTCCAGATTTCCGGTTTCCATTTTCGCCAAGTCCAACAAGTCTCGCACGAGCCGCCCCATTCGAAGGGATTCGTCATAAATGATCTGGGCTAACTCCTGCCGCTCCTCCGGCGTAGAAGCAATATCGTCGATCAGCGCTTCACTGTAGCCTTGCAGCATGGAAAGAGGCGTACGCAGTTCATGAGATACATTGGCGACAAAATCGATCCGCAGCTTATCCAAACGGTATTCTTCCGTTACATCCCGCAGTACGACGACTGCCCCCCGAACCATATCTTCCGAGTAGAGCGGCGCCATAACAAGAGACCAAACTCCGTCCTTGACATGTACCTTCGTCGCGATTTCTTTTGTTTCTTTCACGACCTGTTGAAAAACAGCCTGTAGCGGCTCAGGAATCAGTTGATAGGCTGCTGGTTCATGAACCTCGGATTCTTCCTCGTTAGCGCCTTTGTCCCAATGCAGGTCGGACCATTCCACCAGCAGGCTTTCGCCTTCCGGATTCATAAAGATAATCCGCCCGTCGACGTCGAAGGAGATCACCGCATCCGCCATGCTGCGAAGCACGCTGGCCAGATTTTCTTTTTGATGGCTCAAATCCCGTATCGTTTCCTCCAACTGCTCGCCCATCAGATTAAAGGTAGTGCCCAACTCTCCTATTTCGTCCCGGGACATGACTGGCACTCGGCTGCCGTATTCCCCCCGGATGAAGTGGTTAGCTATGCGCTTTAGTTCCAACAGCGGCCGGTTGATTTTATAGATGAGGAAAAAAGCAAAAAACGTCGTCAGCAAAAATCCGGCTATCGACACCAAGGCAAACAGCCATTTGACGTAGTTTTGGGTATTTTCCAGAGATTTTTTCGATTGAAAGAGCAACAGTACATCTTTGCTACCTGTTCCTCCCTCGGCTGTAAGCATCGGAGAAGCGATGGCGAGATATTTTCCTCCATCGCCGGCATCCTTTGTAATGGAGAAAGAGGCAGATACTTTTTTCCCTGCCTGCAAGGTACCAAGTTCCTTCGCGTTGAAAATATCGCCAAGATGGTATTGCTTGCCCTCCAAAGTCACAGCCGCCTGCCCTGGATTGGCGTGATCCAAGGATATCAGGTTCACGCTGGCTTCTTCCGATTCAAGCAGATCGATTATGGCGTCAACATAGCCTTTTTCTTGCAGGTGGGAAGGAATTTGCCGGGACAGCTTATCGGCCATATTCTGCAAATTGCCGGCTTGATCGGGAAAGGTGGCGTCAATGATCGGAAAAAGAAACAAGCCCAGGATGATCAATACCACAGCCACCAGCGCGATAATGGTCATCCAGAGCTTGCCGACAACGCTCCGAAGCAGCGTCATTACTTGGGAGCCTCTAACTTGTAGCCAACGCCCCATACCGTCGTTATCATGGCTGCGGCATCGGGGGAAACCTTGTTCAGCTTCTCGCGAAGACGTTTCACATGGGTGTCAACGGTACGGAGATCGCCGAAAAACTCATAATTCCAAACATCCTTCAACAGTTCTTCCCGAGAGAAGACCTTGTCCGGTGAAATGGCCAAATAATGCAAAAGCTCGTATTCCTTCGGCGTGAGAGAAACTTCCTGGCTATCCGCAGACACCCGGTGAGCGTCGTGCTCGATAACGAGATGGGGAAAAACGATATTGTTGCTGGAATTGGCACCCTTTGACAGAAAAGCTGTAGCAGACGAACGGCGCAGAATGGCCTTTACGCGATAGATCACCTCGCGGGGGCTGAACGGCTTCACGACATAATCGTCGGTGCCCATCTCAAAGCCCTGAACCCGGTTGGCTTCTTCCCCTTTCGCCGTCAGCATGATAACGGGAGTCGCCTTCACCTGGCGCAGCCGTGCGCATACTTCCATGCCGTCGATACCGGGCAGCATCAAATCCAAAAGGATGAGGTCATAATCCCGATCCACCGCTTTCTGGAGGGCGGTCTCGCCATCTTCGGCTTCGTCGATTTCGTACCCTTCCTTCTCCAGATACATCCGCAGCAGCCTACGGATTCTTTCTTCATCATCCACAACTAAAATGCTTTCCCTGTTCTCTGCCATCCAGTAATACCCTCCTAAAGTTCCTGTCCATATTCGTAAGTGGGGTCGGGTTAATCGACACCCGCGTAGGAATGCATGCCAGCTATAATCAAATTAACGCCAACTAAAGTAAACATGACGATGAGAAACCCGATAACCGACATCCAGGAGGAGCGTTTGCCAACCCATCCTCTGGACAGCCGCAAGTGCAAGTAAGCTGCATAGAACAACCAAGTGATCAGCGCCCATACTTCCTTCGGATCCCATCCCCAAAACTGGCCCCATGCTTGATCTGCCCAGATCATGGCAAACAGCAGAGCGCCCAGAGTAAAGACGGGGTAACCGATAGCGATGGCCCGGTACGAGATTTCGTCAATATCCTCGGCTTCCAGTGATTGGAGCGCCGGGCTGATCGCCGCCCCAATGGGCTTACGGATCAAGAGGCGCAACACTCCGTAGAGGATGGCCCCCCCAATGAGAGACCAAATCACCGTGTTCAGCTTGCGGCCTGCCGAAACTCCTTTCATCCAGTAAGGGGCTTCTAGCAGTGGCTTTTTCATCCCGAGAAAAGGTGTCATGCTGAGCGTCTCCGCACCGTAGGGTTTGACTAACGGAGGAAGCACATACGTCTCGATCTTCACTGCCTGTTCCTTCGTCGCAGCCGTATCGCTAGCGGCAGGCGGAGCGAATTGAGCTTGGTATCCGCCGGCATTGAACGAGAAGATCGAAAGGATGAAGGCCGCGAGAATAAGAATGACGAATAATGTAAATTCTACGCCGCGTTGCTCTCGCCTAGCCGCTTTTCCTTTAGAGCGGAAATCAACGGTGCGGAGCAGATGCATGAGCCCGCCAGCAAAGCCGATGGCGAAGAAAGCTTCTCCAGCCGCCGCCGTCGTGACATGAATCTTCAGCCAATTGCTCTTCAGCGATGGAACGAGAGGCTGCACCTCGCTGGGAAATACGGCGGCATACGAGATGATCAGAACGGCAATAGGGAGAACGAACATCCCCACTAGAGGCGTCTTGTATATGGCATAAATAACGATGAAGGCCGCAATGATCATCATGCCGAGAAAAGTCATGAACTCATACATATTGCTTGTCGGGATGTGCCCGCTCGCGTACCAGCGGGTGAAGAAAAAGAGCAGATGTCCGACAAAACCGATAATAGCCGTCAAAAATCCCCATTTGCCGTAATTCCGTTTATGCTGGGCCTCGTTGTTCCCGCTCCATTTTGAACCTATGATGGAAAGAACAAAGAGGAAAAACGAAAGACAATATAAGATAAAGGCAATTAACAGATAACTGGAACTCCATTCGCTTACCGTGTCCAAAAAGGAACTCAAGACGGTTGATCTCTCCTCTCCAGCAACTTAGGATCAATCGGAATGCCTGTATGATCAAGCAAATATGCCGTTTCCTTACGGAGCCCGAACCAGTTCTTGTTCGTGTGAGCGCCCAGTGTCAGAATGCCGTTATCGATCCGGAGCCATATTCGGCGATGGTTCCAATAAAAGCCCATCGAAAGTCCGATGATCGAGATGATGGCGCCAACCCAGATATAAGGCACGGCTAAGTCCTTGCGAATGTTCAGATAGCTGGTATAGTTGGCAATTTCCACATCGTTCATGGACGAGGCAGATATATCAAGCTTCTTTGCCAACTCTCCATTGATCTCATCCTGTCGAAAAGCAAGCTTATCGATCTCACGGGGGAAATACATATAAATATCTCCGCCGCTCGCTAGATCTGGTCCGGTTACTGAGAAGATATAAGCCGGTTTCTTCGGGTCGTTACTTTCCGTTTTCGGCTTGCCTTGTTCATCCAGCGCAAAATCCGGGAAGTAGCTTTTTAAAGTAAAACGATAGGGACCAACCGTGTAGTTTGCCTGCGGATTATAAGTGCTCAGATCCAACTTCCCGTAAACTTCTCCGGTTTGTGGATTCTTCACCTCAGGATGAACGGCTAGAATGACCTGAGTGACATCGTAATTGTACTAATAAGCCTTGAAACCTTTATAAACGAGGGGCTTATTCACCTGAATATTGTGCGAAGCCACTTCTTTCAGCTTAGGCTCCTGACCGGTTCCGCAGTTGCTTTCGCATATGTACAAAACCGCTTGAGTTTCGTAAAATTTCGGCACGGTCTTTCCTTGGCCGCGAAATTCCGGAGCTAATTCATCCTCGCTATAAAATTCCACTGTGAACTTTTTATTTTCCAGATAGTATGGAGTTTCCGGAATCTTGACAATCCGTCCCTCCATAAAACCTACGTACTGATCCATATACCAACCGGGGATGCTGCGGGCCAGCACAGCCAATAAGAAAACAATAAGTCCGATATGATTGATATAAGGCCCCCAGCGGCTAAATCGGTACTTCTCGGCAAGAAGCGCTCCGTCTTCCGTATGAACGCGGTAGCGGCGGCGTTTCAGTTCTTTTTCCATGTCTCCAAGCCACTGCGTTTCGTCCGTTTGGCCATTTTCAATCAATGACCCTTGATAGGTTACTCTCTGGCGCGTAAGGAAGCCCAAATGCTTCCGGATCGACTGCTTGTTCAGCGCCCGGTAAAGGGGCAGCACCCGATCTAAACTGCATACGACTAGAGATGTGCCGATCATCACCAAGAGTCCCTTGAACCAAATGGAGTCATAGGTATGGGATAGACCTAGCAGATAATAGATCCGTCCGGCGGTTCCGTACTTTTCTTCATACAAGGTCGAAAACTTTACATCACCGAGAAACATATTCTCTTGAGGAAAAATCGTCCCGATGGCAGCACCGATCAGCGTCATGATAATCAGATATATTGCAACCTTTACAGAGGAAAAAAATTTCCAGATGCGGTCAATAATCGTAGGGTTTTCTCTCTGCGATCGGCGCAGCACTCCATCATAACGCATCTCCAGCGGACCGCTGTCCGGCATGGCGTCTTCCTGCAGCGGTTTACCGCAGGATTCGCACAGTACGGTGCCGAGCGGGTTTTGGTGACCGCACTCGCATTTCGTATCTTCTACCAACAGCCTGTCCTCCATTCCGTTTTCGATAAACGGCTAACCTCCATAACTTTTCTGCATCGTTGCCAGCGTATTGCGGATAAAATCTTCCTCCATTTCGCCTGGGCGCACAACACGAACCACGCCCTTGGGATCGATGAAAAAGGTCGAGGGAAAATTGTTCACCCCATACCGCTTGCGAACTTCATCCGTCCGGTCGTGGAGGATTTGAAACGTGATGCCGTATTCGCCAAGAAAACTGGTTACTGCAACGTCATTATCAAATTGCATGTTCACACCGAGGACGACGACGTTTTTGTCTGACCATTCCTCAGACTGCCGCTGCAAGGCGGGCATTTCGTTGCGGCACGGCGGACAGGACGTCGCCCAGAAGTTAAGGATAACCGTTTTACCTTTATAATCGGATAAGCGGTGGACATTGCCATCTTGATCCGCCAACTGAAAATCCGGCGCTTTCGCGCCTTCCTTCGGGTAGGAACCGGAAGACCGTGACATCCCCGTTATAATCGTAACAACGGCGATGATAAGGGCGGCTGATAAAATGGCGATCTGCAGCCACTTCTTGTTTCTCAACACCATCACCTTTTTCATCCAGTTTCATTATAGCGAATATTGGCGAATTCGTTAACATTTTTTTCACAAGTTCATGAAGGATTATTTTCGCTTTCCGCGAGAGAAATTCTTGTTGGAGAGACCGCCGTTGCCAGCCCGGTTGCGGCTGCCCGACCGACCTTCCGCAGATTGGGTTTTTCCTACCGGTCTTGTACCCGGTTTAGAGGTTGAACGGGGTTTGTATCCCTCTTTCGAGGCAGATGGTCCGTTTTGAAAACCGCTTTCCGATTTGGATCCGAATCGCGAGCGGCTGCCGGCTGCCGGTTTTCCGCTTTGCTTTCTGCCTTTTTGGATGAATCTGCCGGTTTTTCAGTTGAAAATTCAGATGACCGGGTAGAGGGTTTGCCATTTCTCTTGCCAGTTGACCGGGCTGATGTTCGTCCCCTCGGGTTCCTTGAGGCCGGCTTTTCAGCTGTCTCTTCAAACGCGTGTACAGCCGCTTTCGGTTCGGCACCGTTTGCTGATTTTGTTAAATGTTTTGGCTTCGGTTTCGGTTTAAACGTCGGTTTTCCTTTGCGAGCCGACCCTTCCGATCGTACAAAGGCGCCGGACAGCTCCCCGTAACCGTTATCTTCTCCACCATCAGCAGCAGGCTGCTGCGGAAGTGCCGGATCAACGGAAAAAGCAGCCTTACGCAGCTCTTCCACTTCTTTTTCCTCCAGATGGCGATAGACGCCACGCGGCAAAGAACCTAAGAGGATTGGGCCGAAAGAAACTCGCTTCAGCCGAGTAAGCGGGTGATTCACCGCTTCAAACATCCGCCTCACCTGACGGTTCCGTCCTTCAAAGATGGTGATGCTGATAACCGTCTCGTTTTTCTGCGGATTCACATCGTGGTAGTCGACAATAGCCGGGGCGGTCATCCCGTCCTCCAGCTGCACGCCGCGGGACAATTGTTCCAATACGGATCCATGAATGACGCCATTCACCGTCGCCCGGTAAGTCCGGGGCACATGGTGGCGGGGGTGGGTCAGCAGATTGGCGAACTCGCCATCATTGGTAAGAATCAACAAACCCTCCGTGTCATAGTCCAACCGGCCGACAGGATAAACCCGCTCCTTAATCCCCTGCAGATAATCGGCAACCACTTTCCGCCCTTCCGGGTCTTTGGCGCTGGTGATGACGCCCTTCGGTTTATGTAAAAGCAGATAGATTTTCTTCTCGCTCTTGATCAAACGGCCATCTACCTGAATGGTATCCTCCTGCGGATTCACCTTGATTCCCGCTTCTTTTACCACCTCGCCGTTAACCATTACTCTCCCCGCCGCGATGTACTCTTCGCACTTTCGCCGGGAAGCGACGCCGGCAGCTGCCAGCACCTTTTGCAAACGTTCCATTTGTCGGTTCACCTCACAGCCTATCATACCTATCTGCGACGAAAATCACAAGCGATACTCAAGTGTACAGAAGCATGCTCCTCAGGACAAGACCAGACCTTGCAATTTGTCAGCACCTATAGCAAAAAAACCTGCAAAAACCCCAGGTTATCTCATCCCTTTCCTATTAAGATTTCTTGACTAGCGCTCTTATCCGAAAACGAGATAACAAATGGCAACAGAAGCGGCGAAACCGATCAAATCGCTGATCAACCCGACCTTCAACGCATAGCCGGCCCGGCGGATTCCGACTGCGCCGAAATAAACCGTAAGCACATAAAGCGTCGTATCCGTGCTACCCTGCACCGTTGAGGCGATTCTACCGATAAGAGAATCGGGTCCGAATTGTTTGATCAAGTCGGTGGTAAACGCTAGGGATCCTGCTCCCGTTATCGGACGCAAAATAGCCAGAGGCAATACCTCTCCCGGGACGCCGATATAGTTAAGCAGCGGCTGCAGCACCCCGACGATCCACTCCATCGCCCCGGAAACCCGGAAGATGCTGATGGCCACCATCATTCCAACCAAATGAGGAATAATGGATACGGCCGTTTGGAAGCCATCCTTCGCCCCATCAACAAAGGACTCGTAAACGGGCACCTTCCGAGAAACGGCAAATAAAGGAATGAATACGATCAGTGCCGGGATAAGCCAAGCGGATATAGCGGTGATTACAGTGTACATAACCGAATCATCCTTTCGTCGGAGGTACTCGTGCTGACCGTTTACGATACCAGCGGTCTACAATAATAGCAGCTCCCGTGGAAATTAATGTGGCCAGCAGGGTTGTCCCGATAATATCTGCTGGATTAAGCGAATGAAAGTTCATGCGGATGGCGATAAGAGTCGTAGGAATCAGCGTGATGCTGGATGTGTTCAAGGCTAGGAGAGTGCACATAGCCGGGCTCGCTTTTTCTTTGTCCGGGTTCAACTTTTGCAGCTCCTGCATCGCTTTGATTCCCATAGGCGTGGCGGCGTTGCCCAAGCCGAATATATTTGCGCTCATATTGGACATGATGTACCCAACCGCCGGATGGTCAGAGGGAACGCCGGGAAACAGGAAGCGGACCACCGGTCGCAGCATCCGGGCAAAGATCCGCAAAAGGCCTGAATCTTCCGCAATACGCATCATGCCCATCCAAAACGTGAGAATGCTGATCAAGCCCAAGCTTACCGTAACTCCTGTTTCTGCCCCGTCAAACACTGCTTTTGTGACCAATTCGATATTACCTTGCGCGGCGGCGACGAGAAATCCCGCAACGATAAAAAACAGCCAGATAAAGTTGACCAACCTTCTCCCCTCCCCCTATCCTGTAAAAGGTTTCATCGGTTTCCTGCAGCTGTTTGCGTCAGAAAAATCAGAACCTTAGCCAGTTGGCTCATATAGCGCTTCGCAAACGACACTGATCCTTTATGCGCAATTTGTGCGTGATTGGTGGCCTGTTTTCCTGCCGACGCTGCGGGAGCGCCGGTCTTATCTTCATAAATAGGGATGCTGCCGACAAAGGCACCGCTCAGATAAATTTTTAAATTCCCGCGTTTCCCTAGCTTGTAATCAGCTGAACGAGTATCCGTCACTGCAAGGGTAGAAGTGAATTGCTGCTGCTCCTCTTTTTTTGCCGGATAAAGGAAGGTTTGGCCTGCAATAAGCCCGTTTTCTAGCTTGCTTCCTTCCGTGACAACGGTTTTCAGCGGGAACGTTTCGAAACCGTAATTAAGCAACCTAGCGTGATCGGCCCAATCGTTTCCGTCATTCAGCGTGACAACCGCGAGTTGTTGGCCGTCCCGGGTTGCAGAGGATACCAGACAGCGGCGGGACAGCTTGGTAAATCCGGTTTTCACACCATCCGCTCCCGGAAATAAGTTGAGCATTTTGTTTTTGTTCGTCCATACGTCGTCCCAAGCTTGATCTTCCCGGGAAACGTTAATCCGTTTCGTCTTCACGATTTCCCGAAAAACCGGATTTTTCAAGGCATATGCCGCAAGCCGCGCCATATCGTTGGCTGTGGAATAATGCTGATCATCGTCAAGCCCGGACGGGTTCATAAAATGCGAATTGGTCATGCCCAGCTCTTCCGCCTTACGGTTCATCAAGTAGACGAAGCCGTCGACGCTGCCGCCTACATGCTCGGCAATAGCCGTAGCCGCATCATTACCCGAGCGCAGCATAAGACCATACAGCAAATTGCTCAGGCTGATTTTCTCACCCAACTTTAAGTAGATGGACGAGCCTTCTTTGCCGAAGGCTGTTTTGGTGATCGTCACCTGATCGGACAAGTTGCCGTTTTCAATGGCTACAATGGCGGTCATGATTTTCGTCGTGCTGGCGATGCGCATGCGCTTGTCTCCTGCGCTGCTGTAAAGAATCCGTCCGCTCGTCACATCGATCATCGCCGCGCTTTCGGCAGCTGTTTGAATGGGCTGGTATGCGGTAACCGCTTCATCCTCTGGGGAAGCTGCGGCAGCCGCAGTTAAGCCGATTGAGACGAACAAGAAGACTGCTACCAAGCCGGTTTGCAGAAAGATCCATCGTATGCGCTTCAAGCCCTTCACTCCCAATCCATATTAGTACCACTATATGCCCGTCCGAGATTTTTCATGTCCAGTGAAAAAGGCTGATCTTTCCGACATCCTTAAGCGCCGGATAAGATCAGCCTTTTTTGAAAAACAGCTCAAGTCGATTATTCGTTGGATTCGTTGGACCCGTTGGACTCGTTGGATTCGTTTGAAGCGGAACTTGAAGTGGGAGACAGGCTGGTCGAGCTGACAATTCCGGAGTTGGCATCCCCCATGGAGGTATATCCGCCTGAAGACCCGCCGCTGTATCCGCCGCCAGAAGATCTCGGGCCGGAGCCTGATGGAAAATTGTTGATGCTGCTTGCAGAGGAAGGAGCCGCATAGCTGCCGGCAGAACCGGTTTCACCCGTTCCCCTGACTACGTCAGTTGCTCCGCTGCCCGTGCCACCCGTGCCATTCGTGAAGTAGCCTTGAATCTTATCCGCCACTTGCGGAGCCAAATCGATAAGCTTCTCATAGAGATGGGTTTGATTGTCCAGCGGCACCACCCGCACCCCCTGCTTGCCAACGACCAGGAAAGCGATAGGGCTGATGGAGACGCCACCGCCGCTGCCGCCGCCGAAAGGAAGAGCGACTTGTGCGTTGCTTGCTTCTTGTCCCATCTCCTCCGTCGTAAAATCGCTGCCGCCTGCAGCAAACCCAAAGCCGACCTTGCTGATCGGCATGATCACATCGCCATTGCCGGTTTCAATCGGGTCACCGACGATGGTATTGACATTAACCATCTCCGTAATCTGCTCCATAGCCGTCTTCATTAAGCCTTGAATCGGATGGTCTGCCATTGCTGTTCCTCCTTGAGGGTAAAAGATTAAGTTTACAGGATTCGGATCGTATCAGGATTAAATTACCCAAAACCGCTGCATCTCATGTAACCTACCTGCGGAGCGGCTTGAGTCGAAAGCTCAAGGGTTCCCGGCAGCAACGGCAGAACGGGCCTTCTTCTTCCTACGTTCTGCCAAAAGCTGTCGCAGCAGCCACTTTTTATCCTTGAGCCGGAAAAAGAAACCGATCATGGAGACTAACAACGATCCGGCGCGAATTCGGACCGCCGCCGTCACTTCCATCGAAAAAAAGTAACGGTTGTAAAGGGGTTGAACGGCTAGGTTGGGCCGAGTGTTTAGCCGTATGTAGCGGAACAGATAACCGAGAAACGTTGTTTTAAAAGCCCATCCTGCCCCGGTAGCAACAGCGGTCAGCGGAGCGTCTCCCAATCCGATACCCGTCAGCCACCGCAACTCCGTGCAATGCATTTTTTTCATCAGATGCTTGATTCCTTTGTTTAAGCCCTTTGCATTTTTCCGCAGTTCGCGAAATCTTCCTACCGCCAAATCAAAACCGATGGTATCCTCAATAGGATCCGCTACGGCTTCTGTCACCGCGGCACTGGCCGTTTTCTTTTTGCGGATACTTTGCGCCAGCCTGGTCAACCCTTTATCCAACATGTTCTCGTATTCGATGTCCGGGATCTCGAATTTGTACGTATAGATACCGAGTGGCGCCCGCACCGTCAGGGAGAAGCTATCCTTGTCCTTCCTTCTGACAAAATGGACCCGGATGCGAATCGGGCTTATTAATATCAGCATGAAGGCAACTACGGCTAGGACTAGTATGAGCAAAACGATGTTCAGCAAAACGATCAGTACATTCACCAGCATGTGACGCCCCCCATCGCAGCATCGATCTTCAAAGAGAATTAGGATAGACGGCGAACGGCAAGCCTCCGCTCCATCCTCGAAAAAAGACGCCGATGCTGGCGAAGCTTAAACGCCCTTTCATTGCGATTTGCCTATAAAAAGAAAAAACCCGCGCAGCAGCACGGATTTAGTATGTACGATCTATTGGCATAAATACGAAAAGGACTATTCATTTTCCTGTCCGACATCATCGAAGGTCATTTGCTGGGTATCCGGACGATCAAACAGCATCCGGGTTTCTTCTTCCAGACTGTCGATATCCATATTGCCGAATACCGATGAATCGGGTAGCTCGCTCAAATCGGATAATCCGAAATAGTCCATGAATTTTCGCGTCGTTCCGTATAAAATCGGCCGCCCCACCGCTTCCGCACGTCCTACCTCCACGATCAGCTCTTTGGCGGCAAGAGTATGGAGTGCGCGGTCGCAAGCCACCCCGCGAATTTCTTCGATTTCGATTCGTGTAATGGGCTGCCGATATGCGACGATAGATAAGGTTTCGAGAGCCGCCTGGGACAGGGATGAACGGGTCGGTGCCTGAGCCAACCGTTCGAAATAGGGAGCATGCTCGCTCACCGTCGTCATTTGATACGTTCCCGCAAGCTCCACAATCTGGATGCCCCGCTCCTGCTTCTTTAGATCGTTCCTCAATTCCTCCACCAGAGCCGCAGCGTCCTTGGTGTCCAGCTCCATCACATCCGCCAACTGCCGGATATCGATTCCTTCGTCGCCGGAGGCGAATAACAAGCCTTCAATAACTGATTTGAGCTTCTTCGATTGCAACCTCGTAGTCATCCTCTCTGGACTGGATCACGATATCGTCGAACAGACGATGCTGGAAGCAGACGATACGTTTCATTTTCATCAGCTCCAAAAGGGCAAGAAAGCTTACGACCAAATCTCCACGGGAATAATCATCCTCCAGTAGGCTGCTGAAGAGCAGCTTACCGCCTTCCCGATCCAATAGTCGAAGCACTTGCTTGATCCTGTCTTTCACGGAAATTTCATCCCGATGGATTTTGGTCACCCGATGCCGGGAAGTCATTTTCCTAAGCGCTTTGCGGAAGGCCCACATCAAATCGGCGGTGCTCAAGCCTTCCACTGGATTCTCCTGCCTTTTCGGTGCAAAAGGAGTCAAATCCGCCGGCTCCCGGGTATAGATCAGGCTGCGTTCCAGTTCTTTGTCCCGCAAATGCTCGGCGATTTCTTTATATTTTTTGTACTCGATAAGTTTCTGAACCAGCTCTGCCCGGGGATCGTAATCCTCGTCATAGTATTCTTCCTCCCACATATTATCCATGACGGGAGGCTTCGGCAGCAGCATTTGGCTTTTGATGGATAGCAAAGTAGCCGCCATCACGAGAAATTCACTGGTAATGTCCAGCTCCATCGCCTGCATCATCGACAAATATTCCATATACTGGTCGGTTATCAGACGGATGGGGATATCGTAAATATCCATCTCGTTTTTATCGATCAGATGGAGCAGCAGGTCCAGGGGACCTTCAAAGGTTTCCAGCTTGAATGTAACTCTCATCGGTGTCCCCTTTCCCGGAATAACGGATCAATAAATCAACCCTTGAACTGCTTCAGCAGGTTAGCCATTTCAATAGCGGTAGTTGCAGCATCCCAGCCTTTATTGCCGGCTTTGGTACCTGCGCGTTCGATCGCCTGCTCGATGCTGTCCGTTGTTAAAACACCGAAAATGACAGGCAGACCGGTTTTCAGCCCGACAGATGCAACGCCTTTAGAAACCTCGGCGCACACATAGTCAAAGTGAGGCGTTGACCCGCGGATAACCGCACCGAGAGTAATGACAGCATCATATTTCCCGCTTTCCGCCATTTTTTGCGCGGCCAGCGGGATTTCATAAGCACCCGGAACCCAAGCGATATCGATCTCTTCTTCCGTAACGCCATGGCGCTGCAAGGCGTCCAACGCGCCGGAAACCAGCTTGGATACGATAAATTCGTTGAAACGGCCGGCGACAATACCGTACCGCAAATTTTGTGAAATTAAATGGCCTTCATACACTTTTATCATGGAACCATCCATCCTTTCAAGTTGTAAATTCAATTTAGGAGCGATTGTTCTTTCCAGTCAAAATACCGGCCGTATCCGGCTGCTCGGCAAAATTCAGCATATGGCCCAGCTTTGCCTTCTTCGTACGCAAATAGCGGGCATTATCTTCATTTTCTTCCATTTGCAAAGGAACTCGCTCTACCACTTCCAGGCCGTAGCCTTCCAATCCTTTAATTTTCCGGGGATTGTTGGTCAAAAGACGGATTTTGCGAACACCGAGGTCTTTCAGAATTTGCGCGCCGATACCGTAATCCCGCAGGTCGGCGGGGAATCCCAGTTTAATATTCGCGTCGACGGTGTCGAATCCCTCTTCTTGCAGCTGATAAGCTTTCAATTTGTTGATTAACCCGATGCCCCGGCCCTCCTGACGCATATAGAGTAGGACGCCGGTGCCCTCCTCTTCAATCTGACGCAGGGCGGCGTCCAATTGAGGACCGCAATCGCAGCGGTGGGAATGGAAAACATCCCCGGTGAGACATTCGGAGTGAACCCGGACCAGCACCGGAACGGAGCTATCGATGGTTCCTTTCACCAGAGCCACATGCTCCTTGCCGTCCACTTCATTCGTATAGGCTACCGCGCGGAACAGTCCGGCGTCAACCGGAAGCTTCACTTCCACTTCCCGGGTAATCAGCTTTTCCTTCTCGTTGCGATACCGGATCAAATCTTGAATGGTAATTATCTTCATGCCGTGCTCACGGGCAAAGGGGATCAAATCCGGCACGCGGGCCATCGTCCCGTCTTCCTTGATGATTTCGCAAATAACGGCCGCAGGAGACGAACCGCACATGCGGGCCAAATCGACGGCGGCTTCCGTATGGCCGGCCCGGCGGAGCACTCCGCCTTTTTTGGCGACTAGCGGGAAGATGTGGCCAGGTCTGCGAAAATCGGCTGGAGCAGCTTTCGGGTTGATCAACGCTTTGATCGTAGATGACCGTTCATGGGCCGAGATCCCGGTGGTCGTGGAGGTATGATCAACGGATACGGTAAACGCTGTGCCATGGTTATCGGTGTTAACCTCCACCATCGGCTTCAGGTTCAAATCTCTGGCGCGCTCTTCGGTAATCGGTACGCACACCAAGCCGCGTCCCTCTTTGATCATAAAATTAATGATGTCCGGCGTCGCTTTATCGGCCAGGGCAATAAAATCCCCTTCGTTTTCCCGGTCTTCATCGTCGACAACGATGATGATCCGGCCCAGCATCAATTCGTAAATCGCTTCTTCAATCGGATCAAAACGAATATCGTCAGCCATGGTTCTCACTCCTTGCTTTTATGTTTCTTGCCTTGCTTGTTTCTAAAGAAAAACGTCTATCGATGAGCATTCAAAGATGCCAGACCGCATTTAGAGGAAGTTTTTCTTGCGATATCAGGATGCCACTGCTTCGAAGTTTATACTTTCTGATATCTTAAACTTAAACAAAGCCATGTTCAGCCAAAAAATTCATATCCACCTTGCCATCTTTTTTTCCGCCTTCATTAGGTGGAGACTCACCCCGCCAATGCAGAAGACGGTCGATGTATTTGCCGAGAATGTCTGCTTCCAGATTCACCGCATCCCCGACTTCCTTATCCGCCAAAATCGTCTGATCCAGCGTGTGGGGGATGATCGAGATGGTGAAGCTTTCGTCACCGGCTTTGACCACCGTTAGACTGATTCCATCAACCGCGATGGAACCTTGGGAAACGATGAATTTCATAATATGTGATGCATCCGGTTGAATGGTGTAAACGACGGCGTTTTCTTCCCGCACCTTGGAGCGGATGGTTCCGCTTGTATCCACATGGCCTTGCACCATATGACCGCCGTACCGCCCGCCCGCTGCCATCGCCCGCTCCAGATTGACCCGGTCGCCAGGCTGCAGGTTGCGCAGGTTGGTTTTGCGGTAGGTTTCCGGCATGACATCCATCGAAACCGTATTGCGGTCAAAAGCGATTACCGTTAAGCAGACGCCATTGACGGCGATGCTGTCGCCCAGATGGCAGTCTTCCAAAACCTTCGACGCAGATACGGTCAAGATCATCGCCTGACCCTGCCGATGGATGCGTTTCATGTTGCCAATCTCTTCAATTATGCCTGTAAACATCAGGTATTCACCTCCCTGTCTGCAGCAGCTGCATAAACGGGGTAACCTGTCACGCAAAAATCGTCTCCGAAGGTTTCCACTTGAATTCGCTCCAAGCGGAAAGCCTCATCCATTGCGGCGAAGCCAGGAAATGCGAAGTTAGCCGGCGCATCTGCACCCCCGATAATTTTCGGGGCGAAGAAGAGATGAAACTTATCGATCAGCAGCGCCCTTAGCATGGCGCCGTTCAGCCTGCCGCCGCCTTCCAGCAGCACCGAACCGATCTCCAGCCCGCCCAGCGCTTTCAGCGCTAACTGGAGATCCACCTGCTGCCCGCCTCCGGCGGCGATAACCTTGGCGCCCAGCTCCTCGAGGCGCTTACGCCTAGCCTCCGGCGCTCGCTCCGTCGTCACCACGACGACGCCGGCGCCGCCCGGGGCGAGCAGCCGCGCCTCAGGCGGCAGCCGCAGCTCTGAGTCGACGACGACCCGCACCGGGCTGAGTCCCGGTACAGGGAGCCTCGTCGTGAGCTGCGGATCGTCGGCCAGTGCGGTACCCACGCCGACCATGATCGCCTGATGCCGGTGACGGAGCAAGTGGACAAACTCCCTGGCGCTCTCGCCCGTGATCCACTTGCTGTCCCCGGCATAGCTGGCGATGCGGCCGTCCAGGGTGCTGGCCGACTTCGCGGTGACGAAGGGCATGCCGGTGACGATGTACTTGTTGAACATCTCGTTCAACAATGTCGCCTCCTGGCTGCGTACGCCGACCGTCACCTCAATGCCCGCCTCCCGCAGACGCTGGATGCCGCGCCCCGCCACCAGCGGATTCGGATCTTCGGCGCCTACCACCACCCGAGCCGCCTTCTCCGCGATAATCCGCTCGCTACAGGGCGGCGTCTTGCCGTAGTGGCTGCAAGGCTCCAACGTAACGTACACGGTGGCGCCCTCCGCTTCCGCTCCCGCCATGTTGAGGGCATGCACCTCCGCATGGCCGGTTCCCCGCTTCAAGTGAGCGCCCATACCCACGATTCGCCCATCCTTCACTACCACGCAGCCGACAACCGGGTTGATCCCCGTTTGACCTTGTGTTGTCCTAGCCATGTTCAAAGCCAGATCCATATAGGTTTCATCGGTCAACCGTTCAACGGATACTCGGGATTCCATGCGATTCCCACCATTCTTAAAAACGAATATTGAGAGTAAGCTAATGATTGTGATCAGGAGCCAAAAGAAAAGCCCCTGTCTACGAACAGGGGCGCAACTTCATAAGGATTGAAAACACGTATTGTGAAAAAATGCACATTTCCGTGTTAACGAAGCCTTTCGGCTTCCCTTTCGTCCTTCTTCCATCCAGACTTTAACTGTCGGTCCTGGAATCTCACCAGATCAGCCGTCCGGAAGCGGTATACAACACTGCAGAGCGCCTTCCGTCCGGGTCGCGGACTACCGCTTGCCCCTGAATGATGAGCAGCGGATCACCGCCGGTAGGGATTTTCACCCTGCCCCGAAGGTTCTATTCAGTTCGATTGCAAGACTCTCTAACATAGTTTGAATACTACCATCGGGAACCAGAAAATGCAAGGGATATCCCCCTGCTTGTCCACTTCCATCCTTGTAAATTCAAGCTTTTGTCAAGAAACGGAAAGCTGCCACAACCCAATAAAAAACCGGTACCCCATTAAGATCAGGTACCGGCTGATCAATCATTAAGCTTCGATAACTTCAACTTTAGCCATTTTTTCCCGGCCGCGGAATTTTTCCACGGTTTCCATACCGCTTACAACTTGGCCGAAAACCGTATGTTGGCCGTCGAGATGCGGTTGGGGAGCGTAGCAGATGTAGAACTGGCTGCCGCCTGTATTACGGCCGGCATGCGCCATAGCCAAAGTGCCTTTCACATGCTTGTTCGGGTTGATTTCACAGTTGATGGTGTACCCGGGGCCGCCAGTGCCTGTCCCATGGGGGCAGCCGCCTTGAGCTACAAAGCCCGGAATAACGCGGTGGAAGATAAGCCCGTTATAAAACCCGCTGTTCGCCAGCTTCTCAAAGTTGGCTACCGTATTCGGGGCGTCCTTTTCAAAAAGATCGATGACGATTTGCTCGCCGTTTTCCATTGTAATGTTTGCTTGCTTGGACATGTTCAGATCCTCTCCTTCATATGATTCAACATGCTACTCATTGTACTTTTTCTGTAACGAGAATTCAACCACAGCAGCAACCTTAAGAGACTTGGCCTTCGTCTTAATCTGTAGTACAGTTTTAGAAGATCTTCTCATCCCACTCTTTCATAACAGGTGATTCTCATGAGTATCGCTTTACTCGTCGTCTTCGCTTTGACTTTTCTGGTGGTGACGGCCCTCACCCCCGTTCTCATTCGTGGACTGCGCGCTCTTGATCTCATTCAACCCATCCGAGCGGAGCTTCCTGCGGACCATCAAGCCAAACGCGGCACGCCGCTGATGGCCGGCCTCATCCTGCTTCTTGGCAGCGTTCCGACGCTGATTACCCAGCCCAAACCCTTGGCGCTCTTTTTGGTCGTCGTCTTCATCCTGTTCAGCGTCATCGGCTTCCTGGACGATATGAAAAAAGCCGCCTTCAAAGATCCTTCCGGTATCTCCGGCAAAAGCAAGCTGGTGTTCCAGTTCCTTTTCACCGGACTATTGCTTTTATTCGCCATCAACCAGTTATCCATTACTCCCGACATTCAGTTATCCCGCAGCTTGGTTATCGGCTTGCCTCTAGCGGTCTATGTAGGCATCATGCTTATCGTCATCGTCGGATTGGCCAACGCCATCAACTTTACTGACGGAATGGACGGACTTCTAATCAATACGGCCATCCCATCCTATTTCTTTTTCTTCGTCATCTCCGACAAAATCGAGGTCAGAACCTTCTCCCTCGTTATGATCGCCTGTCTGCTCGGGCTGCTGCTTTACAATGTCTACCCTGCCCGCGCATTCATGGGCGACACCGGTTCCCTCGCCATCGGCGGCTCTTTGACCTTCCTCGCCGTTATCGAAAAAGTCGAGCTGCTCATGCCGCTGCTCTTTCTCATCTTCGCCGTAGAGCAGCTATCCGTCGTCCTGCAGGTTTGGCATTACAAGAGGACGAAGCTTCGTCTCTTCCGCATGGCGCCGATCCACTACCATTTCCGGCTAAAATACGGCTGGAGCGAGAACCGCATCGTTCTCACCTTCGGCGCCGTGTCCTGGCTATGCATGCTAATCTGCTATGTGCTTTGGAGGGTGCTGTTTTAATCCTTAGAATTATCGATATAAAACACACTCCATTAGCCAATAATAAAAGGTTCGGTTCAAAGGCTGAAGAGAAATACCTTTGAACCGAACCTTTTCACAATAGAACGCCTAATCTAAATTATTTGCTTTTCTGCTCCCAAACGATCTGCAACAAACTGACGGCTTCAGCCCGGGTTACTAGTGAGGTTGGAAGAAAATTGTTGCTTCCTTTGGCGAAGAGCAAGCCTATTTCAACAGTTGCCTGCACGGACGGTTTTGCCCACGCAGCTATGTCGGCATCATCGCGAAAAGCGGTTTTGGCAAGCGGGTTTGTCTTCAGATTCATCGCCTTGGCGATCATGACCGCAAATTCCATGCGATTCACTTTTTGTTCCGGATGGAATGTCCCATCGGGATATCCCGAGACGACGCCTTTGGATGAGGCGAAATAAATAGCTGTTTTGGCCCAATCCGGAATTTTGCTTTGATCTGTAAAAGATTTCGCCGCTGCTTGCACGTTCGTTCCATACCTCGCCCGAACGAGCATAGTCACGAATTCCGCCCGGGTGATCGCATCATTAGGACGAAATTTAGCCGAGGTGGTGTCATAAAGGATGCCTTCAGCCGCTGCTTGGCAGATGGAGGCTTCCGCCCAATTCCCTTTTATATCTGTAAATTTACAAGAATCTGATGCAGTCGATTTGTTTGGCGTACCTGATGATGACCCGGTGCTTGTGCCCGATGACGAGCTTGATGTTGAACCGGTTGTTTTCGTTGCATCTATCCGATTTATGGTGTAGGTATAGGTTTTCGTCGCCCCGGCTGAAGCTTTCACCGTAAACGTAAATACGTTATTACCTATCGCTAGATCTAATTTCTTTGGTTCTTTTAACGTCTCGCCAAAGAGTGTCACCGAGCCGTTTGCATCCTCAGCTTGGGCATAGATTTCCACCTTTTGACCGGAAGTCGTAACCGTATCATCGA
The DNA here is from genome assembly GCF_000455485.1 of Gorillibacterium massiliense. Taxonomy (GTDB): domain Bacteria; phylum Bacillota; class Bacilli; order Paenibacillales; family NBRC-103111; genus Gorillibacterium; species Gorillibacterium massiliense. Next base: position 27,970 of record NZ_CBQR020000108.1, read on the forward strand.
GTTTAACCGATAGATCTTTCCCATCAACCCGGAAGATGCAGAGCAAACCTGTATTATTGGTTAAAGTCGGAGCCGTATAATTGTTCGGATAAGTGCCTGTTGTACCACCTGTTGCATTGCCGATCAGATAAAGAGTTTGCTGCTGTTTCAAGTACTCCTCATTGGTCATGACAAAAACTAGCCGAAAGACTTCGGTTGCTGAAACTCCCGCCTCATTTTGCACGCCATAGCGGATCAAGTAAGTCCCCGGGTATTGGACGTTAACATATCCGGCTGCTGTAATCCGTTTGGAGATATCGCCGTAGATCGGGTCCGTCGCTTTCACCCCAGGCTCAATATAAGACTGACCAACAATCATGTACATCGTTTTCTCGCCCAGCAATTGAAGGGTGGGCGCGGAAATAACGTTAACTGTCCGGGTAAGCTTCGGCGAGGCATTACGGGAGGAATCAAAGGCCTGGTACTCCAGTGTGTACACACCAACCTTGTTTGTATTGACTGAGCCTGTTACAACTGGCTTTAGGGAACCATCCTGAAGATCGTTCGCCGTTGCACCAGGGTCGACGAAGGTGCTGCCAACGTTAATGTTCATCACGGAGGAACCGATCAAAGTGATCGTTGGCGCCTCATTGTCAAATACGTTCACAACCCGAGTCCCGGTAGTTGAATTTCCGGCTCGATCCTTCACCTGATATTCAACTTTGTAGCTGCCTACCTTCCACGATTGAACCGTACCTGATATTACGATATTGGAAGAGGAAATCGCGCCATCAATATTATCGGTAGCCGTTGCCCCCAGTTCTCTGTACGATTCGTTATAAGCGAGTTGCATCGGACTACTGCCGTTAAGCGTCAACGTTGGCGGCGTATTATCTAATATAAAGGCTTGCGAAACGAAATAGGTGCTGGTACCGCTTGTATTCGCTGCCTGAATGTGCAAATACCACGCTCCGTCTCCGCTGGTTTTACTCAATGTATCGCCGTTCTTAAAAGAAGCCCAACCAACGCTCGGTACAGTTGTGCTATTCGACCATGCGTAAAGCAACGAATTGGAATCAAGACTATTCGTTTTCTCCGTAACCTTAACATATGTACTCGCTGACTTTGC
>NZ_CBQR020000109.1 GCF_000455485.1 Gorillibacterium massiliense
AGGGAAAACCACTTGATATGAAGCCGCTTCCACAACCGAAGATTGGATCGCGGCAAAAGCAATTAAAGAAGCGGCAACGAGGATGTTCTTAAATCTGCGCTTTGGCAACAGGTTCACGATCATGAGGATGACACTCCCAACATATTCCTTGATAATCTTTCTAAGCTTTCGACAACTTCATACAAAAATCTCATCTACTTTCGTATTTTAGCATTCCAATGAACGCTTTGCTATCCTACTAAGGAAATCCTTTCCTGCCACCGTAAAAAAGAAAGGTTACCTTTTCCCCAGAAAAACGGCTCAAAGGTAACCTTATGATCACATATTCAGGAAGATTTGCCTGCATCCCCGCATCAAGCTCTTATGCTTGCTTCCAGTTTCCGCATACGAGCAGGAATGACGTCGTTTCCGATGACATCATCGTAGGATTCGCGGCGAACGACGACGTCAGCCACGCCGTCTTTGACGAATACGACCGCCGGGCGACGTACACGGTTGTAATTGTTGGCCATCGAGTAATTGTAAGCTCCCGTAGTGGACACGGCCAGAATGTCTCCTGCCTGCGGTTTCGGCAAGTCGATGTCCCAGATCAGCATATCTCCGCTTTCGCAGCAGCGTCCAGCGATGGATACCGTCTCTTCATTCGCTTCATTCCCACGGTTTGCCAGCATCGCCTCATACTTGGCCTGATAAAGAGCCGGCCGGATATTGTCCGTCATGCCCCCGTTGACCGAAACGTATTTACGAATACCCGGAATATCTTTGGTGGAACCGATGGTATAAAGAGTCGTACCGGCATCGCCGATGATGCTGCGGCCCGGTTCGATCCAAATTTCCGGTTGAGGATACCCGGCTACCCCGAAGGTTTCCGCAATACCCTGAGTGATGGCTTGAACATATTCGGATATCTTGAGGGGTGTGTCACCCTCTACATAACGGATGCCGAATCCGCCGCCCAAATTGACGACTTTAAAGATAACGCCTGTCTCTTCACGCACCTTCAAAGCGAAATCGATCAGCTTGTCGGCCGCCATCTTAAAGCCGCCCGTTTCAAAGATCTGCGAACCAATATGAGAATGGATGCCTAATATCTTCAGATGAGTAAGATCCAGGGCTTCCTTTACGGCACGCAAAGCGGCGCCGCTGGCCAAATCGAATCCGAATTTGGAGTCTTCCTGCCCTGTTGAAATGTAATCATGGGTATGAGCTTCCACTCCGGGAGAAATCCGGAATACAATCTTGACGACCTTCTTTTTCTCAGATGCTATCGCTTGAAGCAGGTGCAGCTCATTGAAGTTGTCGACGACAAAAGAGCTGATTCCCGCATCAATTCCCATTTCGATTTCTTCCGGTGTTTTATTGTTGCCATGGAAATGAATCCGCTCCGCCGGAAATCCGGCGCGCAGCGCAGTTTGCAGCTCCCCATCCGAGACGACATCCAGATAAAGGCCCTCTTCCTCCACCAGTCGGCACATGGCCATGGTGCAAAAAGCTTTGCTGGCATAGGCAACTTGATAAGTCAGCCCGGATTCGCGGAAGCTATCCATGAACGCCCGGCATTTGCTGCGGACGAGAGCTTCATCCACGATATATAACGGTGTTCCAAACCGCTCTGCCAAATCCACCGTATCGCAACCGCCGATTTCAAGATGGCCGCGGGCATTTATGTTGCTTGTGCCGTGCAAATACATCGCTTTTCTCTCCCCCAAAAAATATTACTCTTAAGGTACCACAAGGGTGATGGATTGACAAACAATAATTCACGCGACTCCGCGTTATCTCAAGAAAGAAATTTTGCGGCACTTCCTATTGAAAAAGTCATGGAAACAACCAAAGAAACTCCAGCAGTGAACCGACTACCTTACCCGTGACCATCGCCAGCAGCAACCACGCAATATACTGCTCCATACGTAGTCGTTTGGCCAGAATAGGAATGACGTTGACCACTTCCGTAAGGGCAGCGGCAAGCATACCGACAAAAACTCCGCAAAAAAGCCCTACTATCACTAGCAGGTACAATGGCAGCTCGGATTTCCAGCCGTTAAAATCCGCCAGTGTCCAAAATAAAGTACCGGCGACCATCGCCCCTTCATATAAGTAGATTTCCGAAAAGGTACGGGTCAATTGAGCAAGCCGAGGGATGATGTCCAACACGAGGATAAAGGCTATAAGCCCGCTGCCGACGGCAATTCCTCCCGACAGACCGATGACAGCAAGGGTCAGATCAGCGAGAATACCGTTCATCTGGCGCTTTTACCCCTTTTTCTGTTGCTTTATTTTTTTTACCGTACTCTTCAGTTACTACATAACGATGCATATTTTCCTGGTACAGGTACATTTCCACTTCCAGCGGGCTTGGTTCCTCATTGAATTTCTTCTTCAGGATATGATTGAAAAACAACACCATGCCGATACCGATGCCGAAGGAATAGGGAATTTGCAGCATGTACATCCGCTTGCCCGTCTGCCCCGTAACCAGCTCGTAAATTCTACGATGGACTGCCAGCATGCTGACATCCGCATGAAAATTCATAATCGCCAGTCCTGAGCCTATGAATAGAAGCAACCAAACGATAGCCACCAATAGCCATCGAGGAGTGCGGCGGGTTGTAATGATTTCCACCAAAATATGAGGTTCGCCGTAATGCTCGATCTGCAAATCTGGATACAAATGGCTGATCCTGTCGATGACCTGTAAAATATCCACCAGGACCATGTTTCCGTCCTGCTGCTCAGGCTTAACGATAACCAATCGACGCAAGCTCTCCTCCAACTCCGTTGGTGCAAGCATTTGCGCGATTCGTCCCAATGTAATGTCCGTTCCTTTCTCTAACGCAATATGTTTGCGGAACCTAATGTACAACCGGTTGTCCATGACCGCTGACATACTCAGACCCTCCTTCCAGCATAGAAGCCGTAATCCAAGTATTCCATGGATGGAGGTTCCATTATTCCAAACTCACCGAGAGCAGATAACTGGAGGAACGTCCGTTTCCCCAGGAAGCGTTGATGGTGATCAAGTAATCCCCCGCTTTGTCGGGTAAAGTTACCGTCCCTTTAGGGACTTGCACCGGTGACGCCGTGGAGGACAAATTGACATTTTCGAAGGTCGCTGTCATTTTGTCCGGTTTACGCGGAAACTTGATGACCATGGTGCTGCCGCGAGCCGCCGTCTCCGTCGGTAAATCTGATGCTGACTTGGTTTCGTTTGCCCAGGGTTGATCTGAACATTCACCGCCCTGAACGGTTTTCCAGCAGTAGGAACCTTGAAGCACCGGCATATGCCGACCGTCAATCTGCACCTCCGGATGAAACGGTTTTGTCGAATAAAGTCCGTCTGGACCGCGCAAAAACAGCCATATCGCATAAGTCGACAAGAGGGCGAAAACCATGAATGTTCCTATTTTTTTCATATTTCTCCACCCCTCTTGATTTCGGCATTTTTATCTATTATATTATTCTAGGTCGTCTACATCTCCTGCAAAATGGAAAAAAAGGGAGCACTAGAAAACGACGCAAAAAACCCCGCAAAAACTCTGCAGGGTGGTTTCAGATTTTGGTTTTCCGTTTATTTTATTCTATCACCTATACATAGAGAGTTTTGTATAGGAAGGAGGTCACCATGTCTACCGTGATGTTATACGAGAAGATTGAAAGGCTCCGTTCCCAATTGAACCGCTTGGCAAGAGACGAGATGAATCTCGTTCATCCCAAGATCGTCACGTTGAGCCAGGAGCTTGACGGACTGATCGTCGCCTATCAAGCGCGTTCCAGATCCATCTATTGAGCAATCTGATTGCGGATCGATTGCAGGATCTTCTTTTCTAAACGGGACACCTGCACCTGGGAGATGCCTAAACGGCTGGCCACTTCGGACTGGGTCTGATCGCGGTAATAACGCAGATAGACGATGAGTCTTTCCCGCTCCGACAAGGTTTCGATGGCTTCATTCAACGCCATCCGGTCAAACCATTTTTCCTGGGATTCATCGGAGATTTGATCCATTAACGTAATGGGATCGCCGTCATTCTCAAACACGGTTTCGTGTATTGAGGTTGGCGGCTTATTTGCTTCTTGAGCGAAAACCACGTCTTCAGGGGTTATCCCTAAACTGTCCGCCACTTCTTTGACAGTTGGCAATCTCCCCAAGGTTTTCGAGAGCTCGTCCTTCGACTTGCGCACCCGGTTGGCCAATTCTTTCAGGGAGCGGCTAACCTTCAGGGTGCCGTCGTCACGAAGAAACCGCTGGATTTCGCCGATGATCATGGGAACGGCATAGGTGGAGAACTTTACATCGTAACTGAGATCGAACTTGTCGACGGACTTCAATAGCCCGATACATCCGATTTGAAACAGATCCTCCGCCTCGTATCCTCTGTTTAGGAAGCGCTGCACAACCGACCAAACGAGACGGATATTGCAGTTTACCAACGTATCGCGGGCGACATGATCCCCTGACTGGCTGAGAGCGATCAAGCGTTTGACTTCGCTATCATCCAGATAGCTATGGGAGGCGTGCTTTAGATCTGCATTCATAGGTTCCGGCTCCTAGCTATACAGCGCTTTTTTCGATTCGATTCGCTTTGCCATGCGGACGACGGTTCCCCGGCCGACTTCCGAATCAATTTCCACCCGGTCCATAAAATTTTCCATAATCGTAAAGCCCATGCCCGATCTTTCCTGTTCGGGTTTTGTTGTGTAAAGGGGCTGTCTGGCCTGCTCCGGATCCTCGATCCCCATTCCCGTATCTTCCACGGTCAAGTAAAACATATCATCCACAATGCGTGCCTTGATGGTGACGGTTTGCTCCTTGTCGTTGTCGTAGCCGTGGATGATGGCGTTGGTGACTGCTTCGGAAACAACGGTCTTGATGTCTGTAAGCTCATTCATGTCCGGGTCAAGCTGGGAAACGAAAGCAGCCACGGCAACCCGGGCAAAGGCTTCGTTCTCCGAGCGGCTGGAAAATGTCAGCTCCATGCGGTTCGTTTCGCTCATGATACGACCTCCAAACTGGAGATAGCCTGAAGCTCGTTCTCCCGCACTGTGACGATTTTAAACAGTCCCGACATTTCAAAGAGACGGTAAACCGACGGATGGATGTCGCACACGATCATTTTTCCGCCTTTAGCGGCTACTTGCTTGTAGCGGCCCAAAATCACGCCAAGTCCAGAGCTGTCCATGAAGGTCAAATCCTTTAGACTCAAAATGACGTTTACCGCTGATGCCTCTTGCAGAGCTTCTTCCATTCTCAGCTTGACTGTTTCCGCTGTGGGGTGGTCCAATTCTCCCGCCAACCTGACGATAATATAGCGGCGATCCTGTTCGATCTCGATGTGCAGACTCAAGTTCAGCTCACTCCTTCCTCAGCTTGAACATTGATTTCTACACCCGCTATCCATTTCCTTCCTCGCCGACAAAACTAGAAGACAGACAACAGAAGTAGTTTGGATTCGCCAAAAAGGTAATCGTTTCGCCGCCTCATCATCGAGTTCAGATTAGCCCGTTCATCTCAATCGATAAAAAACAGCTTCGATGTCGTCCGCTTGAACAATTTCCACCAACTGGCCTTCTTAATATCCAATGGACTCTCTACCGGAAATTCCGCCACTTTCGCATCATTACGATAGACGGTCAGCGTGCCTACTTTTTGCCCGGCGCGAATCGGAGCCTTCAATTTTTTTTCAAATGTCACTTCATGGCGAATGGCTCCCTTGTCTTCGCCCTTTTTCAACAAAATGCTAAAGGAGTGAGTGGCAGTCAGAGGAACAGAGCGTACAGCGCCTTTATTAACTTTAAGGGTACCGATAGGGTCTCCCGACTTCAGAATCGGCGCGCTGGCAAACTGGGAAAAAGCATAGTCGAACAGATGGGTGACTTCGGCGTTTCTCGTTTTCGTATTGGGCTCGCCCATGACGACGGCAATTATCCGCAGATTGTCTCTTTTTGCAGTAGCTGAGAGACAATATTTCGCTTCCGACGTATAACCCGTTTTGAGGCCGTCTGCGCCACTGTAAAAGCGTACCAGCTTATTCGTGTTGACCAGCCAAAAAGGTTTGGCAGTATCCTTGCGCAAATAGTCTTGGTAGGCGCCGGTATACTTCGTGATTTGCTCGTGTTTCAAGAGTTCTCTGGACATGAGCGCGATATCATAGGCGGTAGAATAGTGATTTGCCGCCGGCAATCCGTTGGAATTGGAAAAATGGGTGTTTTTCATGCCAAGCTGTTTGGCCCGTTCGTTCATCATTTGCACGAAGGCTTCTTCCGAGCCCGCTAGCTTTTCTGCCATTGCCACGGAGGCGTCGTTACCCGAAGCCATGGCGATGCCTTTCAGCATATCATCGACGGTCATTTCCTCTCCCGGCTCCAGAAAAATTTGCGAGCCTCCCATGGACGCGGCAAAGTCGCTTGTCCGCACTTTGTCCGTCAGCTTGAGCTTGCCCGAATCCACCGCTTCAATGGTCAGCAGCATGGTCATGATTTTGGTGATGCTGGCTGGCGGAAGCTTTTCATCCTTATTCTTCTCTTGAATCACCGTCCCGGTATCCGCATCGATCAACACAGCAGAGCGAGCGTTCGGAGCATAATCGATGGCCGGGGCCTTTTTCTCATCCGCCAAAGCACTAGGTGAGAGAATAAGAAGAAACATAAGAAGAGAGAGAAGCGTGGGAATCCCTTTTTTCAGCATTTTCCAATACCTCCTGGCAAAAGTTGCATGCGGTCTTCTCACCAGTTTTGACGGAAAGGGCATAAATTATTCAAAAACTGCAGGAAGATTGAAACCGTGAGGCGAAGACTCTCGTATAGCAACGGTATGAAAAGGATACTTGGGGAGGAACTATTGAGATGGAGACCGAAACAGCAGGAAAACGTAAACTTAAGGCGCCTAGAATCATCTCCTGGTCGCTGCTTGCTTTAGTGGTGATCATAGTGTTGTTCAACAGCTTCGCCGTCGTTCAATACGGCCATGTCGGGGTTCGGAAAACCCTTGGAAAGCTGGATGATCAAGCGTTGTCCGAAGGCATTCATTTTAAAATTCCGTTTATTCAATCGATCCATTCCGGTTAACGTTCAAGTTACCAAATCGGAAGCGGACGCCTCCGCTTCATCCCGTGACTTGCAAGTGACGAAGACCCACATCGCTGTCAACTACCGGGTCAACCCGGATAGCGCCTACCGGCTTTTGAACACAGTAGGCATGGACTATTCCAATCGGATCATCTCTCCGGCGATTCAAGAGGTTTTGAAGACGGTAACGGCCCGGTATAGCGCCGAGGAGCTGATCACCAAACGCGATACCGTCGCCGCCGAAGTAAAGGATGGATTAGCCAAACGCATGGCTACCTATGATCTCGTCGTCACCGACATCAGCATCGTCAATTTCGAGTTCGCCGAAGCCTTCAATCAATCCATTGAAGCCAAACAAATTGCTTCGCAAAAGGCGATGCAAGCAGAGAACGACTTGAAGCGCGTCGAAATTGAAGCAAAGCAAACCGTTGCTCAGGCTCAGGCGGAAGCGGAGTCGTTGAAGCTGAAGAAACAGGAGGTCACTCCTGAACTGATTCAGTTGAAACAAATCGAGGTTCAAGAGAAGGCCATCGAGAAATGGGATGGCAAAATGCCTACTGTCACCGGCGGCGCAACACCCTTCATCGATCTCCAAAGCTTGACCTCAGGCAAAAGCTCGAGCTCGTACAGCTCCAGTACCGGCAGCAACGCGGCTGCCGCTTCGGCAACGAATGCTCCTACCACAACGCCGTAAGAAATGAAGTTTCTTTTAGATGAAATGCTATACAGCCCCGCTGCCGCAAAATAGCCGCAGCGGGGCTGTCACTTCTATTGACGGGATTGCATTGTGTACGCAAAACTTTTACAATATCCGAACAAGAACGCTACGTTCGGACGATTACAATACAGTTGGGCGTATATGCGAGGATAGGAAGGGAGTCCGATCATGGAAAAATATGAAAATGGGTCGCCGTCGTCCGTCATGACAGGATCAAGCGGCATCTTTGGTTTACTGAAAGATTATCGGTCGGGAAGAGCAGATCGCAGGCCTTCCGATACCTCGGCCATCCCGGTGATGGCTTATCAGCCGGTGGATGCCGAACACCTGTCGGAAGCCTCCCGGTTAACGTGGTTCGGTCATTCCGCCTTTCTGCTGGAACTGGAAGGCAAACGGCTGCTGTTCGACCCGATGCTCGGCAACCGCCCTTCTCCCGTTTCCTGGGTAGGCTCCAAACGATATAATCGCTCATTGCCCGCCCAGCCGGAGAATTTACCTGAAATCGATGCCGTCATTCTGTCCCACGATCATTACGATCACTTGGACTACTCGACGATCCTCAAGCTAAAGAACAAGACTCGCCGATTCCTTGTACCGATGGGAGTTCGCAAGATTTTGCTCAAATGGGGAGTCTCACCTGAAAAAGTCACTGAACATGCCTGGTGGGATAAATGCGAGGTAGACGGCTTCTCCCTCGTCTGTACGCCGGCTCAGCATTTTTCCGGAAGAGGACTGATCGGACGCAATCGCACGCTATGGTGTTCGTGGGTCATCAACGGAGAGAAGACGAAGATATTTTTTAGCGGCGACAGCGGGTATGGCCCTCACTTTCAAGAGATCGGCGCAAAGTACGGTCCTTTTGACTTAACGGTCATGGAATGCGGACAATACAACGAGAGATGGTCGGACATCCACATGATGCCGGAGCAAACCGTTCAGGCCCATCTCGATCTCGGCGGGAAGCTGATGATACCGGTCCATTGGAGCGCGTTCACCCTATCCCTCCATTCATGGACCGAGCCTGTGGAACGGGTGACAAAAGCTGCAGCCAACCGCAATGTCACCGTTTCCACTCCAAAAATCGGTGAGCCGGTCGATGTGAACTCCGGCAGCTTCCCGGTAAGTACGTGGTGGCGAGAGGGGCGGTAGCCGTAGCTATCATCCGAAAAGAGCCCTGCACCGGCAACTTCCACGGCGCCAGCCACTACAAGTAATCCGTAACCAAGAGGGCAAAAGCAACAAGCCCCTACGCCATTAACGGCGAAGGGGCTTGTTTTCGTTTGTTTAAAAGTTCAATTGAAAATTCGTAATATTCAGCGTCCCAGCCGATACGCTTTCACCGGAATTCGGATACACTTTGAACTCGATACCCCGAATATCCGTCAGATTGGATACAGCAGCAGAATTCACCCAATTTGTTGCCGCTGATTTCCAAATCGGAGAATGAAACGCATACGTAACAGCAACTGATTCTCCGGGAGCCAGTACCCTTTCGGCGGCTGAATTCGTCGCCGTTTGGCCTCCCGTCTCTTCCCATGTCCAACCGCCGCCTATCCTTAACACCAATGAAACATGAATGGCCTTAGCGCCGGTATTCGTTAATGTGCAAGAGAGGCTTGAATATTTCGACCAGTCATCTCCAATGCCTTGTCCAGGCTTCGTTTCCGTCGCAACACCAGCTGCGATCGAATCGTTTATTGAAGAACTATAGTTTACAAAAATCGTTTCGCCATTCAATCCGCTTGATACGTTCCCAGTGAATGCGGACTCTACGAGAGTCCATGGGTAATAGCTGGCGGTTTTCGGGCGATTCATCTCAGCAATGGTAGAAGCATAGGCGTCTGCCGCCAAATCAAAATCAATCGTATGAAGCTGAATGCTTCCGGCAAAGCCACCGCTGCCGCTTTGCACTCTAAAGATCATTCGATTTACGTTTTTATTGACAAGACCATCTAGAGGAACAGTAGCCAGGATCGTGGTTTTTGCCGGAATTTTAATATATTGTCCAAGCTCCACCCACTTCCAATCCCCGTCTTTAACAATCGGTTGCAATTGGATTTCGACAGAGTTCGGATTCGTTATAACCAAGTTCATCTTGTTGTGCGAACTCCAATTAGCCGCAGGACTTGGATCGACTTGAAAACAGGGG
>NZ_CBQR020000110.1 GCF_000455485.1 Gorillibacterium massiliense
GGAAGTTCTCCGTTTGAAGGTCAAAAGTCATGTTCAATCCGCCGCTGTCCAGTGTGGAAAGCTTCGCAACCGTTCCGGACGCCGGCTTGTCAGCACCATTAATTCCAACATACCAGGTTTTATAATCGGTGATGATTCCCGGTTTGATGGTTTGGATATTGTTCGGATCGCCCGTCGTAACGGTTACAGCATTGCTGGCTGCTGACAAGTTGCCCGCGTCGTCAAACGCTTTTACCGTGAAGGTATATGTCGTCTTCCCTGCCAAACCAGAAACGATATAACTTGTTTTCGTAGTTGTATCCGTTAGAACCCCATTCTTAAAAATCGTATAGCCCGCAACTCCAATATTGTCGGTGGACGCCGTCCATGACAGAGAAGCTGTGGTGATCGCAGGTACAACCGTTAGCCCTGTTGGGGCAGTTGGAGCTGTTTTATCGTTGCTGTCCAGCGTTTTGACGCTTACGGAGTTGCTGGCAGAGGATTGATTGCCGGCGGCATCGATTGCTTTTACAAAGAAGGTATAGGTTGTATTGGCTTTTAATCCTGTAACGGTATAGTTTGCCGATGGACTGATCGCTACCAGAGTTCCATCTTCGTAGACGTTGTATCCTGTGACTCCGACATTGTCCGTTGAAGGACTCCAGCTCAAAGCCACCGTTGAGTATGTTGGTGATGTACCAACCAGATTGGCAGGCGTGGTGGGTGGCGTAGTGTCGTTTGAATCGTTAAAAACCGTACAGGTTTTGGATGTCGCTCGGATACCATATTGACTCTCAATGATTGCACGGCCTTGTTCGGTAAAGCTTGACCCTTGCCAATCGGTGGACATATCCAAATAAGCCAGATCACTGCTGTTTCCTTTCCAAGACCATCCGAGATAACCTACGCTTTTCTCCTTCGAATAGCTCATGATGGTTGCCTCGTCAACGTCGCCATTCGTATGCTTGATCCCGAATTCTCCGATAACGAGAGCCAAGTTCTTATTCAATACGTTGTCGATATTGCTTTTTACAGTGGAGGCATCAGCCCCCGCGTATTCGTACATATGAATGGAGAACATTGTATTTTTCTGAGAATCGGAATTGAATACTTGCGTTCCGTAATCAACTATTGATTGCGGATATTGACCATATCCGGCACAGTCGACCATTATGGTATTTTTGATCCCGGCATTTCGCAGCTTCGGAATAACAGACATATACCCTTGTGCCCAGCCCGCTCCATCCCATGGACCGTACCATTCATTCGCGATGTTAAGGATAACGGTTTTTTCTTTTCCGATCAGTGCGCTCTTCATTTCAATCCAGTAATTCGCGATGTTATCCAATACAGCGGCACTGTTAGAGCCGGTGCCGTCATGCACTTCAAGGATAACGACTAATTTGTTCTTCTCTGATAAAGTGATCAGGTTTTGTATCGATTCCAGACTGTCTTTCGTCCATTGCTCACCGTCTGACAGCACGATGCGGATGGTGTTCGCTCCCGTTTGGGCAATCGCAGGAATCGCAACTGACTCTTGGCCCTTATACCATGTGTAAGCGTGATTGATTCCCCTCATCACAAAAGGATTTCCGTTGGCATCATAAAGGGTTGTTCCTTTAATGTAGAAACCTGTATCTGTGGGAGTGGGATTCGTTATGACAACTAAAGCGGTGCTCGCTCCTGAGACATTACCCGCTGCATCCTTAGCTTTTACCGTAAAGCTGTACGATGTGTTGGCCGTAAGACCCGTCACCGTATAACTTGTCGTCTGGCTTGAACCTGCTAAGGTTGTTCCGTTGTAGTAGATATCGTAGCCGGTTACGCCTACATTGTCCGTCAATGCCGTCCATGTAAGGTTAACGGATGTGCTTGTCTTGGAAGAGCTTGCCAAATTGGTTGGCACCGTAGGAGCGATCGTATCCTTCGAGGCGTCTGTTGTTACGCTGATAGCGGTGCTCGCTCCTGAAACATTACCCGCCGCATCCTTGGCTTTTACCGTAAAGCTGTACGAAGTGTTGGCCGTAAGACCCGTCACCGTATAACTTGTCGTTGTGCTCGAGCCCGTCAAGGTTGCTCCGTTGTAAATATCGTAGCCGGTGACGCCTACATTGTCCGTCGATGCCGTCCATGTAAGGTTAACGGATGTGCTTGTCTTGGATGGGCTTTGCAGGTCCGTTGGCACAGTAGGCGCAGTCTTATCTTCTGCCGTGTCGATTCGCGTGAACTTCCATTTTTGTTGTGCGTTGCCGTTATCGGTCCATTGTTGAACATTCGCTCCATCATTGGTATACCCGCCAACTACATCCAATGCTTTGCCGCTGGCTTGGCAGAGCAATTTATAGTATCCTCCGCCAACGTCCACGATCTTCCACTTTTGATTGGATGAGCCGTTGTCCGTCCACTGCTGCACATTAGCCCCATCTGCCGTAGAGGCTGAGGCTACATCCAATGCTTTGCCGCTGGATTGCACGATCAGCTTATAATACCCGCCACCGACGTCAATCACTTTCCACTTTTGTTGGACATTTCCGTTATCCGTCCATTGTTGCACATTGGCTCCGTCAGCGGTTAACCCCCCTTCTACGTCCAGGTTTTTTCCGCTATGCTGTGCCGTAAGTTTGTAAATTGCGCCTGAAACAATGTCAGAGCCAGGAGCACTGGTCGTAATCGTAATCACGTTGCTCGAAGCTGATACATTCCCTGCAGCGTCTTTTGCCCTGACAGAAAAATTGTACGCCGTACTCGCCGTTAAACCGGCAACCATAAACGATGTCGTCGTACTGGATCCTGCAAGGGCAGATCCATTGTAAATGTCATAACCCGCGACACCTACATTGTCTGTCGATGAAGTCCAAGATAAGCTTACTGTCGTATCCGATTTCGAGGAACTGGTCAGGTTTGCGGGAGAGGTCGGAGGTGTGAGATCTGCTTCACTGTCTGCATAAACTTCAAAATCCCAAAGAGAATACCCATAATTGGTAGCTCTTTGTATCCCATTCATCTTTACATATCGTGCGTTTGTTGTGTTGAACGAGATGTTGTCGGTTCCTCCGTCTCCATTCGTGGTGGAAAACACGGTAGTCCAATTCGTATTATCCGTTGATGTCTGAATTTGGTAGGACTTCGCATAAGCGACTTCCCAGTTCAGCATGACACCATTTATTGCGATTGTCGTGCCGAGATCGATACTGATCCACTGTGGATCTGAATATTGGGAGGACCATCTTGTCGATGAGTTGCCGTCAACCGCGAAAACAGCCGCTTTATCCGAGTCCTCGACAGAGCTTGCTGTAACAGATTTATTAAGTGCGACATTAGTGGCAGCGCTTGCAGACAAGGCCGGCAGCATACAAACAAGCATCCCCAGCATAAGCAAACATGTTACGAACTTCTTCATTCCTAAACCTCCAAGAGATCAGAATAATTTGATTCGTTACACCTCAGATCACGTCGCGCAGTTCTGGAAGTATTCAACAGCTATCCAAACCGTCTTCTGGGTCCCCTCTTCCATCGCATATTTATTCAAATTTCCATCCCTCAGCCCAATACACTCCTCTCTTCCAGCCATGATTAGGGAAAGAAACAAGAACACAGAAACACCGAAAAATGATCAGGACACAAAAATTAAGCGCTTTCAGTTACCGAATGAAGCTATCCGATACAGACTATTATGTAGTATTGAATTTACAGTTTGCTATTTTGTTTGTCAATAGTTATCATAACAATTATCGAAATTTAATTTTTTATACTAACATAATAATAATTTTAGATAAACGGTGAATTAGTACCCTTCTTATAAGGGGTTTACTGGCGATCCGTAATTATCAAAGTTTTAGCTACCAACGAAAAAAGCCTGCTCCCGGCAGCCATAAGGCTGACCGTGAAGCAGGCTTTGTAACACATGATGTACTCACAAAGAGTTGTAATCTTATTTTTTCGGCAGGATTTGGTGGATCGGCGTACCCAGAGCGCCTTCTGCGGTATCCATGATCATTTCACCCAAAGTCGGGTGAGCATGAATGGTCAGGGCGATGTCTTCCAAGGTTGCGCCAAGCTCGATGGCAAGTCCCAGCTCAGCGATGAGGTTGGAGGCTTCGACACCGACAATTTGGCTTCCCAGCACGACGCCGGTGTCCTTGTCAGCAATGATCTTGACGAAGCCGTCGGAAGCGCCCAGTGATGTGGCGCGGCCGTTGCCGGCATACGGGAACTTGTTGGCTACGATGTTCTTGCCCTTTTCCTTCGCTTCCGTTTCGCTCAAGCCGACACTGGAAATTTCCGGATCAGAGAAGACAACCAGAGGCATAGCCCGATAGTCCACTTCACTGGGATGTCCGGCAATGGCTTCTGCAGCCACTTTGCCTTCGTAGGAAGCTTTATGAGCAAGAGCTGCTCCCGGTACGATATCCCCAATGGCATAGACGTGCGGATTGCTGGTGCGGCCTTGCTTGTCAACCTTGATCAGGCCGCGCTCGCCGACTTCTACGCCTGCCAAGGCTAGG
Source organism: Gorillibacterium massiliense (assembly GCF_000455485.1). Taxonomy (GTDB): domain Bacteria; phylum Bacillota; class Bacilli; order Paenibacillales; family NBRC-103111; genus Gorillibacterium; species Gorillibacterium massiliense. The sequence continues at coordinate 4,485 of NZ_CBQR020000110.1, forward strand.
CCGAAGTCTTCGTCATCTGTGTTGGGCTTGCGGCCGACGGTAACGAGTACGTAATCGGCGGTTACTTTCTTCTCTTCGCCTTTTACCGTGAATGTTACGGTTACGTTTTTATCCGTCACTTCAGAGCTTTGAGCAAGCGCCTCGGTGAAGATTTCCGCGCCGGTTTTTTGCAGGTTTTTCACAACGAGATTGGTCAGTTCCTTCTCGAAGCCGGGCAGGATTTGGCCGGAGCCTTCCAGGATCGTTACTTTTGTGCCGAACTTAGAATAGGCTTGGCTCAACTCGACGCCGATATAGCCGCCGCCAATGACGACCATGCTCTGTGGAACTTCCTTCAGGCTGAGGGCTTCCGTCGATGACAGGATGCGCTCGCCGTAAGGGAAGGTTTTCAGTTCGATAGGACGGGAACCGGTGGCGATGATGCAATCCTTGAAGCGATAGCGCATTTGCTCGTGTTCGTTGAACAAGCGGGCTTCCGTCTCGTTTATAAACATCGCTTCGCCATTAAATACGGTGACTTTGTTGCCTTTCAGCAAACCGCCGACACCGCCGGTCATCTTTTTGACGACGGAGTCTTTCCAGGCTTGCACCTTGCTCCAATCGAATTTCACGTTGTCCGCAGTGATGCCAATATCGCTGCCGTGCAGCGCTTGTTCATATTGATGGCCTGCGGAGATCAAGGCCTTCGAAGGAATACAGCCGCGGTTCAAACATACGCCGCCCAATTCCGCCTTGTCGACGATCACTACGTTTTTGCCAAGCTGGGCTGCACGGATTGCGGCTACATACCCGCCGGGACCTGCACCGATTACCAATACGTCAATATCTACAGAAGCGTCACCTACTACCATGACCGCTTACACCTCCATCAGGAACAGATCAGGATCAGCAAGCAATTGCTTGATGTAATTCAGGAAATTTTGCGCCGTCGCACCGTCAATGATGCGGTGGTCGAAGCTCAAGGAGAGTGCCATAACCGGAGCGGCAACGATTTCTCCGCCGCGGACGATCGGTTTTTCCGAGATCCGGCCGGTGCCCAGGATGGCTACTTCCGGGAAGTTGATGATCGGCGTGAAGAACATGCCGCCGGCAGAGCCGATGTTTGTGATGGAAATGGTGCTGCCGCGCATTTCGTTCGCCGCCAGTTTTCCTTCGCGGCCGCGGGCTGCCAAGTCCTTGATAGCCGCTGCAATGCTGAATACGTTCTTGCGATCCGCGTCTTCGATGACAGGAACGATCAAGCCGTTGTCCGTATCCGTAGCGATGCCGATGTTGTAGTACTTCTTGTAGACGATTTCGCCTGCTTGTTCATCCAGCATGGCGTTCATGACCGGGAATTCGCGGCAAGCGGCAACCAGCGCTTTGACGATGAAAGGCAGGTAGGTGACCTTGACGCCTTTCTTCTCGGCGAGAGGCTTCATCCGGGTACGGAATTCCACCAACTTCGTGACGTCGACTTCGTCCATCAGCGTGACGTGAGGAGCAGTGTACGCCGATTTGACCATGGCATTGGAAATCGCTTTGCGAATGCCTTTGAATGGTACGCGCTCTTCTTCGCGGGCGCCAGGCGCTGCAGAAGCTGCAGCTTTCGCCGCGGGAGCCGCTTCGGCTTTGGCCGCTGCCGGTGCTTCTGCTGCCGCAGGAGCCGCTGCTTTGCCGCCGCCGTTTACGAAGGCCAAAACGTCTTCGCGGGTTACGCGGCCGGCTGGGCCGGATGCCGGAACGTCGGCAATGGATACGCCATGTTCACGGGCCAGCTTGCGAACGCTCGGCGTTGCTTGCACTTCGGAAGCATCCTTGCCGGAAGCCGCTGCGCTTGCGCCAGCCGCATTGCCTGCGCTTTGCGCCGTCGTTGCCAATTTCGGATCATTGACATTTTGGGTAACCGCTTGGCCGACATTTTCTTTGACGTTGTCAGCGGATTGCGGCGCCTCGGTGGAACCTGCATCCGGCTCGTCATCTTGCTCGGGAATATCGCCTTCCGCTTCGATGATCGCCACTACCTCGCCTACATGGCACACTTGGCCATCCTTCACGAATACTTCCAATACTTTGCCGTTAACCGGACACGGTACTTCCACGACCGCCTTGTCGTTTTGCACGTCCATGATAATGTCTTCATCCGTTACTGTATCACCGGCTTTGATGTGGATTTTGACGATCTCGCCTTCATGGAGACCTTCGCCCAACTCCGGAAATTTATACTTGAATTTTGCCACGATTACTTCCTCCTTGTAGCGGTTTAGAAATCCAGTACTTTATTGAGACCGGCGACGATGCGAGCCGGGTTCGGAATCCATTGATCTTCAATTTGCGCAAAAGGATACACCGTGTCTGGAGGCGTGATCCGCAGTACGGGAGCTTCCAGGTGAAGGATCGCCTTTTCGTTGATTTGCGCGATGATTTCGGCGGCGATACCAGACGATTTTTGCGCTTCAGAAACGACCACCGCACGGTTCGTCTTCTTGATGGATTCCACGATGGTGTCGATATCCAGCGGATTCAGCGTACGAAGGTCGATGACTTCCACTTCAACGCCGCGGGCTTTCTTGATGTCTTCCGCTGCTTGTAGCGATTTGTGCACCATTTGGCCATAGGTCAAAATCGTCACATGTTTGCCTTCGCGAACGACATTGGCTTTTCCGATCGGCACGGTGTACTCGCCTTCCGGCACTTCTGCGCGGAATGCGTGGTAGAGGTTCAGGTGCTCCATGAAGAAGACCGGATCGTTGTCGCGGATAGCCGAGATCATCAAGCCTTTGGCATCATAAGGATTGGACGGAACAACCAGTTTGATCCCCGGGGTTTGAGCGATCAGTCCTTCCAACGGGTCGGTATGCAGCTCAGCCGCTTTTACGCCGCCTCCGAATGGAGTACGGAACACGATTGGAGCCGTGTAGCGTCCACCGGAACGGTAGCGCAGGCGGGCAGCTTGGACGAGAATTTGATCAAGAGCTTCATAAATAAAACCAACGAACTGGATTTCCGCAATCGGACGGAACCCTTGAATAGCCAAACCGACAGCCATACCGGCCAGACCGGATTCTGCCAGCGGCGTATCGAATACGCGATCTTCACCGAATTCCTTTTGCAGGCCTTCCGTTACGCGGAATACGCCGCCTACATTGCCCACATCTTCACCAAACAAGAGTACGTTGGGGTCTCGTTTCAATTCGACGCGCATGGCGTCGCGGACTGCTTCTTTCAGATTCATTTGTGCCATGACAACCGATATCCTCCTCTTAGGAAGTGTCTGCAAGATGTTAACCCGAAGCCATCTTCCTTAATCTAAAATCCTTCTATTTCACGCTCGCCGCTCAGGCGAAATCCGCTTTTTGCTCTTCCAGGTGCTTCGGAGTCGTTTCGAACATGCTATCGATCAGGCCGGAGATGGTCATCTTCTCTACCGCTTCCGCTTTCTTGATCTGCTCGGCTACAGTAGCCTTCGCTTCTTCACGTACACGGGCCGTATCTTCTTCTGACCAAAGTCCCTTAGATTCCAAATATTTTCCAAAGCGAGCGATCGGGTCTTTTTCGCCCCATTCTCCTTCTTCTTCCTTCGTCCGGTATTTCGTTGGGTCATCAGACAAAGAGTGCGGTTTAAAGCGATAAGTGACGGATTCGATCAGCGTTGCGCCTTCGCCATTGCGAGCGCGGTCCGCAGCATCCTTCACCGCTTTGTAAACGGCTAGCACGTCCATGCCGTCTACTTGCACGCCGCGGATACCGACGGCCAGCGCCTTATGAGCGACGGATTGGGCTGCGGTTTGTTTGGCAAAAGGAGTGGTGATGGCATAACCGTTGTTTTGAACTACAAAGATGGCAGGCAGCTTATAAGCTCCGGCAAAGTTCAGCGCTTCGTAGAAATCGCCTTCGGAGGAGCCGCCGTCGCCGGTGTAGGTGATGGCTAAGTTTTTCTTGTTGCGCTTTTTGAAGCCCATGGCGATGCCCATGGCATGAAGCACTTGTGCGCCGATGATGATTTGCGGAATCAAAACGTTTACGCCTTCCGGTATTTGGCCGCCGTGTTGATGGCCGCGGGAATAAAGAAATGCTTGATAAAGCGGAAGACCGTGCCAGACGATTTGCGGAATATCGCGATATCCCGGGCAAACGTAATCTTCTTTCTCCAGTGCAAATTCACTGCCGATCATCGAGGCTTCCTGTCCGGAAACCGGAGCATAAAATCCGAGTCTGCCTTGGCGTCCCAAGTTGATGGCCCGCTCATCCCAAGTGCGAGTGAACACCATCCGACGCATCAGTTCTTTCAGCTGCTCGTCGCTGAGATCCGGCATTTCTTCCTTATTTACAACTTCTCCTTCAGGAGAAATGATCGTAAGCGCCTTGACCTCTGCCGAGGAAACTTCATAATCCTTAGCCATGATTCCTCACCTTTCTTATATGCGTTTCTGTTATACACATATTATAATACTGTTTTAATCAGATTGCCAGCATAAAAGTAATAAATATCACAGAAAAATTCAAATCTGTTAGTGATACAGGTATCGTATTATTATATAACAGATGATTGATTCCCCCAATATTTACCCGTATAAAATCATTAATGAAACCATTTTTCACTTGAAACAGCGATTCGGAGCCCTTGCTATTTTTCACATGTCGCAGAGTTCGAAACGGTTTGTTATAATCGAAAGAACTTCTTACGACGAAAATCCATTCCCATATGAGGTGACATAGTTGGACCCATTTGCCTACACCAAACGTACGATTATCAAAAAACAGTTGGATTCCGAAGCGCTGGGAAAAGAACGCAGCTTATGGATTTACCTTCCGCCAGGCTATAACGAACTGCAGACTTATCCGGTTGTCTATTGCCAAGACGGGATTGAATTCTTCAACTTTGGACGCATCGCTACCCATACGAATTACTTGGTCCTTGAAGAGGATATGGAGCCGCCCATCATTGTGGGCATCGCTGTTGATTTACCCAATCGCTCTCAAGAGTATTCCCCCGCTGGAGACCGCTATGCGGCTTATTGCCGCTTTATCACGGAGGAGCTGCTGCCTTTTATCGAAGGAGAATTCCCTGTACGTAATGATAATGACGGGCGGATTCTCGCGGGAGACTCCTTAGGGGGGACGGTATCCCTGCATTTGGCTCTGGATTACCCGGAGCTTTTCCATAAAGTGATCGCTTTATCCGGCGCCTTCCTTGATCCCACGCTTCGTATACTGGCGGAGAAATCCGACCTTAGCTTTCTGGACCTCTACATGCTGATTGGGCTTGAGGAAAATGAAGTGAAAACCGACTGGGGAAGCTTCGACTTTCTCACATTCAATCGCCAAGCAAAAAAGCTGCTGACAGACAAAAACGCCCAGCTCGTTTACAAGGAAACGAACGGACGTCATATATGGGGCTTCTGGCAAAATGAATTGCAGGAAGCGCTGAAGCATTTTCTCAAGAGCAGATAACAGATACGGAAGGCTGAATCTACCAGGGCAAAGCCGCACCGGAGTAATCGAGGTAAGCCGGCTTATCCCCAATGTACTTGCTGTGTTCAGCGATACGCGCGCAAATGGCTATAGCCGATTGTTCGGGGGTAAGCTCTCCTTGGGTGTCGAGCTTGCCTTGCATATAGGTTTGCACCCAACCTGGATGAACCACCATCACTTGCCCGCCCTTTTTCCGAATATGGTTGTGAATGAGGGCGGATTGCATGTTTAGTGCTGACTTAGACATACAGTATGCATACCAGGACTCCCGGCTGCTGTCCCCAATACTCCCGGCTTCCGAGCTGATATTGACGATGAGCTTCATCTCGCCTGCCTCAAGATAAGGGTAGAGCGCGTTGGACATTCGCAAGGAACCGATGGCATTTACCCGAAAAACCTCTTCCATTTGAGCAAAATCCATCTCGTCCTCGATCGTCGCCTGAATGTCCCCGAGAATCGCGGCGTTATTAATCAAAAGCTCCAGCCGGTCGGTTTTTTCATTAATGCTCCTTACCGTTGCTTTAACGCTCTCACCATCGGTAACATTCAACTCCACGATATGCAAAGCTTCTCGATGAGCGGCTTTCAGGCCATCCAATTCATGATTCTCCTGCAAAAACTTCCCCGCAAACACCTGATATCCTTCCGCAAGCAGCTGTTTAACCAAATGCAGGCCGATTCCCCGGTCAGCTCCAGTCACGCACGCGTAACGCATTCTCCATCTGTCTCCCCTCAAATGAACCTCGCAAAAACGAACCAGTCGACGGTGTCATTCATACCGTTTTCTTAGCACGTCGATCATCTCGGAGATTTTGTTTAGCGGCAGTTCGGAACCACTTAACGTTTCCGTCTCCCCTTTTGTCATTAGCCATTTCTTGACTCCCGCAATAAACTGTTCCGCTGATGCAGGTCCGCCAAGCTCAGCCAGACTGGCCATCGTCCCCGTCTCGACCAAAGGATGACTCGTTGGTGCCTCTGTACCGGTTTCCTTTGCCATAGGCTCCGCCGCTTGATCGTAAAAGCTTCGCACCAGCGTGCGGCGTTCCTCACCGCTGCCTTCCACGACGACAAAGGCTTGTACGATAAAAGCTTTGCTCAGCCGGCGCTGGGCAATCCCGCAAAATTTCCGCCCTTGTATACTTAAATCAAAATCTCCCGGACAATAAGCGCCGGTAATTTCCCCTGCTTCCACATGGACACCGTTCGCCATTAAAGCCCCCTTGATCAAATCCACCATAATCGTGAAATCATCGCGGAAATCAAGGGATTTTCCGGGGTTAGGGATGATGATGGACAGATTGACCACCCCCGGATCAAGGGGCACGGCAGCCCCGCCGGAGTTGCGCACCGCAACTTCATACCCCTGACCCCGCAGCGTGTTCATTGCTCGCACCGCCTCCGGCAGTCTGCGGTCTCGCAGCCCCATAACAAATCCGCGGGGATGACGCCATATGTGAACCATAGGTAGCCGAACGCCATCGCCCACTTCCTTGCCGATGACTTCGTCCATTGCGAAAGGAAAAAGAATATCCCGTTCCTCCACTATTGTTGCCAGGTCAACAACTTGCAGGCGTTCCGGCCAACCCTCTAGGCTCATAACCGTTCCTCATCCTGCCTCGGAACGAGCATCTCCGTGCCTTTTCGGGAAACAACGGCATAAATGAGCGCTGGGTGATCTACTTTTTCCGGTGAAATCGAAAATGCGCCCGCTACCTTGTCCGCAACCTGGTTTTCAAGTTCGTCTCCGCCGCCATTAATGTACAGCTCTGCTAGGATGTCTCCCTGCTCTACCCGATCACCGATTCCTTTGAAAAGCTTGACGCCGACGCCGAGGTCGATCACCGACTCCTTAGTCGCCCGGCCTGCGCCTAGCAGCATGGCGGCAACACCGATCTCCTCTGCCTCCACCGCCGCTACATAACCGCTCGCAGCCGCCCGCACCGGGACGATCCGTTCCGCTCCCGGCAAAAGGGACAAGTCATCAACTACCGCAGGGTTCCCTTCTTGAGCCGCAATCATATCCTTCAGCTTCCGAAGGCCTGATCCATCGGCGATGATTTGCTGCAACATTTTACGGGCTTCTGTCAAATCCGCCGCGACGCCAGCCAAAACCAGCATGTGCGAGCCAAGGGTCAAGGATACCTCCAACAATCTCGGCGAGCCTTTGCCCTGCAAGACCTCAATGGCTTCCCGCACCTCTAAGGCATTGCCGATGCTGCTGCCAAGGGGTTCCTCCATACCGGTCAGCACCGCCACCGTTTCCCTTCCCGTTTCCACGCCAATCGAAACCATCGTCTCGGCGAGGGCGATGGCATCGTCCAATGTTTTCATGAAGGCGCCGCCCCCAACTTTTACATCCAAGACGATCGCATCCGCTCCGGCTGCCAGCTTTTTGCTCATGATGGAGCTGGCGATGAGCGGGATCGAGTCTACGGTAGATGTGACGTCCCGCAAACTGTACAGCTTCTTGTCCGCCGGAGTGATGTCGCCGGTTTGCCCGATGACAGCGGCTCCTACCCGATTCACCTGCTCAATGAACTGCTCCCTCGTCCGCTCCGTCTGAAATCCGGGGATCGATTCCAGTTTATCAATCGTCCCGCCGGTATGCCCCAATCCTCTGCCGGACATTTTTGCAACAGGCGCTCCCGCTGCGGCAACAAGGGGGACGATAACCAGGCTGCCTGTATCTCCGACTCCCCCAGAGCTGTGCTTATCCACCTTTATCCCGCTGATGGGGCTAAGATCGATTTGCTCCCCGGACTTCGCCATTTCCAGAGTCAATTGAGCCGTCTCCCGTGGCGTCATGCCGCGGAAGTACACCGCCATTGCCCAAGCGGCCATTTGATAATCCGGAATATCCCCCGCCGTATACCCTTGTATAAGAAAAGCCAGCTCCTCCGCCGAAAGCTCCAAGCCGTCTCTTTTTTTGCGGATCAAGTCTACCGTTCTCATGCTATCCTCTCCATTTCTGCACGGATTCTCGCACTAAAGTTATCCCAACGTGAATATTCTGCCAAAAAACAAATAAAGAAGCAAACGGCATTTTTAGCCGGCTGCTTCTCATCTTCTCATCTTTGCATTATCGCTTATTCGGTTACGACTAGCTTGGCTGCCATTGTCGCATGTCCCGGACCGCAAGGCAACTCACATCTCACTTCATAGGTGCCCGCCTTATCGAAGGTAACCTCCGCTTCCGGCGACGACTTCTTCAAATGAACATTAAGATCCTTAATGCCCACTTCGTGCAGCCCTTCATTGATCTTCAATACCAATGTCTTAGTTTCCCCTACCTTGACGGTATACTCGGGCTGGTCAAACTTGTAATTGCTCACCGTAAAGATCAGTTTCTTGTCCGCATTAGGGTCTGGAGCGTTTTCCTTCGCATTGGTGGATACTTGACTAAACAAAGCCCCGATGCCGAGTACCGCAGCTCCAATGATTAAGACAAACATAATCCATTTATGCATGCAAAAAGCTCTCCCTTCCGAGTGGCCTTCATTACCTCTATTTTACTCGAAAATGAATGCGGTTCCGAGCCGGGACCTTTCCAAGAAAGTGAACAATCTGTGACATTTATCACGCCCAAAATATCCCATTTCCCTCATATTGTACTTCAAAGCCATTAAAAAAGCACCCTCCAATAGGAAAGGCGCTTTTCAGTGTGATTTCTTTCTCTTAATTCGAGTAAAATTAGATCTTCGGAAGAATAGCCAGGATCAGGCCAAGAAACTTATCCTTCACCCGATCCGCCGCTTCCATCACTTCCGCGTGGGAAAGAGGCTGATCCAAAATGCCTGCCGCCATATTCGATATGCAGGAGAAGCCTAATACTTCTATGCCGGCATGGCGAGCTACCATGACTTCCGGGACGGTGGACATGCCAACGGCGTCTGAGCCAACGATCCTTAGCATACGGATTTCCGCCGGCGTTTCGTAAGCCGGTCCGCTCATTGCGGCATATACCCCTTCCCTCAGACTGAAGCCCAGTTCCGCTGCCGTCTCGTGTGCAAGCTTCCGAAGACGTTTACTGTATGCTTCCGACATGTCCGGAAAGCGAACACCGAGAGAATTATCGTTCGGCCCGATCAGCGGGTTGCGGAACATGAAATTCAAATGGTCGCTGATCACCATCAAGTCTCCAACATCAAAGGATTCATTTACCCCGCCGGCAGCGTTCGTGACCAGCAGCGTCTTTACGCCCAGCTTCTTCATGACCCGCACCGGGAAGGAAACCGCATCGGGCTCATATCCTTCATAGGTGTGAAAACGGCCCTTCATCATCAGCACTTGGCGGCCTTTTACTTTACCCAGCAGCAGCTCTCCGGCATGCCCCTCAACCGTGGAAACGGGGAAGAACGGGATCTCATGATAAGGGACCACAACCGCGTCTTCAATCAAGTCCGCCAATATTCCCAATCCGGAGCCTAAAATGAGGCCGATCTCCGGCGTTTCTCCACTTCTTGCCGCTATTGCCGCTGCCGCTTGATCGATTCTCTCCAGCAAACTAACCTTTTCCATCCTTCATCTCCTGCCCTTCCCATTATGAAGTGTTAGTTACTCGTTTTTAATTCGGATAAAAAGCTATCCCCATTTGCCGGCGCCGTCACTCCGAAATTATCGGCGATAGTCGCCCCTAGATCGGCGAAAGTTTTACGGATGCCCAGCGATTCGGTGCCTTTAAAAGCGGGGCTGTAGACCAAAAGCGGAACATATTCCCGAGTGTGATCCGTTCCGGCATGAATCGGATCATTGCCATGATCGGCAGTCAGAATCAGCAAATCTTCTTCGCTGATTTCCTTCATAATCTCGGGCAGCGCCGCGTCGAAAGCCATGAGTGCCGCTCCGTAGCCTTCCGGATCACGCCTGTGGCCGTACAGGGAGTCGAAATCCACCAAATTGGTAAACAGGAGACCCTGAAAATCCCGCTTCAGACCTGCGATGGTTTTCTCCACCCCATCTTCGTTGCTCTTAGTGGGATGAGCTTCCGTTACCCCTTCACCGGTGTAGATGTCATTGATTTTCCCAACGGCAATGACGTCCAGTCCGGCATTCTTCAAATGGTTCATGACCGTTGGCTCCGGCGGTTTCACCGCGTAATCATGACGGTTAGGCGTACGCTTGAAAGCTCCGGGCTGGCCGATATAAGGACGGGCGATAACTCGGCCGACGGAGAACTCCGCTTTCAAGGTCAATTCCCGGGCGATTTTGCAGGCGGCGTATAGCTCTTCGAGAGGAATGATCTCCTCGTGAGCAGCGATTTGAAATACACTGTCTGCGGATGTATAAACGATCCAGGCACCGGTTTTCATCTGCTCTTCGCCCAGCTCGTCCAAAATTTCCGTTCCCGATGCCGGCTTGTTGCCGGTTACTTTGCGTCCGGTCAAACGCTCAAACTCGCTCAAAAGAGCCGGCGGGAATCCCTCCGGATAAACGTTAAAAGGAACATTGATTTTCAGCCCCATGATCTCCCAGTGTCCGGTCATCGTATCCTTGCCGACGGAGACTTCCTGCATTTTGCCGTAATACGCGGCGGGTTTCTCGACAGCAGCGACTCCTTGAAGCTTCTCGATATTGCCGAGTCCCAGAGCCTGCATATGAGGCACAGCGAAGCCCCTAACCTTTTCTGCGATATGTCCCAACGTATGCGCTCCCGCATCCCCAAAACCGGGGGCGTCCGGCTGCTCGCCGATGCCTACGCTGTCCAGCACGATTAAACAAATTTTGCGAAATGCCATCGTGGATCTCCTCCAATGTATGATGTTTTCTGGCTGAACCAATTATTGTATCACCGGATGAGAAGCAAGGAAAAAGCCCCCGAAGGAGCCTCCTTTTTCCTCACCCCATATTTACCCATATTGCCGCCTTCGTCAAGCGCCGCTTTCCACTTCACGTGCACGGGGATGAGCGCGGTCGTATACTTCCTTCATATTCGTCTTGGTCATTTGAGTATAGATCTGAGTCGTAGAAATATCCGCGTGACCCAGCATTTCTTGAACGGAACGCAAATCAGCGCCGTTGTCGAGCAGATGCGTTGCGAAGGAGTGACGCAAGGTATGAGGCGTAATTTCTTTTTCGATATGCGCTTCTTTCGCATATTTCTTAATAATCTTCCAAAATCCTTGACGGGTTAACCGTGTACCCAAATGATTGATGAATAGTGCGTCTACTTCATCCGACACCTTCAGCAAATAGGGTCTCATGTATCGTATGTATTCATCCAACCACCGAGCCGCCGTTTTGCCGAGGGGAATGACCCTCTCCCGAGATGCCTTGCCCATACACCGCACAAAGCCCATTTCGGTATTGATGCTATCCACATCCAAGGAAATGAGTTCGGTCACACGGATTCCCGTTGCATAGAGAAGTTCCAGCATCGCCTTGTCCCGGACTCCGGCAGGAACGGACGGTACAGGCGCCTCCAACAGCTTCAGCACTTCATCCACGGTGAGCACCTGTGGAAGCCGTTTATCCAATTTAGGCGCTTCCAATTGCTGGGACGGATCATGATCAAGTACCCGCTGACGAATCATGAATTGATAAAAAGAGCGGATAGAGACGATGCTGCGGGACATGGTGGAAGAAGCCCTGCCTTTTCCCTTCATCTCCAGCAAGTATTTTTGAATATGAATTTTGTTGGAATCCCTGAGCTCCGTAACCCCGTTCACGTTCAAAAAGTCAATATACTGGCTGATATCGCGTTGGTAAGATTCCAGGGTGTTCTGCGCCAGGCCTTTTTCAGCAGCTAGGTATTGAATAAAGGTCTGAAGCGTTTCTCTCATGATAACGATGCCCCTTGTCGAATAAGTTCTATTTCTTTTCCACACAGGGGACCCGATTTCCTGCATGATCGTGTACGTTTCTAGTCATATTTTCATAGATTCCCCTTGAAAACAGCCTATTCCCCGTACCAATAGAACCGTTTTAAGCGCTCTCCGAAGCTGTATCCTTCTTCCTGAACGGCATCCCGAACGTATCCGTTTGTGCTAATAACAACCTTTTCCTGCGGCTGTTGTTCCGGTTGGACCCGCTCACGCAAAAAATCGATGCAAACATAGAAAAAGACGGTGAACACGAAAAAGAGAATCGTACGTTTCAACACCCGGAGCAATCTAGGCAATGAGATAATCATCATTTTCCCCGCTTTCGCACAGGCTCATCCTCTACCCGGCTTGTATCCTTGACTATTGATAGATATGCAGAATTAGCCTTGTCTATGATGGTCAAAGGTAGAAGCAATCCATGTGCGACCCGCGGTGAAAAAAAACATACCCTTTGTCAGCCCTGTCAGGCTATCAAAGGGTACTGCCGTTTATTTGTACAGGTGTTTTCGCCCGTTCTTTCGCGCTGCATTCCTTGCATATGCCTTGAAAGTCCAAACGATGATCGAGAACCTTAAACCCGTATTCCTGCTCCAGCCGTTCTTCCAACGGGCCAAGCCAATCGTCCAGAATCTCGCTTACCGAGCCGCATTGTACACAGATGAGATGATGATGATGATGCCGGGTTCGATCGTTGCGCAAATCATAGCGGGCTACTCCGTCGCCAAAGTTCATTTTCTCCAAAACGTGAAGCTCGCTTAACAGCTCGAGAGTCCGGTAAACCGTAGCCAAGCCAATTTCGGGCGCCTTATCCTTTACGAGCATAAACACGTCTTCAGCACTCAAATGGTCTTCCTCATTCTCCAGCAAAACCCGGACCGTGGCTTCACGTTGAGGCGTCAGTTTGTAGCCCTGAGATTGCAATTGTTGTTTGATTTTCTCAATTCGGGCTTCCATACTTCTCCCCCTTGCACGGGTGCTATATGTTTTCATTATAGGAGGATAGCGGAGTCAAAGTCAAACAGTATCTCTCAATCCGCAACGCCTAAAGTCAGGAACGGCGTCACATTACCCATCAAATTGGGAGACACGTAGGCCTCAAACAGCGATACGCCCGCAGCGAGGATCAACATGACAGCCATTAATAGCCCGTATTTTACAAACGGCGGCAAGACCTGTCCTTTGTTTTGCAAAACGCGATTTTTGACCAGGTAAATCGAAAAGCTCATTCCGGCAACGCTTCCGATAATTAAGAGCGGGATTAGCACCAAATTTTGCGGCACCACCGATACCAAGGAGAAGAGCAGCCCCTTCCAGGAATACTGCGCGGCGAGAAAACTGACGGTAAACCCAATCAGTGCCCCCTTCAAAAAGTCCATCACAAAGATAATCGGCAGCCCCACCACAGACAGCCCCAAGAGCCAGATCAGCAAAATCCACTTGGCATTCAGACCGAAAATGTTCCAAAAGATCCGGCTGCGGTCCGAGCCGAAACCAATGTCCACCGATTGAAAAAAATTGCCCAAATGGCGGCTCAGCTCCTGATTCATATCCAGGGTCAGCGCGCTGACCAGCACCGCGCCGAAAACAACCCCCGTGCCGAAGATGGCGGCGATAAAAATGACAAAAGGCATATTTTCCTTCCAGTAGGCTTTGAACGGCGGTTGACCGAGAGGCATGCTTGTCCCTCCTTATTCCTCCGTATATATGTATGAAGAAATGGAGAAGAGATGACTATAAGATCTGGAATTCCTCAACCATTTCTGCGCTTTTGTCTACCTACATATCGAAAAATATGG
>NZ_CBQR020000111.1 GCF_000455485.1 Gorillibacterium massiliense
CTCAACCATTTCTGCGCTTTTGTCTACCTACATATCGAAAAATATGGACTATGATGAAAACACTTAAGATGATTTTGGATTAGCGGAGGATGAGAATATGTTAAAAGCAATCGATAAAAGAAATGTAACTTTGCTACCGGGAGTTTTTCGGGAGAGAATGAATGTCAACAGAGAATATCTAATGGAGCTGGACACCCAATGCCTTCTTCAGAATTTCTATCTGGAGGCGGGAATTATTATGCCGGGGCTTCAGGTAGTGGATGATCCCGCAACTGCCAATCTGCACTGGGGCTGGGAAGCTCCCACGTGTCAGCTCAGAGGGCATTTTCTGGGGCATTGGCTATCCGCAGCAGCGTCTTATGTAGCCACGGAGCATGATATAGAATTGAAAGCCAAGCTCGATAAAATCGTCTCAGAGCTGGCAAGATGTCAGGAACTGAACGGCGGAGAATGGATTGGCTCCATACCCGAAAAATATTTCCAAAAGCTGGCGGATGACCGGTATATATGGTCGCCACAGTATGTCATGCATAAAACCATCATGGGACTGACTCACGCCTATACGGACGCGGGCAACGAGCAGGCTTTGGAGATATTGGACCATCTGAGCGACTGGTATGTACATTGGACCGACGCTATGCAAAATATTAACCCTCATGCCGTTTACAGCGGTGAAGAGGGCGGGATGCTGGAGATCTGGACAAGCCTGTACGACATCACCAAAAACGAAAAGTACATGGATCTAGCAAAGCGTTATTGGAACCCCGGGTTATTCCGAAAGCTGGCGGAGGGAAAAGACGCACTTACAAACTCTCATTCCAACGCAAGTATCCCGCTATCTCACGGTGCAGGAAAGCTTTACGAAGTAACGGGCGATGAGAAGTGGCGCACGATTACCGAGGGATTTTGGAAAAATGCGGTTACCGACAGAGGCATGTATTGCACTTGCGGTCAGAACGCAGGCGAATTTTGGGGGCCTCCCTTTATGCAGGGACAGTTTCTCGGCGAAACCAATCAGGAATTCTGCACGGTTTACAACATGGTTAGAACCGCTTCGTATCTTTATAAATGGACGCGTAATACCGAATATGCGGATTATATCGAAAGAAGCCTGTACAACGGTTTCCTTGCCCAGCAGAATGCGAATACGGGAATGCCCACCTATTTTCTCCCGTTAATGGCGGGAAGTCGTAAAAAGTGGGGAAGCAAAACTAGGGATTTCTGGTGCTGCCACGGCACAATGGTCCAAGCTCAGTCCATCTATCCTGATTTGATTTATTTTGAAGATACCCAAAATGACAAGCTGATCATCAGCCAGTATATTCCCTCAAGATTGAACTATCGCCGCGGCGAAACGGATATAATCCTGGAGCAGACCACGGATATGAAATACTACAACGATCAAGCGTTCTTTGATGAGCACGACGACAGCCAAATGTCCAGGTGGTCCTTGAAATTCACGGTTACATCGTCTGTTTCCGAAACCTTCACCTTGCTCTTCCGTGTGCCGTCATGGGTTAAAGGTACGCCGTCGGTACAGATTAACGGGCAGGAGGTTACCGCACCTGATATTAGCGGCGGTTACTTGAGCATTACGAGAGAATGGAAGAACGATACGATCAAGATTTTCTTCCCAAGCGTCTTGGTTATGGAAGCTCTGCCGGATATGCCGGAGCTTGCCGCCGTCGTTGACGGACCGATTGTCCTTGCGGGTCTTACCGACAGCGACTGCGGACTAACGGGCGATTTCAGCAATCCGAGGGAATTTATGATGCCGCAAACCGAGCATACTTACGGAACATTCCCTTGGAAGCAGAACAGCTACCGTACACGCAATCAGCCGAAAAACATCATGTTCAAGCCCCTTTATGAGATTACCGACGAAACCTACACCGTCTATTTCACCCGCAAATAGTTCATTCAATGAAACTGACCCCTGTCACGAAAACAGGGGTCAGTCTCATTTCTTATGAAAGGCGTTTTTATACTGCAAGGGAGTCATTCCCTCGTACTTTTTAAACATTTTCATATAGTATTTTTCGTCCCGGAAGCCACATGAATAGGCGGCTTCTTTTATGCTGATATTGATACTGGACAAGAGATTCTTCGAAATTTCAACCCTTGATTTATTCAGGTAATAGACAAACGTCATGCCCGTTTCTTTTTTAAATAAGGAGGATAAATAGTCGGCATTATAGTGGAATTCTTCGGCAATATCATGCAGGGAAAGAGGCTTGTGGCAATTGGATTTAATCCAATCCATGATGGTATGAACAACAGGCGAAATATTGTTTTTGCGATTTGTTAAGCTGTCGAGAAATTCCTGCGTTATTTCCATTGCAAGCAGACTCAGTGAGTAGTAAAGAATTGCTTGGGTGTAAAGAATCTCCTGACGTGAATAGTCGATAAGCTGACGGAAGAGCATGCTTACACGCTGAAAGTTTGCAGGAGCTCCGTGTTCGGGGAACAAATAGGAATAGGATTCTGGAAGATTAAAGCCATTGTCTGCGGAAATGGTTTCCCACGGAGCGTCGGAAGAAAAGTGCACCCACAAATAGATCAACTTCCCATTGGAAGGCATATGACCGTAATGTTCTTCACCGGCTTTAAGGAAAATATAGTGTCCCGAAGCTACCGAATGAGGAACACCAGCTTGGGTGATATGTAAGGTGCCCTCAAGAATGAAAATAAGCACATGGCAGTCAAAGATACGCCTATGGTGAAGAAAACCATCCCTACTCATAAGATTTCCACATGTAAAATAGCGCAGAGGCTTTGTAGTACTTGTATAGAAATAATTCATCGGATAATCACCTTGGATAAGATACGGTTGATTGAATAGCATTGCATAGTAAAAATAATATCATATTTTAGTTGCCCCACGTTCAAAACTGTATAAGGTGTTTGTGTCATTCGACAACAAGGGCAAGCAAAGCAACCGTAATTCCGCTTGACATGAAAACATATGTTCTATATTGTGAAATTAAGTTCCTCAATGAACTAGTTGAACCACTCGAGGAGTAACGGCTGAAGGATGAAATCTATGGTTCAACTTAAATCGATAGGAAAGGTAGATGAGTCCATGAACCGAGTCATAGCATTCGAAATCAGCAGTCAGGATGCTGCCAGCCATTCGAAATTTTATGCGGATGTGTTTGGATGGGAACTAGGTGAGCCCAATTGGGGGTATTACCCTGCCAAGACGGGACCGTCCGAAGAAAACGGCATTGATGGAGGGATTGCTCATGGTCCCGAACATTTTCCGGTTGGCGTCCGCTTGCAAATCGAAGTAATGTCGATCGATGAATCCATATCGAAAGTGATTGCAAATGGCGGTAAAGTCATTCAAGATGTCATGGATTTCGGCGACTTCAAATTAGCGTATATTATTGATCCCATGGGGGTTCATTTTGGACTCATCGAACATGTGAAATAGTCGATCAAAATCGGACAAACCGCCTGCTATAGGGCGGTTTTTTTTATATGATCAAAACCAAAAGGATAACTCAAATAATCTTTGTTAAATACATGCATCATCCTGCAACTTTCTTCCAGTTATTCCCGTCTCTTTGTCATCTTAGAAATGTGGGCTGGTGGATGATGTGAGAATGAAAAAAGGCGAAAAAAAGCAATCGCGTATGTGGGTTCTCCTTGCTGTTGGAATCATCGTTTTAGGTTGTATCGCTGTTTTATCTTTTACCGGCCTGCCGTTTGAGCAGGCAGCAGCTCATTTTCTAACCGGCTCGAGCTCTTCACCGCAGCATACTGCGGCAAACGCATCCACAACTCACGCTATATCAACCCCTTCAGTCGCCGAATCGACAAACGGCGTAAACGGGGGAAGTCCCAGTCCCTCGCCTGCTCTCACCCAGGCACCGTCATCAACACCGACCGCTACCCCATCTCCGCAGAAGATGGTCGCTTATCACGGACCGGTGGAGCATATCTTCTTTCATCCTTTAATCGCTTACCCGGAGCTTGCATTCGACGGAGACAGCATGACGAAAGGGTATGACGACTGGTTTGTCACCATACCCGAATTTAACAAAATTATCGATTCCCTTTACCGGAATAATTACATTCTGATCCCCATCGACTCCATTTATGAAACGAAAACGATTGACGGTAAAATGACGGCCACTCGAAAGGATCTGACATTGCCTGAGGGGAAGAAGCCGCTGATCCTGTCCATCGACGACAATAATTACTACGATTATATGCGGAAGAACGGCAATATCAATAAGCTGGTCCTCGATGAAAACGGAGAAGTAGCCGGATATGCCATCGACCCGAAAGGCGCAGAAGTCACTGCCCGGGACAATGACATCATCCCGATTCTCGACGACTTCGTTAAGGCTCACCCGGATTTTTCCTTTCAGGGAGCAAAAGGCGTCATCGCTTTAACCGGCTATGAAGGTATCCTCGGCTACCGCACAAATGAAACGGGCGCGGCTGATTATGCGGAAACGAAAGCAGCAGCGCTCAAGGTGGTGAGCCGGTTGAAAGAAACCGGCTGGACCTTCGCCAGCCACGGCTGGGGACACAAAGATGCAGGGAAAATCAGTGAGAAGGTTTTATTTGCCGATACCGACCGCTGGTTGAAAGAAGTCGGGTCCCTGCTCGGCCCGACTCCCGTCTACATTTATCCATATGGCGCATCCGTTCCGGAGGGCAGCCCGAAGATGAAAGGATTGCAAGATCGGGGTTTTGCCGTCTTCTGCTCCGTCGGTCCGGCTCCTTATCTAAAAGCCTCCAGCGGTGTCGTGATGATGGACCGCAGGCATATCGACGGCTTGTCGTTGAACGACGATGTCAAGCGGCTCGCTCCCTTGTTCGATGCTACCGTGGTTATCGATCCAATCCGCCCCAGCGTCAAGGCGAAACTGGCGACTGCCAACAAGTAAAGGAGTAGGCAAACGGAAGTCGTAAGGGATAGAATCTGCCGCTCGCTACCGCCGCTCTACTTTGCCGTAACTGCCGCCGCCTCCAGCTTCCAACCGCAATGTCCCTTCCCGTGCTTGGATAATCATCCCGGCAATATCCTCACCGACTGCGGCAGCGAGTTCATCGCCTTTTACCCGGTGTAAAATGTTCATCTCCGTTCCGAAGCGGTCCAATAGACCCTTCAGCTTCCGCTTTCCGAGACCGGGGATGAACTCTAGAGGAACCTGGTAGCGATAAGGCGGCCGGGTGGCGAGGCTTTTCGCATCAGGCGCCGGGCGATCGGAAATATCGGCGATCCGGTCCATGACGCCGCGGACGATTTTCGTACTGCCGCAGTAAAGACAACGCTCCGCTGAAGACTGGCTTTCATCGACGATGGATTCGCAATTGGCGCAATACGTACGGTGATACTTGCCCAGACGTGGATTTAACCCAAAATTCGCAGCAATCCCCCGGCCCTTCCGGCCTTGCAGAGCCAGCTCAAGTTCCTTGTAGCTGGCTTCTGCCATGCGCATCAGATTATACTCCCTACCGATTTTGCCGAGGGAATGGGCATCCGAATTGGTGACGAAAGGAATGCCGTCAAGCTCCGAAAGTCCGCTCGCCATCTCCGTATCGGAGCTTAAGCCCAGCTCCACTGCGGCAATGCTTGGCACATGAAGCAGATCCGACATGCGGGATGAACAGCTGCCGTACAAGCTTTTATGAGGAGTGAAAATATGAGCTGGAATGACCATGCCCCCCCGCCCCTCTGCCTCCTCCTGGAGGATGCGAGCAGGAACATAAATGCGCTGGGAGCTTAAACTGACATTTTTCATATGCCGGCTCATCCACTCCGTAAACTCCCGCATCTTGTCCAAAGTGGGCAAATAAATCAGCAAATGAGCCGGTCCCATCCCCGCGTCCCTCACCTCGATTTCACTGCCCAAGAGAACGGTAGTCTGACGGTAGCGGATGCCTCCGTCCGGGACTTCTTCCATTTCTCCATTGCTTAAATAGAAATCGATCTCGTTCTGCACGGCTGGAGAATGGCAATCGATAATTCCGATCGTATCAATCCCTTTGCGTTCCGAAGCTTCTCTGGCGATATTGTAGAAGGTTAAATCTCGGGAAGCGCTGATCTTCACCGGAGCGCCTTTCTCGGTCCGCCCGATATGGATGTGCAAGTCGACAAAATGATCCTTTATCTCTTGCATCATCGGTCAGAAACTTCCCGTCAGCCGCGATACCTGCCAAGCTTGCACTGCCATAATGGTTTTCGCGTCCTCAATCCGTCCTTCAGCGATAAACCGTTCCGCTTCTTCCGGAGTCAAACTCATGATTTCCAAAAATTCATCCTCATCGGGATGAGCTTCACCTGCTTGCAAATGCTCAGCCAGATAAAGATGGATTTTCTCGTCGCAGAATCCCGGAGCCGTATAGAAGGTAAACAGCTTGCGCATTGATCCGCAGGAATAGCCGGTTTCCTCTTCCAGCTCCCGTTTTGCCGCTTCAAGGGGATCTTCTCCCGGCTCCAGCTTGCCCGCTGGAATTTCCACAAGGTTTTTGCCCAGCGCTTTGCGGTACTGTTCAACAACCAGCAACTTCCCGTCCAAAATCGCCAACACACAGACAGCCCCAGGGTGGCGGACAATCTCCCGTGTTGCGCTTTCTCCGTTTGGAAGTCGCACCGTTTCCACGTCCAAAGAAATGATTTTTCCTTTGAAGATGGGTTTGCACTCCGTCGTAATTTCTTCAAATGGGTTTTTGGTATCCTTTGTCATCGCTCTCTCTTTCCTTTCCATCGAAAAACAGTCTATTTTCAAACGCGCTCTCATATGAATCTACCATATCCCGTTGGCGGGAGGAAATTCTGGTAGAGATGAGGCGTGAACCATGAAAGCTTATTATGCCCCCGACAGCCTAAGACTGGTAGGAAAAGCTTGGGAAGTCAGCCGAAAGCTGAAACAATTGGCGGAAGCAGAGAGCAAGGGAAAAAAGGGACAGGCCCTCATCATGTTAAACCAACGCAGCCACCGGAAAAA
>NZ_CBQR020000112.1 GCF_000455485.1 Gorillibacterium massiliense
GAGGGGAAATGAGGGAAAAGCTACCCCTCCGCCGGCAGGCGTCAGGATAGCTTTGATTGCAAGGGTTAATGCGCCGTCTTCGCTAATTCTCCATTTGTCCGAATGATGCTGATCAGAATCTCGGCCACCTTGATGAGATCGGCTTTTTTTATTCTTTCCTTCGTCGAGTGAATGTCCTCATAGCCTACCGACAAATTGATGGTCGGCACGCCGTGGCCGTTGAATACGTTGGCATCGCTGCCCCCACCGGAATGGAAAGTAAAAGGCGTTGCGCCAATGGCTTCCATCGCTTTGGACGCCATCTTGACGATGGGAGCGTCTCCGTCAAACTTAAAGGACGGGTAGAGAAGGAAACTGTTGAACTCGGCTGTCGCGCCCATTTCTTCCGCTGCCGAATAAGCAGCTTGTTCCATGGACTGAACTTGCCGCGCCAGCTTCTCTTTGTCCAAACTGCGGGCTTCGGCTTCCAAAACCACCTTGTCGCATACGATGTTCGTGGCGCCGCCGCCGGAAAATTTCCCGATATTCGCCGTCGTTTCCTTATCGATGCGGCCCAAATTCATCCGGGCAACGGCTTTGCTAGCCACGGTTATGGCACTGATGCCATCCTCGGGGTTTACGCCGGCATGGGCGGATTTCCCGTAAAAGGTGATGAAGACTTTTTGCTGAGATGGCGCAGCGACCGCAATGCCGCCAATGGCACCGTTGGAATCAAGGGCAAAGCCGTATTCGGCATCCAACCACTTGCTGTCCATGGCCCGAGAGCCCATTAAACCGGACTCCTCACCGGCGGTAATGATGAATTGAATTTGCGGATGGGCGATCTTCTGTTCTTTCAGAACGCGTATGCCTTCCAGCATGGCGGCAAGTCCTGCCTTGTCATCGCTGCCCAAGATCGTGGAGCCGTCGCTCCTTATGTATCCGTCTTCGTGTATTTGCGGCTTGATGCCTTTGCCCGGCATCACCGTATCCATATGGCTGGTAAACATGAGCTTGGGATGGGAGGTTCCGTCTTCTGTCGCCGGCAGGGTGCAAATCAGATTGTTTGCTCCGTGGCCGGTTTTAGCCATGGAATCGTCCTCTTCCACCGTCAATCCCAACTCCGTGAACTTGCGGCGGAGCACCTTGGCAATTTCCGCCTCATCCTTCGTTTCGCTATCAACTTGCACCAATTCAAGAAATTCCTGAACAAGCCTTTCTTCGTGTATCATGACTTCCCTCCATTAAGAGAAATTGACATACTTGCCGTATGGCCAACCATGCATATGTGTGATAAACGCGTTTGCCGACTAAACATCCTAGGGTTGAAAAGATCGCTCACAAATAGGTAGAATAGAGCAAGATGCACTAACCGGCGGTTTGTTATTCAGCCTGCGATACCAATGGTATCACGAGAGCGGGTTTGAAGCAATTCCGCCCTGCGAAAGGGGAGCAGTACAGTCAATGAAACGCCAAAAATTCTGGTTCCGGGTCGTGATCTGGGTAATGATCATCAGTATGGCCTTGTCATCCTTGCTTTTTGCAATTGAGATCGCGCTCTCCTAATGATAAAAAACACAGAAAAACACTCTCCGGCCGGCCATGAGATGGCAGTGGAGAGTGTTTTTGCTTGCGGTGAATACCGCATCGAAGACCCATTAATACAGCTTCGTATCCGGGCCATAGCTTTCCATGTTTTCTTTAACCCGCTGCAGGAACCGACCGCAGATGACTCCGTCCAGAATCCGGTGATCCAGGGACAAGCACATATTCACCATAGAGCGGACGGCGATCATGTCGTTGATGACCACCGGTTTTTTGACGATGGACTCAAAGGTCAGGTTGGCCGCTTGCGGATAAATGATGATCGGGTACGACAAAAGCGAACCGAAAGAGCCGGTATTGTTGACGGTAAAGCTGCCGCCCTGGACATCGTCCAGGCTGAGCTTGCCGGAGCGGGCTTTTTTCGTCAAGGTGTCGATTTCCCGGGCCAGGCCGGCGATGTTCTTTTGGTCGGCTTTTTTGATCACCGGTGTCACGACGGAATCTTCTGTCCCGACGGCCAGGGAGATGTTGATGTCCCGTTTGACGATGATCTTGTCCACCGCCCAAACGGAGTTCATGATCGGGTAATCCTTGATCGCGCTGACCACGGCCTTCAGGACAAAAGCCAAATAAGTCAAGTTGATACCTTCTTGCCGGATAAATTCGTCCTTCAACTTGGTTCGTAACGTCACCAGGTTGGTGACATCCACCTCCACCATCGTCCAAGCGTGGGGAATTTCCGTCGCGCTCTGCCGGGTGTTGCGGGCGATGGCGTTGCGCACCGGGGTGACATCGATGAGATACTCCCCTTGTCCGCCGTAGCCGCCAGCCTGGATGCCCGGGGCATCCTGCAGCGGTGTCGGCGGATACTCGGTCAGGTGCAGGCCGGTGGTCCGCACCGGTCCGGCCGGCGCCTGTGAAGGCAGCAGCGAAGGCGCTTGCGGCGGCGCAACGGGCGCGCTGGGCGCGGCGGCTGGCGCTGGCGGGGCCAGAGGGGCGGCGGCACGCGCCGGACCGTGCTCGATGTAATCGAGCACGTCCTTGCGCGTGATGCGCCCGCCGAGGCCCGTGCCCGCCAGGGCGGCCAG
>NZ_CBQR020000113.1 GCF_000455485.1 Gorillibacterium massiliense
CGCTTCCGCAGGCTCGACGATATAACAGATCGTCTCGCCCACCTGCGCCGTCTCGCCTTCTGCCGCGACGATGGTGCCCATCGTCCCCGCTATGGGAGCCGGCATTTCCACGTTCACTTTTTCCGTAATGAGCTCGCAAATGACTTCATATTGTTCAACCTTGTCGCCAGGCTGCTTCAACCACTTACCTACCGTTGCGGAAACTAAACTTTCCGCCAAGTGCGGGACGGCTACCGCCGTACCCTTCACTCCTGTTCCCTCCATGGCATTTCCCTCGCTATCCGGCCAGCGGCCAGTCGTTAGTAGAACCAGACAAGACAGAACCCCAGGTGCGGGGTGAGATTTCACCGGTTGGAGCACATGTTGGAATGGCATGCCCCAAAAAATACAGCTTCCGTTGCAAAATGTACAGCGGAATGGTTGAAATGCCGCTTATCTGCCCGGGTTCATTGTATTTTGTGCAGGAGAATTCAAAGAATCGTCCACTTTCAGGCGGTTATGAGTGATTCTCCTGCACTTTTTGCAATGGAATAGATATAACCCACTAAATGTTGGAATTTCAATTGTAGGTTTTGCAATTGCCTCAACCCTATTTCAAAGCCGAGGTATCAGGGGGTCAGCGTTCGTTTATACCACAACGCCATCACCGCTTCAACTAAGCCAACAGTGGATGTCACGCGAAGATAGCGCCTTCTGCACTAATCCATTCCGAGCCTAAATTTCCGCTAGCTTGCGCATGGCTGCGGCGATTTTCTCCGGGTTCAGCAGGAAGTATTTCTCCTGTACCGGGTTCATCCCGATGGCCGGCACATCCGCACCTGCCAGCCGCATGATCGGCGCGTCCAAATCGTAAAACATCTCTTCAGAGATGATCGCCGAAACCTCGGCCCCTACTCCGCCGGTTTTATTGTCTTCATGGACGATCAGCACTTTCCCTGTCTTCGCCGCCGCTTCCAAAATCGCCGCGTTGTCTAGCGGCTGCAGCGTACGCAAATCCAGCACATGGGCGCTGATTCCCTCGGCAGCCAGCATCTCTGCCGCCTTTATCGTATGATGCATCATCATGCCATAAGAAATGACGGTGATGTCCGTCCCTTCCCGCCTTACCTTCGCTTTCCCGATGGGCACGATGTAATCGCCCTCCGGAACTTCCTCGGTAATGGACAAGTAGCATTTTTTATGTTCGAAAAAGAGCACCGGATCCTCGTCACGGATTGCCGCTTTGAGCAAGCCTTTCGCATCGTATGGCGTGGACGGAGCAACGATCTTCAATCCTGGCGTACCGAAGAAAATGGACTCCGGACATTGGGAATGATACAGCGCGCCGCCACCCGTCGCCCCGTAAGGAGCGCGGACGACCACCGGGCAGTTCCAGTCGCCGTTGGAGCGGTAGCGGATTTTCGCCGCTTCGCTGATGATCTGGTTCGTTGCCGGCAAAATGAAATCGGCGAACTGCATTTCCGCGATGGGGCGCATGCCGTACATGGCGGCACCGATGGCGACGCCGGCGATGGAGGATTCTGCAAGAGGCGTATCCAGGCAGCGATCCTCGCCAAAACGGTCGCGCAGCCCTTTGGTGGCATTGAAAACGCCGCCCTTCCCTACGTCTTCCCCTAAAACGAATACGTTATCGTTCTTCTCCATCTCGTCTTCCATGGCCGAACGGATGGCTTCCAAATAAGTGATTACCGCCATCGTTAGTCCCTCCCCGTTTCCGCGTATACATGCAGCAAAGCATCTTCCGGAGCGCATTGGGGAGACTCTTCCGCGTAACGGATGGCGTCCTCCACTTCCCGTTTTACCTTTACCTTCAGCTCCGCGTCTTTTTCCTCGTTCCACAGACCACACTCGAGCAAATAATTTTTGTAGCGGGGAATGCCGTCTTTCTTACGGTTTTCCTCCACTTCTTCCTTCGTTCGGTACTGCATATCGTTATCCGATGTTGAGTGCGGTGAGAGACGGTACATCACCGCTTCGATCAGCGTCGGACCTTCGCCACGGAGACCCCGCTCCCGGGCTTCTTTGACGACCCTATACACTTCAAGGGCATCGTTGCCGTCCACCCGGACGCCGGGGAAGCCATAACCGATGGCCCGCTCGTATATATTCCCCGCCACCTGCTTGCTGATAGGGATCGAAATGGCATATTGGTTATTTTCACACAGGAAGATCACCGGCAGCTTATGCACCCCGGCAAAATTGCAGCCTTCGTGGAAATCCCCCTGGTTGCTGGAGCCTTCGCCAAAGGTTACATAGGTGACGAAATCTTTCTTCTGCATTTTCGCCGCCAAAGCAATACCGACGGCATGGGGAACCTGAGTAGTAACAGGACTTGATCCCGTGACGATATTCAGCTTTTTGGCGCCGAAATGGCCGGGCATCTGCCTGCCGCCGCTGGTGATGTCCTCCGGCTTGGCGAAGTTGGCCAACATCAGATCTTTCATGGTCATGCCGACGGACAGCACGAAAGCATAATCCCGGTAGTAGGGCAGCAAATAGTCCTTTCCCTGTTGAAGAGCGAAGGCGGCAGCTACCTGAGCCACTTCCTGACCCACGCCCGAAACGAAAAACGGAATTTTTCCAGTGCGCTGCAGCAGCGTCGACATTTCATCGAATTTGCGCGCCCTTACCATATTGACATACATTTCAATGGCCTGTTCGTCGGACAATCCCAAGCTCCTATGCTGCAAAAGTTGACCAATGGACAAGGAATTCAGCCTCCTTATGATTACCTGTATGGTGAAGTCTGCATGGTTTCAGTCGGCTTAGCATCATGTTTTAATACCTGGTACTAATTCTAATCCATCCTTACTATAGCACATTCTCACTGCAATATGAACCGATTCGCATTATTTTCGCAAAATAGCATTGACTCTCCCGTTACGTGAGGCTGTATAGTGAGCTTGA
This sequence comes from Gorillibacterium massiliense, assembly GCF_000455485.1. Lineage (GTDB taxonomy): Bacteria > Bacillota > Bacilli > Paenibacillales > NBRC-103111 > Gorillibacterium > Gorillibacterium massiliense. The sequence continues at coordinate 2,908 of NZ_CBQR020000113.1, forward strand.
AAGGAGGCGCCATCCTTATCATGAAAGTAAAAGAAGTCGCGGAACTGACGGGAATCAGCATCCGCACCCTACACCATTACGACGAAATCGGGCTTTTGAAGCCGAGCGGCACTACTGAAGCGGGATACCGGCTGTATTCCGACACCGATCTGGAGAAGCTGCAGCAAATCCTGTTTTTCCGCGAGCTGGAATTCCCGCTGAGGAAGATCAAAAGTATCCTGGAAAGTCCCGGCTTTAACCGCCTGGAGGCGCTGGAAATGCAGCGCGGGATGCTGCAAGCGAAGCAGGAGCAGCTTGTCCGGATGATCGCCACCCTGAATAAAACGATCGAACATGCGAAAGGAGATATTGCAATGACCAACGAAGAAAAATTCAAAGGCTTCGACTTCAGCAGCAATCCTTATGAAGATGAAGCGAAAGCGCGCTGGGGCGAAGATGCAGTGAATCGCGCTAATTCCCGGCTTGGCAGCATGGCCGCCGGAGAGCAGAAGACCCTGGGCGACGAGATGAACGCCCTCTACTCCCATTTGGCTGATCTACGCCATACCTCACCCGCTTCAGAGGAAGCCCAGGCCGGCATCAAGGAATGGTTTCTGCTATTGAACCAGATGGGCAGCTACTCTTTGGAAGCCTTCAGGGGCTTAGGACAAATGTATGTAGCCGATGAGCGCTTCACCAAAAACATCGACAAGTTCGGTGAAGGTTTAGCCGCATTCATGCGGGACGCCATGGCGGTGTACGCGGATAGCAACAAGCGCGACTAGCCTGGCACACCTTCGGACCGTTTCCACCCGTGCCAATGAATTCTGTTTCATTCGATTTGTCCGATCCAATTCGTCTACATGCTAACCGAAAGCAAAAAGGCCTTATCCCGTCGGCGGGTCTAAGGGGTTTGTTCCCCCGCGGACCGTTCTACGGAATAAGGTCTTTCTTTTTTGCCCTACATATTCAATGACGCCCCGTCCACCGCAAGCATCGCCTCACCCAGCGCTTCCGACAAGGTGGGATGGGGATGGATGGTTTGCCCGACTTCCCAAGGGGTCGCATTCAACACTTGGGCGAGAGACGCCTCGGAAATCAAATCCGTCGCGTGGGGGCCGATCATATGGACGCCGAGAATATCACCCGTCGCCGCATCGGCGACAACTTTGACGAAGCCGTCACTGTTGCCGAGCACAAGGGCTTTGCCCAAAGCGCGGAACGAAACCTTCCCGGTCTTCACCTTGAAGCCTTTCTCCGCAGCTTGCTTCTCCGTCCAACCGACGCTAGCCACCTCAGTCCGGGTATAAATCGCCCGAGGCACAAGTTGGGCGGCAAAAGCATGGGTATTGAGCCCGGCGATTCGCTCTACCGCCGCAATCCCTTGATGGGCTGCGGCATGAGCGAGCTGCATCTTCCCGTTGACGTCCCCTACTGCGAAAATATGCGATTCCATCGTCTGCATGAAATCGTCGGTTTTGATGAAGCCACGGTCGACGATAATGTCGGTGTTTTCCAGACCCAGCCCTTCCGTCACCGCCATCCGTCCAACGGACACCAGCATCTTTTCGGCCTCCAGATCTTGGATTACCCCGTTCCGTTCAACCTGTAGTTTGACGGATTGTTCTGACTGGCTAACGGTTTCTGCCAGAACTTTGGCGCCAGTGAGCACTTTGATCCCCTGTTTGGTGAACAGCCGTTCCAACTCCTTGGAGATTTCCTCATCTTCCGTTGGAATGAGCCGCTTTTCAAATTCGACGACAGTGACTTCCACTCCGAAATCGCGTAACAGCGATGCCCATTCTACGCCGATGACACCGCCGCCAACGATGACGATGGATTTCGGCAAATCCTCCATACGAAGCGCTTCGTCGCTGGTCATGATGCGACCGCCTGCCGCAAGTCCCGGAAGCATCCTCGGCTTGGAGCCTGTAGCCAAAATCAAGTGCCCGGGCACGAGATTCACAGCTTCGCCGTCCTCGGTGACCAGAGCCACGCTGCCGGATCGGGGTGAGAAAATCGACGGACCCATCAACCGCCCTTCCCCTTTATAGACATCGATCTTGTTCTTCTTCATTAAAAACTGTACGCCCTTGTGCAGCCGTTCGACGATCTCCGTTTTACGGATTTGCACCCGCGTAAAATCGAGCCGAACCTCCGATGCGAATACGCCATAGTCTGCGCCTTCCTTCGCTTGGGCATAGATCTCCGCGCTGCGCAATAGCGCCTTGGTCGGGATGCAGCCCCTGTGCAGGCAGGTACCGCCCAATTCGGCTTTCTCCACAAGCGCCACGCTGAAATTAAGCTGAGCTGCCCGGATAGCAGCCGTATAGCCGCCGACTCCGCCGCCCAGCACCACAATATCATAAGGTTTGGTCATTCCTGATCGGCCTCCTTTATTACCTGGTACTAATTCATCACTTTATTTTACCTTTTCATCAAAATTAAATATAGTGGGAATAGTGATATTTATTTTTAGCTTAACAGAAAAGGGGTCCCGTCTTGAAGCTGCTTATCTCGCGCATCATCGCCGTGCTTTTCCTCGTCGTGCCGGGTATCGCTGCCGCATACGGTTTCATGATGGTCAAAGATTCATTATTCGATTACATCGGCAGGAGCTCCAGTTCCGTCAGCTTTGGTTGGTCGTCCTTCGTTCCGGGGCTTTTGCTGTTCTTTCTCGGTGCCGGATTTATCGGCGGCTGGGTGTTCTACCGCGACCGCAAACGCAATTATGTCGCTCCCCGTTTCAAAGCAAAGCGCAAACCCGTCCGGCACAATCAAGAATAAGTGGCAGAATAAAAGAACAAAAGCGCGTCTCCACCGATGTGGATTCGCGCTTTTGTCTTTTTTGCGGGCATCAGTCCACTGCGATCCGTTTCGCCGCGAAGTAGCGGGCGCTCCAATAGGAGCTGGAAAGGGAGTCGATCTGGACGCCGCCTGATGTCGTTGCGGAAATGAATTGATTATTGCCCAAATAGATGCCGACATGAGTAGCCGGCGCTTTTTTCGTACTGGAGAAGAACACGAGGTCTCCTGCCTGCAGGGACGCAACCTTTGAACCGGCACTGGTGTACATGTCATTTGCCGTCCGCGGCAGATAGACAGCTTCTCTGCGGAACACGTATTGTACCAAGCCGGAGCAATCGAATCCGGAAGGCGACGTTCCGCCGTAGCTGTAAGGAATGCCTAAATACTCTTTGGCATCAGCAATGACCGATTGAGAGATGGACGGTCGATACCAGGCGGGAGCATGGTATTTTCCATCAGCTGAGACGATGGCTATGTAGTTCTTGCTGTCCCACTGGACCATGTGACCGAAGGATTTGGCGATAAAGCTGACCGGAACGTAAGTCCTGCCTTGCTTTTCTACCGCTTTCGTATCAATGGTTATCGATTCCCCATTGACGACTGCGGTATTCTCGCCGGTAGTCAGCTCGATGGTTTTATCATCGTTTTTCAATGTGACACGGATATCGCTATCTTCCACCACATAACTGACCTTGTAGCCGAGTTTCTCTGATACCATGCGAACGGGCGTCTGTGTGCGGGAATTACTGTCGATAAATGGCTGAGCGTCGGGAAATTGCACCAGGTCATCATTCACCTGCACCTTTACGTCCGATGCCGCAGCTTGGGAAGGCGCAGCGTAAAACAAACCGGATGTAAAGACGGCGGCGGACAATGCCAATAGCTTGGTTGACCGATTCAGATTCAGTTCCTCCTAATGCCTCCGAGGTTAGTTGACGGATTCGGGAAGAGGTTGGCTCCCTAGTTTGCAGACGAAATGCAAACATTCACCCCAATAAAAGTCCCCCGTACCGGACAAGCGCGTCCGGATTCGGCTTTATATTTCATTTATCAAACTATCATGCATGATTCGCATAAGCAATAGGCCGATAGTGTTTGTTTTCGCATAATAGGAGAATGTTCCTAGTCCAATAAAAAAGACCGTCGGCTAAACAGCCGACGGCAAACATGGAGTTAGAAAAAAAGGTTACGAAGGCAGCTCAATTGAAGCTGCATCATTAGTATATCACCATTGATATACTTTTATATATGCTTAATATATGGAATCTACCTGAACCTAGAGTAGACTGCTCCACGCGTTATTTGTCCAGCTCATACAAAGTCAGATCGAGCGGGAGAGACGCAGGCCGGTTGCAGCGGCTGATCATTTCATGGTACGCTCCGTTATCGGAAGAATCGTGGAACGCCCACATCGCTTCCAGCACGTGATACGCCAGTTCACCGCTGGCACGGTGCGGACGGCCGCTTTGCAGAGCGTAGGCCATATCCGCCGGCCCGATGCCCCGGGTATTTTCTTTATAGCCCGGAAGGAGCGGCTGCTCGCCCCAATCCTTCTCCCCGATCCGACGCAGCAGCACTGGTCCGCCGAAGCCGTTAGGATCCGGCACACGCAGCGTTCCCTCGGTACCGTAAATTTCGATATGCGGCAAATCGCTGCCTCCAAAAATATCGAAGCTCATGATCAGCGTGGCGATGGCGCCCTGCTCAAATTCCAAGGTACCGGCTACATGGGTAGGCACCTGCACGGAAATTTTGTTGCCGTATTTCTTTTCGCTGGTGATGGTCCGCTGTTCGAGCGCTTTCCCGGTCATACCGGCAATGCGCCGAATCGGTCCCAACAGCTGCACGAGAGCGGTCAAATAATAGGGCCCCATATCGAACATCGGTCCGCCGCCGAGAGCATAGTAAAACTCCGGGTCCGGGTGCCAGTTTTCATGGCCGCGGCTCATCATGAATGCCGTAGCCCCTACCGGCTTGCCGATGGCTCCGTTCTCGATTAGTGAAAGGGCAGTTTGAATGCCCGAACCAAAAAAGGTTTCAGGAGCGGAACCGACGAGCAGCCCTTTCTCCTTCGCCAACGCCAGGACCTGTTTTCCTTCCTCCCGGGTAATGGCCAACGGTTTTTCCACGTAAACGTGCTTTCCCGCATGAAGAGCCGCCAGACAGATGGAAGCATGGAGCGCCGGGATGGTCAGGTTGATGATGATCTCGATGTCCGGATTTTGCAGCATTTCTTCCGTTGTGCACACGGCGGGAACGCCGTAGCGGGCGGCTTGCTCTTCCGCTCTGGCGCGATCAATGTCGGCGCAAGCGGCAAGCTCGAGAATCTCGAATTTATTGATATTTTCCATGTAGATACCGCTGATTTTTCCGCAGCCGACGATTCCGACTTTCACTTTTCTCATGGCGAAGTCTCCTTCTTGAGGGCGTTAGTTGTATTGATTATCGGCCATGCCACTGTATGCGGCTGCGGCGGTTCCGTTATTGCGGCGTTCGGCCAGCTCTTTCCCGGCAGCTGCCCATAAGAAGCCGCGACGCATCAACTCTTTCACCGGCGGCATGTCGACGATATCGGCATGGTGGCCGAGGGAATTGTAATAGACTCGGCCGTCCCCCCAGCCTTTCGTCCACACTACCGGCATATCGACGGCTTTGTTCACGCTGTGAGGGCCGGGAACGACAGGGAAGCGGGTTGTCGCCAAAACCTCCACGGCGGGATCAACGTGCAAGTAATATTGCTCCGTTTTAATGGTAAAATCTTCGATGCCTTCCACCAGGGGACTGGAGCTGCTCTTGATGTTCACGTCGTATTCGACGCCGTCATTGCCCGGATGCGCCACCCACTGGCCGCCAGTCATGAACTGCCAGTCTACGTTTTGCCGGAAGGAATCGCACATGCCGCCGTGGCATCCAGCGATGCCGGTGCCGTTTTGCACCGCTTCCAGCACATTCCCGACGAGTTCTTGAGAAATCTCACCCATGGTCCACACTGGAACGATAAGATCCAGCTCCTTCAGCTTCTCCTTATCGGCAAAAGCTTCGAGGGTATCCGCCACTTCCACCGCAAAGCCCTCTGCCGTTAGCACGTCGGCGAAAATGTCCGCTACCTGCTTCGGCTCGTGGCCATCCCAGCCGCCCCATACGATTAACGCCTTTTTCATGTTCAGCCACTCCTTGTTCGTATATTTAACGGGAATTTTCCCGCAATGCGTAATCCCTCTACATTTCGGAAATCGCTACCCAGCGGCGCTCCACGATGGAGCGGTCCACCGCCTCCAGCACTTCCTGGCATTTCACGCCGTCGCGGAAATTCGGCTGCGGCTGTCTTCCCTCGGCGATGGCCGAGACCAGCTCCAGCATCTCGTGGGTGAAGGTATGTTCAAACCCAATGGTATGTCCCGCAGGCCACCAGGCTTCGGAATAATCGTGGGCGGCATCTGTCGCAAGCACCCGGCGGAAGCCTTGTACATCCTCATCATCGGAGGCGAAATAGACCTCCAGTTCATTCATCCGTTCAAAATCGAAGCGGACGCTGCCCAAACTGCCGTTGATCTCAAATGAGTTAGTGGAACGGTGGCCGGTAGCGAAACGGGTCGCTTCGAAGCTCCCCAAGGCACCGCTTTCAAAACGGGCAAGGAACAGCGTCGCATCGTCGACGTTAACTGCTCCCCGCGGTCCTTCCTTGCTCCCTTTCGCGGTGAGCCCGGTCATTTCGCTAGCCAAAGGCCGCTCTTTGATAAAGGTTTCACTCATGCCGATGACTTCGGCGATATCTCCTACC
>NZ_CBQR020000114.1 GCF_000455485.1 Gorillibacterium massiliense
CACCAAGGTCGCCGTGGGAGCCGGAACCGGCGATTTCTTTTTGCAGCCGCCAGACCAGAGGAAAGTCCGGATCGATAATCCAATCCTGTAGAAACCAGGCTCGGAAATGGTACAGCTTGCCCAACCGGCCGCTCTCTATCAGCTTTTTGGCAAGACGCACCGCCGGCGAGAAACGGTAGTTGAACCCAACCATATGAGTAATGCCCGACTCTTCCGCCGCTTGCAGCATCTCCCGGGCATCCGCCAAGGTAAGGGCCAGCGGTTTTTCGCAGAAAATATGCTTGCCCGCTTTGGCGGCGGCAAGAGCAATCTCTTTATGGGCATTGCTCGGGGCGTTGATATCAATCAAGTCGATGTCGTCCCTGCTTATCAGCTCCCGCCAATCCGTGACGCTGTCCACCCAGCCGAACTGGGCCGCCGCCTGCGCTACCGCTTGTTCATTGCGGCCGCAGATGGCCGTCATCTCTGGTTTCAGCTTCGTATTGGGGAAAAACATCGGCAAGCTGCGATACGCGTTACTGTGAGCTTTGCCCATAAACTTATAGCCGATCATGCCGACTCGAATCCGCTTGTCCTTCATCTTTTTTCCTCCTTTTGTGATGATGCCCGGATCACCAGCTCCGTCGGAAGCTTGTGATGAAACGGTTGCGGGGAGTCTCCCTCTCTCAAATCTCCGCCGATTTCCTTCAGTACATACGCTGCCGCTTGCAAGCCCAGCTCGTAAAACGGCACCCGCACGCTAGTTAGGGGAGGCATTCCGAGTACTGCCACATCTGAATCGTCATATCCGGCCATGGCGGGAATCACGTCCTTGGTCACACCCAACTCCCGGAATCCTTGTTGCAAGCCGATGGCCATTCGGTCGTTGGCGGCGAATATGGCGTCAATCCGTCCCAGCAGCGGCGCGATGGCCTTAGCCGCGGATATACCGCTGGTCCGGCTGAAGTTGCCCTGGAACAGCAGCCCCTCGTCCAGTTCGATGCCCGTTTCATACAAGGCTTGAGCGTAACCCATCATTCTATCCTGGCTGTTGGAATATTCCGAAGGCCCATTGAGAAACGCGATGCGGCGGTAGCCCCGGCCAAGCAAATGCCGGACCGCTGATCGGCTGCCCGCTACGTGGTCCGCGTCGATCTCGGGGAAGCTTTCCCCTGCAAACCGTTGGTTGATCAAAATGAAGGGGCGGCCCTCCTCCTGCAAACGCCGAAGCGCGTCGCGTTCCCCGGGTTCTTCCTTAGCACCGAGAATAATCATGCCGTCTACCTTCTGCATGCGGAAGATGCTTTCATAATCCATGGTCTTCCCCGGTTCCCGGAACAGGAGAAGAAGATCATTATTCACTTCCCGTACAGCGCTGCCGATGCCGCTTAAAATTTCAGAGAAATAGTAAGCTGAAAAGATGCGCGCCTTCGAAAGATACGGCACAACCACGCCGATATTGCCGCTCTTGCTTTTAGCGAAGCTGCGGGCGATGGCGCTTGGCGTGTAGCCCAGCTCTTCGGCAACCGCCAGTACGCGCTGCCGCGTCTCTTCCTTCATCGGCCCCACACCGTTCAACACTCGGGAAACCGTCGCTTCCGAGACGCCGGCCCGTTCAGCAACTTCTTTCCGACTGGCGATAGCCATCAGTCCTTTCGTATTATGTACGCGCGTACATTATCTCACTGGCTTCTTCCTCTGTCAACGGGAAAGAGAGCCTGATTATTCAAAAAAACAAAGCCGACGGCTCTGTCGGCTTTGTTTTAACGTTAGCCTTTATGAAGGTAAATGCTGCAGCAAATAATCGATATCGGCAATCAGCAGGTTGGCGAAAGCTGATTGAATATGCTTGCCCCTTTCGAATTGCACGATGACCCGGATAGTTAGCAGCGCCAGTTTGACGGCAAATCGGTTCGGATATTTCCGGTTGGCTTCTCTCGCCTTATTCAGCAGCTTTTTCAAGATGACCGAGCTGGTTATCCAGCCTTTGTCAGCTCCGGCTTGAATGATGTCCGGTAGCATATCTAAGGTTACTGTCACCTGAACGGCGGCGTTGACCGAAGTCTCATTTCCGGCGTTATCCGCAGCGGTTATCGTCAGGACGTAGCTGCCGGGAGCAAGCTGCAGCGGGTCGAACTGTACCGGAGAGGCGCCAAACGGCAGTCCGCGAAAGTTTCCAGCTACTACTGCCACGCCGCTTAGGGGATCGTTCGCACTAAACGGGATCACGATAGGATCGATCTGCCTGAATACGAGATTGGCAGGCAGTGTCACCAGTGGAGCCGTTTGATCGATTTTCAACTCGGTAGAGCGGATTGCTTCTTCGTTGCCCGCCTGATCGGCGGAATAATAATCGATGACATAGATTCCGTCGGCGGTCAGAGAGAATGCCCCCCCGTAAACCAGCCATTCGCCGCTGCCAAGCCTGTAATGGGTCGCGGCAATGCCTGATTCAACGTCCGACGCTCCCAAAACAACGGTCACAGGAGTGGCGTACCAGCCATTCACGGCTGTGCCTTGCACCGTCAGCAAGCTAACCGGCGGTGTTTGATCCGGAAGCTGAAAATCACAGTCCACGAAAGTGAAGCTGTCGAACAACCCCGGATTTTTGCTGTCGGCGATGCCTTTCGTCCAACCGGTGTAATTTTGCCGGCCTTCCTGATAATCGGCGTCACCTACGACTATATTAAATCCGATGATTCCGCCAAGGACCAATCTTCCCTGCAGGTCATGAACGATGGAATCGCCAGGTATGGAGGCTTCATAGATGGTCCGGTGTTCCGCTTCATGGCGGACGATTGCGAATGGGATAGTATCCGATATATCGCCGGTAGCGTTTGGAGCCGTAGCCGCAAAGACATAGCCTAATTTTTCCCCGAAATCATTCAGAGCCAAGCCAAAATCCACATCGTCAGCTTTGTAGGAGCTGCCTTTATTGTTGAGCGGGTCGATGGCGACTTGGATCGAGTCGTTTTTCCAGATGCTGCTGGCCGGCTCGGAAGCTTTATGAATGTCATCCGTCACGTCGACGGCGAGGTAGAGCTGATCATCATCCCATTTTAAATAGGCGGTGGCATCAAGATCGTTTTTATTGTACACACCGGTAGCATTGCGCTCAGCCCCACGCAAATGAATGGGAAAAGCGTCCACCCAATCCTGCAAATCCCCGTCAATCGCCATCGTCGTCCGCGCACGTTGAACGATGAGAAAATCGAGGGGCAGGTCATGATCCCGAAACAGCAGCCGGTCTCCCGGTGTTTCTAACACATCAACTTGACAGCGATACTCATTGAAGGGCTTGCACTCCTGAAAGGTCCAATGAAAAGGGATATCCAAACTTTCTCCGGCTGATAGGGTGAAATCGGCACCTCCGGGTTGGACCGGTTCAAGAAGAACGCCATCAGGGCCTTTCAGGACGACACGGCCCGATTTGGGCGATGAAGAGGTTCCCGTCAGCCGTACTGTTACTTCGTTCAGCTCTGTAATGGGAACTAGCACGGGCATAAGTCGGAAGGAAATAGCGTCCTTTAAAATAAGCCGCACCCGAACCAGATCCAACTGCTTACCATTCAGCATCAGACTCATCGAGGCGTAAAAGATGCCCTTGGCGGCGACAAGAGGCGCGTGTAGTGTAAAGGTGCGGGTAATATACGTATTTGCGTCAAGCGAAACGTCCTGCTGCAACGCTTCTGTCTGCACGGTATCCCAGTCGGTTGGCAGGTCCCAAAGGATTTGCACCGTAATCGCCTGGTCGGAGCGGTTATAGAAAGTAACCTCCAGCGCCAACTCTCCTCCCGCCTCAATCTCGCTTTGCAAAGGAGTGGCGGAAACCATCACTTCCGTTGAAATCCCCTCTTCGGAAGCGACGATGGAAGGAATGGTCTTAGCAAATTCCCTGGCCAGCAGATTGTAGCCATAGCTTTTGGCAGGGCGGTTTTCCGCAGCCGCCTTTTCGGCGATCCGCCCAAACCGGCTTGCCCGCATCATGGCGGACGTGGAAACCGGCAGCAAACCGAAGCGGCCCTTTTTCTGTTCGTAGGAGTACCATGCCGTCAGACTATCGGTCGATCCGGTGATGCCCAGCCACTCCAAATAATCAAGACTGACCATGGAAAGCTGCTGCTCCTGCTTGATCGCAATCAGCGACGCCGCTGCCCGTTCCGCATAATTATAGAGAGCTTCCAAGGCTACAAAAGCCGGGTTTTTCGATAAAGCTCCGGTTCCAATCATACCGGCAGCGGTTCTCATCAGCTGAAACACATCCTTTATCGCCTGTTCCAAATGAGCGGCTTTATCCTCAAGAAGCGTTTCATTCAAGCTCTGAGTCAGCCTATCGTGAATATCTGCCATCTCCGCAATGAGCGGTACAGTGGTATCAGAGTCTCCGGAAGCTGCCATTTTCTGAACGGCATCATTCTTCTTTTCGTTTAGCAAGTTTAGCGCCGCCACATAAAGCAGCCCCATGCCAAAGCCCTTCAAATAAACCGGCGATCCCCCGATCGTCCATTCCACTGTTCCAGCCGTTACAGTCAGTTCGTTTTCGCTGCCGTCTCCCCGGATGAGTACGATAGGACCCGCCGCCGAATACACCGGCAGCGACACTTGCGATACCGGGGCTAGAGCGACTGGTGTGCTGCCGTAGTTTACTTTTTTCCAGACCGCCATGACGACATCGCTTTGCGCCAAAAAAACATGATCTTCCACTGATGAATCGCCGGTATCCACCTTCCCCGCGTACAGGGCGTCAGCTAACGTTGTCATCAGCGTGGTGAGCGCCGCATAAGCCAGCTTCGGCCGGCCCAACCCGTCTGTCACGCCAAAGCTGGTATTGTAAAACTGGCTGTCAAAGCCCGCGTCATTCCAAGTAAAATGCTCCAGCATCGCCATTTGGTCCGTCGTCCGGTCGATAAGAAATCCGCGAACCGCGTAATCCCGCTGAACCTCCTGAGACACATTGGGATAGCCAGAAAGAGCGGTCGGCCAACCTGCTTCCGTCACATAAAAGTCCTTCCAGCCGCCCATCTCGTTGATCAGGCTTTTCACGCTAGCCGTCTGATTTTGGATGAAGCCGTCCGGCATGACGCCATAGGTATAGCGGTGGTAGGAAAAGGCGTCCGCATAAGCGTAAGAACCCAAATCCAGTTCCCCCGGAAGCACCCCGGCCACGCCGGAGGTATGATCGCCAGCCAGCAGCGACGCATCAAGATCCGCTTCTTTCAAACCGACGTAAAAGAACTTCTGAAGCTGAACCATCTCTTGCGGGATATAAGGGTGCATCTCCAGCTCCGGCTCATTGGGCATTTCCCATTGGCGGATGGATCCCTTGTAATGAGTCGCCAGGTTTTGAGCAAAGCTCTCCAGCGCTTTCAGTCCGGCGGGGGTATCCACAGTGCCGCTGGCATCATAGCCGGAGTGGAACCCGATTCCCATGATCGGGATCAGCTTGATGCCGTATCCGGCGAATTTCGCTGCCAAGGCATCGAAGGAGGTGTAATCGTATACGCCAGCGGGTTTGTCGATATCGCTCCAACCTACGCTTTTTCGCGCCGTACGCACGCCCATCTGCCCAACCGCCCGCAGCATATCCTCATCCCAAGTCGGATCATACCCAACGTTGAAACCAAAGTTGCTTTCGTTATCCAAGTCCAGCTCCCGGCTTGTATCGGCAAAGGTTTTGACAATGGCTATGGGAAAGCTGCGGTCTTGCCCATCCTGCTTGATATCGTCGGCATAAAGCTGAGTGGCGACGCGATAAGTGCCAAGCCCCAATGCCTCCGGCGCGAACAAGATCGCGGTCTCCAGCTTCTCGTAAGCAGCGACGGTGAAGGTTCTTTCATCCTCAAGAGCCAGCGATAGATCCCCATCTGCTTTGAAAACGGAGCATTTAACCCGAAACGTCTGTGCCGCGCTTCCGCCGATTAAAACGGCATCAACGCCAACAGCCTGGTCAAGAGCATAAACTCCGGCGAAATCCAGATGCGGCTTGAAATAAGCTGTGTACGTTATCGGAACCGGAGCGATTTCCAGGTCATCCAGCCGCAACTCCAAGCCGTTCACGGTATCGAATTGAATGTAGCCCTTTTGCGGCGCGTCGGCAGAAAAATCGTCGAACTCGATTACCTTCGTCCCGTCGATAAACAGCCGGTGGATGATGCCCGATACTTCCACCGTGTAGGTATGCCATTCGTCCAAGCGGGAGGAAAAATAACTGCCGTTCGTAAAGCCGCCCAGGGCAGTGCGCTTGAACATGATGTACTTGCTGTTGTGGGTGCCCCACTCCATGGTACAGTAGGATACAGGGGAATCCGAGCAGCGGTAGCGCAGCCGCCACAGATTGTAAACCTCGTTGGGATCTGCGTTTGTCAATTGGTAGCGGGCACGTAAGGTGATGCGGAAGTTGTCGAGGTTGCGGTAATAGGGATGAACAAATTTGAGCGACCAATTATCGCCGGTCCTGCTGTTTGCGAAGCACAGGACATGATTGCCTTCATCGGAATAAACAGAAATTTGCGGCGCAACTCCCCTCGCAACCCAATTCGCCGGGATGCTGCCCTCGGAGTCATCCTCAAAGTTTTCCGTATATTGTAGAAAAGGTCTGACGGGAAACGTTGCAAAGCCTAATGCCGGATAACGGATAATGGTTCCATCCGTCTGTTCGACTTGAATCCGGTAGCTGATGCTGCTGTAGCGGTTCGTACCCGGAATGGTAAAAGCAAACACGCCGTCCGCAGCGGGAACGGGAAGCGCAATCTCCGAAGCTTCCGCACCGTAACGGTAATAGACGAAGGCCGAGTAAGGCTCCACGCCGTCTGTCACAGTGAAACTGCCGGACACATCCGTATTATAGTAGGCTTGAGTAAGCGGAACATGGGTGATCGTCGGCTCCACTTGATAGGGATCGACCTGGATATTGTCGACCAGCAAAGTGGCATTCTTTAAACCGAAACCGATCGTGCCTTCCAAATGCGTGCTGTCTTCCGGGATATCCGCGATGAGGAATTCGTCCACATACAACTGAAACCGGCTTCCGTTTACTTTGATTTTGTAAGAATGCCATTGGCTGAAGTCGAAATTGGGCAGCACGCTCAAGATCGGATAGGAACTGCCGACGCGGGTGTCGACGCCGTTTACATATTTTCCGAAATAGACCAATCGGCCGATCTGGCGGAATTCAAAATAGTAATCGTTCACTGCCGCCGAAGGAGTGAGATAGCGGAACAAAGCGCGAAAATAGGATGGCGTACCGCTTGGCGCGTCCGTATACTTCGCCTTAAAACGAAAATCGTAATCGCGGTCATTGGCAGCAAAATCCGCCCATGCGGCAGGTTTAGCCCGAACCGTCGGATAGGCGCTCCCAGACGACGTCAACATCCCCACCTGAGAACCGATGTCCGGATCAGCCGACATACTCCAAGCCGTTCCGTCCCATTTCCCGCTTCCGACCGAAAAATCCTCGAAAAAGAAACTCATGATCCTTCCCCTCCCAAGATGGTAAACCGCTACCCGGACAGCATCATGAGCGCCAAGCCCTGACCCCAAAAAGCAGGAACAATAGGCACCGTCTTATATTCCGCCAGCGTTCGCTTCACGTCGGTGCCATGGGAAACTTCCGTAAGCTCTCCCTTCCCGTTGATCCGCAGCATGACGGCAAGCTCGGCTCGATCGGCAACCGGTTGGAAGCTGACAGGTAAAAAACCGCTGCGAATGCCCCGCTTGAGCCCGTAGGCGATGCCTGCCGTAGCCGATGCCTCATCGTAAGCGTCTTCATGATCCAGCAAGGTGCCGAACATGCCGTTTTTCCGCTGATACGTCTGCAAAGCTTCCGCCTGTTTGACATATGCGGCGATTACCCGCTCCCGCTCCGGAAAATCCGGCAGATGATCCAGCATCTCCATCCCTGCCGCCAGCATCCAGGCGTTAGCTCGGCCCCAATGAGCGCCGGACAGCCAGTTCCTCGTTTCGCAGCTGTAGGCGTGATAAAACAGCCCGCTCTCCGAATCCTGCAGCGCTTTGACATGCACCTGCAGCTGCCGAAGAGCTTCCTCAGTATATGCCGCGTTGCCGGTGCCCTTTCCCATTTTGGCAAGAAACAGGCACGCCATAAACAACGTGTCTGCCCACATCTGCTCCGGAAAACGATGCTCCGGATCGCTGACGGTGTGTTCAAATCCCCCTTCCCGCGTGCGCGGCGCAGCATGGAGCAGCCAGTCCGCCCTTTGCTCGCAGGCATGCCCACACTGCTCCAAGCCAGTAAGGGCATGGAGCTCATGAACGACCAGTATCGGGGCCGTCCGGTTTACGTTGCGTAATCGGTCGGCTTCATGGAGATGCTCATCCACCCATTTTTTCAGATAATCCAGGTAATAGGATTCGCCTGTAAACTTCCAACCTTGATAGATTCCGTATAACCCCACGCCTGACGGCCAATCCCACTCCGTCTGATTCAAAGCAATATTCCCGTCGTAAGGTACATCCGTGGTTCGGCGGATTAAACGGTCAATCAAGGACCTGCGCAGTGAATCATTGATTTCATGGGTTTCAGTCATCACCCTATTCCCCCCTTTCCATTCCGGCTTGGTATACATAAATTGAACGAAAGTTTGAAAGGATTCAGTCCCTGCAAAACCTGATTATTCTTCCAATCGCTGTTGCGCTCAGATTCCATGATTATACAATTTCATTAGGGTAGGAATCCGATCGCAAAGGCGACCGCTGACGCTATCCTGAACTAATCTTAGACAATCTAAGATTGGTTTCAGGCGGCTTCGCCGATTTTCACACATTCGCTCGTGACGTTCAAGCGGCATGTGTGTCTTTTCCAGAACAATCGGTTTCTCCGCTCCTTCATCCCTTTCTTTCGTTCAATTCATATAGATTCAAGGCGGCCCCCACCATAGGAAAGATATCTCGTCTGGTGAAAACCGCCCTGTGTGCTTCGTTAGTTCCCGGTTTTTTTCTTGAAACTATCTTCCAGCTCCTGCAAGATCTTATCGCCGCCCTGACTCTTCCACTTGGCGACAAATTCGTCAAACTTGCTGATATCCGCGCCCATGATGATCTGAGTGAAATAGGAATCCCGGATGGTGTTGATCTCTTTCATCTTGGCAATCTTCGTTGGCGAATCCAAGTAGTTGGAAGCATCCTGGATTTGATATTTGTTGTTGATCGCAATCCCTAAGGACTGGCTTTTTCTGAGCGGCACAGCTTCCAGATAACGCGGCCAGCCTTTCAGTCCGGGCGCCCAGGTGTAAGATTGAATGCCCCGGTACTTCCCATCCTTATCGACGAGCGTATCCGGGCTGACAGCATCCGTGATTTGCGCAAGCTTTCCGTCGGCAATTTTATAGTCGGTATTTTCAACGCCCCATACCGACAGCATTTGATTTTCTTCCGTCAATCCCTTATCGATTATCTGCAGCAGCTGTTTCGGGTCTTTGGTTTTGGCGCTGATGGCATTCACTTGCCCGAAAGGCGCGCCTTGGGGAGCGACATAAATGCCGTCTTTGCCAAGAAGTGCGTCGGTTAGAGCTAAATATATATAAGGCTGCTGCGATTGATCCGGCAGGGCTGCATCCTTACCCAGTTTGCCATCTTTCTTCTGCAGGAACGTTTCGATCTGGGTATCGTAATCACTAGCGGTGGACCACCAGCCCATCCAGGAGAACAGCTTGCCGGAATACAATTTATCCCTCAGCTGCTCTTCTTTTATCGTGGCAAATTCTTTATCGATCAGGTTCTCTTTATACATCTTTTGCAGGAACAAGAGTGCGTCCTTCATCCTCGGATCGATATCGTAGCTGCTGAATTTGCCGTCTTTTTCGGTAAAATAGCCCGGGGTAACGCCGAACGCCCCAAACACGAGATCAAAGGAGTTGTTAGCGTATTTGACTTCTCCAATCTGGGAGGTATAGCCGCCAAGTGGAATGACATCCGGGTAGGTTTCCTTGATTTTCTTCAGGTCGTTATAGTATTCATCAAGCGTTTTCGGTACTTCTACGTTGATTGCTTTCAGATAGTCGCTGCGCATGACGATATTCCACCGGTATCCCGAGCCTGGACCGCCGACATAGGGGATACCGTATATTTTCCCGTTCACTTTCAACAGATCGAAGATGTTTTGCGGGATTTCCCGCCAAATATTCGGCGTGTCTTTCTCGTTGATCATCGTTGTCAGATCGACGAAAGCGCCTTGCGGAGCGTATTTTTGAAAATCGTCGGCTACATCCATGCGCACGATATCGGGGACGTCGCCGCTGGACATTTTCAGATTTAGCTTCGTTTTGTACTGCTGCGTATCGACCAGCTCTACTTTGAACTTGACGCCAAGCGCTTGCTCTACAGCATCCTTCACCGCGTCTTTATTGGGATCGTACGGTTTCGAGATATCGATAGGACGCAGCCATTTGATTTCGAATGGTTCAGCTTTTGTCGGCTCCGGCTGTTTCGTCGGCTCCGGTTTTTGCGTTGCTTTATCTGCGCTCGGCACAGGTGATGCAGTTTCTGCGCTCTTTTCCTTTGAACAAGCTGTTAAAGCGACCATAACCACAAGAAAAAAGGACAGAACCAGCGTAATCCACTTTTTGCTACCTTTCATTCATACACCCTCCCAATTCGTTTCGTGAAGAACGGGAACTTCTCCGCTTCATCCTTTAATGGAACCGAGCAGCATCCCTTGTTGAAAGTGTTTTTGCAAAAACGGATAGAGAATCATCATCGGAGCGGCAACAATGATAATACCAGCCATCTGGATGCCGATCGTCGGCGACGGCGTCGACCCGGCAGCTTCTAACAGTTCAGGCGGCAGGCTGGAGTTGCTGATGATCGTGCGCAGCACTAGCTGTACCGGTGCTTTGTTCCAGTCGGAAATATACAAGAGCGCGTTGAAAAAATCGTTCCAATAAGTCACCATGTACATGAGCCCGACAGACACCATGACCGGCGTCGACAGCGGCAAAACGATCTGCCAAAAGATGCGGAATTCCGAAGCACCGTCCATTTCCGCCGATTCCCGCAAGCTTTCCGGCAGCCCCTCGAAGAACGTTTTCATGATGACCATCAAAAATGCGCTGTAGGCCATGACCAATATGAGCGCGAAGTTCGTATTGTACAGCCCCAGCTTTTGCACCGTAATGTACAGCGGAATCATCCCGCCCCGGAAGAACATCGTCAGCACGAAGAACAGGATGATCCATCTTCTTCCAGGCAGCCTTTTCTCCGCCAATGCATAGGCTGCCGTGGATGTGAGAAACAAGGCGAGAATAACGCCGCAAACCGTATTGCGGATCGTATTGAGATAGGCGCTGTATATGGTGGAACCGCGTCTTAACAGGAAATCGTAATACTGCAAGCTGATTTCTTTCGGAAACAGGATGAACCCGTTCCGATGGATGTACTCGGTATAGGGCGTAATGGATACCACCAGCACATACCAAAATGGCGCGAGGATGATGATCGTAATAAGCGTGAGGATGGAGTAATTGAGGGTGACAAAAATCTTTTCGTTCCGCGTTAGCTTCATGTCGGTTCCTCCCCGGATAGGCTATTCATACGGCTCGCGTCAGAAAATGCCGGAACCCTGCAGACGTTTGGCGATGCTGTTCGTGAGGAGCACCAGCACGAGGCCGATCAAGCCCTTCACCACATCCGCCGCCGTCGCCAGGCTGAGATTGAACTGTTCGACGCCCATCCGGTAAATATACGTATCCAGAATATCGCCGACATGGTAGACAATCGGATTATACAGATTGATGACCTGATCGATGCCGGCGCTCATAATGAACCCGACCCGGAGAATAAAGATCACCACGATCGTCGGTACAATGCCAGGCAGCGTGATGCGGGTAACCCTTTGGAACCGGCTTGCTCCGTCGACAATGGCCGCCTCATACGTTTCCGGGTTGATTCCCCCGATGGCCGCGATATAGATGATGGCTGCCCAGCCCATCTCTTTCATGGCGTCGGTGACGACGAGAATGAGGCGAAACAGATTGGGCTGCGCCAGGAAATAGATGCCATGGCCGCCCAGCCACTCGATCAGCTTGTTGACAACGCCGGTTTCCGGGGATAACAAAAGAACGATAATGCCGCCATAGACGACCCAAGAGACAAAACGGGGCAGGTATACGGCAGTTTGCAGTATTTTTCGATACCAGGCCCGGCGAATTTCACTTAAGGCTAAAGCCAACAAAATCGGACAGATGA
Source organism: Gorillibacterium massiliense (assembly GCF_000455485.1). Taxonomy (GTDB): domain Bacteria; phylum Bacillota; class Bacilli; order Paenibacillales; family NBRC-103111; genus Gorillibacterium; species Gorillibacterium massiliense. The sequence goes on from NZ_CBQR020000114.1 coordinate 12,181, forward strand.
AACCGCTTACCATTTTGTACAAATTGATCACAATGGTATTGATGAAGGCATCCCGAAACATATCCGATTCAAACAGCTGGCGGAAGTAGGTCAACCCCGCCCACTTGCTTCCCGATATCCCCTGCACGTAGTTGTAATCCAGAAAGGCAACGCTCACCCCATAAATCGGCATATAGTCGAACAGTATGACCCATATGGCAGCAGGCAGCAGCATAAGGTACAACAGCCGAAATTTCCAAATGCGCCGCAACCGGCTTCCCGCCCGAATCCCTCCCTTTAGCTCCATTCTTGTTTTTACCAGCGTCACAGTCATTCCCCTCCAGGCATCCGTTTTGGATTATTTCTGAAAGAAAGCCTTTACAACACTAGCATACGGGAATCATCGCATTGGAAACACCCGGGAATCAGACAATAAAGCCGGGATATCCCGGCTTTTTAGGAGGGGTAAAGGGGAAGCCGGATGACAGCGCATGTCCCTTCGTCTACGATCTGATAGGTTATGCCATAATCGTCGCCATAGCGCAGCTTGATCCGCCGATCTACATTTCGGGTTCCGAAGCCGCCTTCATATTCGCGCTTCTCCCCTTCCGGCTCTGTTCCTGCAAGCATCCGGTTCATCGTGTCGGCATCGACGCCGGAGCCGTTGTCCCAGATCTCCAGAATCAGATCGGGATCGGCCGCTTCCGCCCGTATGCGGATGCGCTGATCGTTTCTCATGCTGCGGAAGCCGTGAACGATGCTGTTTTCCACCAGCGGCTGAAGGATAAAATGAATGATGCTCCGTTCCGCCAGCTTTTCATCCATATCGATTTCATAAGAGAGGCTGTCATGCATCAGCTTCTGAATGTCCAGGTAGCTGGACACCTGCTTCAGCTCATCTTTCAGCGGGATAACTTGCTGCCCTTTGTTAAGACCCAAACGCAGTACATTGGCCAGGGAGCGGGATATCGCGCTGATTTCTTCGTCGCCGATGGACAGCGCTTTGCAGTTGATCATATCCAGCGTATTGTACAAAAAGTGGGGATTGATCTGCGCTTGGAGCAGATCGAGCTGGAGCTGCTTTTGCGTGATGTCTTTAACGTACACTTCTTCAATCAGAGCCTGGAGGCGCTCCAACATTAACCGATACCCGCGGTTCAATAGGTCGATTTCCTCAATATACGTGAGCTCTTCCCGTTCCGCCCCGGACAGCTCTCCGAGCTCCACTCTTTTCATCGTGCGGGCAAGCTTGGTAATTGGACCGGTCGCTTTAGCCGTGGTTCGGCGGATCAGATATCCGGTTATCGCCATGCCCGCCAAACCGACGACAAGGGCAATACCGGCGACAGGAGCTGCCGCTCTAAAGCGGTTTTCCGGGACGACGGCGATCAGCTTCCAGCCATTGTCGAAGCGGTCGTAGGCCACGATCCGTTTGGCCCCCCTGTCGGATAATGAGTATAGCCCTTGTTCGTCCTCCATCGTTTTTCGCAGATCCGTTGATTGGCTTGCATCGTATTGAAAGGGATAACGATCACTGTAGACCACATGGTTTTTCTCGTCCGTCAAAAGATAGGAGCCCCCGGGTAAGCCGCCACGCTGGATGATTCCCTGCAAATTGTTGACGGCGTACCCGATGACGACAACGCCTAAGGCATTGCCGTTTTTGATGCTTTTCTTCTGCTTCGCATTGTAAATATACCGTCTAGCGCCATCGGATTCGGTCCACCATACTGCGGAGTTGTCCGAATCGATCAGCTCTTTATACCAATCTCTGAGCTTCACATCGTCATTTTTATAGATTCCGTTGACCGTGGCGTAATGATCTGTCGCCAAATCGTAGAGACCGCTGGTTTGATCGACGACCATCATAATGGAGTAAGAAATTTGCGCTTGGCTGTAAGGATCGATTTCGTTTAAAAAGGACATGAGGGAGAGGTTCTGGAATTCACTGAACAAACGATAATAGTCAGAAACAGCGTCCGCTTTGTTAGCGTAGCTGCCTTCCAGTACGTTTTCGATCTCCTGGCTGGAAATCACGATGCCGGATATGTTTTTGAGGCTGTTGAATTGGTACCAAAGGCTGCGGTAAAGGTAGTTCATGGAACGGTCCACGGACTTGCGGGTCTGATCGTTTTGAAAGGAGATAATGATCGAAGTGGCGAGGATGGTGAACAGGGCGATAATGGCGGCTATGGCTGCGGTGACAGGCAAAACGATTTTCCGGTACAATCGGGTCGGTTTCGGCGGAAGCATGATCTCGTTACCTCCTTGCCTCCGGACTATAGATACCGATTGCGGTACTCCGACGGGGTTAAGCCGTGATGCCGTTTAAAACTGTCCCGAAAGTGATCGATGTCGGAATAGCCGATTTGATCGCAAACCTCATAGATTTTTGTCTCGGGATTCTTCAGCAGTTGTGAGGCCAGCTCCATTTTTCGGGCGATGATGTAGTTGTTGACTGTCGTACCGGTCGCTTCCTTAAACAGATGGGCGGCGTACTTTTCGCTCAAGTTCGCTTGAGCTGCAACTTGCTGTAGGGCCAAAGGTTTCCCCTGGATATTCTGGTGAATGTACTTCAGCATTTGCTCGACGAGCTTGCTGTTCTTCAGTTTCCCCGGCAATTCCGGCAAACCCGCTGATTCTCCCACGACATGAGGCAGCGCTTCTTTTACGATTTCCTTTGCCTGCTGTAACACCGCAAGCTGTTGCTGCTCTTTCTTGATAAACCGGACGCTGCGCTCGGCCATGCGTAAAATTTCTTCCGTGTCAATGGGCTTTAGCACGTAATCCATAACCCCCATCTTCAGACCTTCCCGGGCATATTCGAATTCGCTGAGTCCGGATAAAATGATGCATTTGATTCGGGGGTTCATCTCTTTTACCCGCCGGATCAGCTCGATCCCGTCCATGACGGGCATCCCGATGTCGGTAATGAGCAAATCCGGAACGTTCCCAGGGTGTTGCATGAGTGCCAATGCTTGTTCTCCGTCCTGGGCGCTGGCGACAACCGTAAGTCCGACCGCCGCCCAATTCACGTGATGGACTAGCGTTTCCCGGACGATTTTCACATCTTCAACGATCATGAGTTTGATCATGCTCCACCTCCTTCCAAAACAGTACTATGAATTCCAAAATAATCCAAGTGTAGGAAGGCGCATCCCATCTTATAAAAAAACGATCTGCTTGCCGGTAGAACCGACAAAACAGACCGATTTTTTCAGAAAGACAATCCGTTCACAGCAGAGCCTGCCCGGCTGGATGATCAGTCTTCATTCTTGTTTCACCAAATCCCGGGAATGGAACCGGAAGGACTCTTATAAATAATGGTCTGGAAGCCGGAACCAAGAGGGGGCTTCCGCCTCGGCATCCATCGGGATGCCGGGCAGGATCAGCCCGCCGTCCATCCGCATGACCGTCCCTGTTATGTACGCCGCTTCCTCCGAAACCAAATACGCCGTAAGCCCCGCTACCTCCGCCGGCGTTCCTAACCGTCCCAGCGGAATCTGCCGGGCGAACGGATTTCCCCGCAGCTCCTCCGGAGTAAAGCTCCCCCGCACTGCCGTTGCCCCCGGAGCGACGCAGTTAACCCTGATGCCGTATTCGGCCAACTCCAGCGCCAGCGACTCGCAAGCCCGGTTGAGTGCGGCTTTCATCCCGCCGTACAGCGGGTCTTCGGGATACGCCTGTTCGCCTCTTGTCGACGTGATGAAGACGATATTGCCGGCAATACCGCTCTCGATCATATGAGTCGCCGCCTTTTTGGCGCAGAGCATATAGCTGCGATAATCGAGGCGGTATACGAAATCGATGTCCTCCGCCGTCAGCTTGCGCAAATTGTTATGCGCGGTAAGCCCAGCACAGCAGATCATCACGTCCAACCGCCCCAGATCGGCAATGGCCTGGTCTGTTACCTGCTCCGCTACCTCCTCCCTCTCCAGAGACGCCTGGTAAAAAAAGCATCGCCGTCCCATCTCCCGGAGTTCTCTTTGCAGCGATTCCGCTTCCTCTAGCTTGCTGTTGTACGTGAAGGCGATATCGTAGCCCTTCTGCCCCAACAATTGGGCGATTCCCCGACCGATCCCCCTGCTGCCTCCAGTAACGAATGCCGTCTTCTCCATGCTTCCGCACTCCTTCAAGACGAATTTGATATATCATATCATCCCATTTTGCTGGGGCTCCTGTCAACGGTTTGAGTGAAGTGTTATTAAAACAATCCCGTTTTAACCGTGTTTTTTGCGAGTAAAGAATTGACTTCACCTTCTCGTTTGATATACTATAACCGTTCCCATTCTCGTTTCCAAGGAGAGAAAATGCAAACCAGTCCAGGAAAATCTTTATATCAAATTATCATTGACGATATTCTTGAAACGATCAAACGAGGGCAGTTCAGCTACGACGAGCCCATCTGTACCGAAAAAAGCTTGTCCGATCAATACGGCGTCAGCCGCATTACGTCCAAGCGCGCCATCGAAGAGTTGGAGCGGGCAGGCATTCTCTACCGCAAACGGGGCGTCGGCAGCTTTGTCCGCAAAGAGGCGGACTCCGGTACCGATGGGATGAGATCCAAAGGATCACCAGTTGCTGCACAGGGTAAAATCATCGCCTTCGCGCTGCCTTTCGCCATCACCCAAGGCGGCATGCTCCGCACCATCGAAGCCGCCACCAACCGGCTTTCCGAGCGAGGCTGCCATTTGACCATGCACATTTGCGAACCGGACCCGCGGAAAGAACAACAGCTGATAGAGCGGCTGCTGGCGCAGCATGTGGATGGTCTTATTTTTTATCCTTCCGGGAATGACTTGCATCTGGACATCCTTAAACAGTTTACGGACAAAGGCAAACCCGTGATCATTCTCGACAAGCCCCATGACATCGATTATTTGAGCAACGTCGTCTGCGACAACTTCAGCGGCGGCTACAAACTCACGGAGCATCTGGTCGATTACGGTCACCGGAATATCGCTTACTTGTCCCGTTATTCGACTAACGACGTGTCCAGTATCCGGGAGCGTTACAACGGGTTCGCGAAATGTCTGGAAGACCGGGGTATCGCTGTCCAACCCCAATTCATCAACATGAATCTGAACTCCGACTATCCGATGCTCAAGCACATCATCAACTCCCTGTACAAAGCGGGAGTGACCGCCATCGAATGCGAGAACGATGAAGTCGCCTTCAATGTGTACATGTGCTGCCGCAGCCTGTCGATCCTCGTTCCCCAGCAGATGAACATCACCGGCTTTGATAACATCGATTGGGCTGTCACGGGCAGCGCCCAGCTTACCACCGTCGACCAAAACTTCGCGAAAATCGGCGAAACCCTCGCGGAGTTGATTTTGTCCGGCGAAGTCGGTCCGTCGTCTCGCATCATTCCAGTCGACTTAATTCCCCGTACATCCACGGGACCAGCCAGAAGCTAACCCAAGGAGGAATCATCCATGTCGATCGTAAAAATCCGCGATATCCGGGTCATCAACACCAACCCGAGCGGCGCCAATTTGACGGTGGTCAAAATTGAAACCACCGAGCCGGGCCTCTACGGCCTTGGCTGCGCCACCTTCGCCTACCGCTACAAAGCCGTCACCCTTGTGGTGGAAGAGTATCTGCGTCCGCTTCTTATCGGCCGGTCTGTCGCCGATATCGAGGATCTGTGGCATCTCATGAATGGCAACGCCTACTGGCGCAACGGCCCCATCAGCAACAACGCTATTTCCGGCGTGGATATGGCGCTGTGGGATATCAAGGGAAAAATGGCATCCATGCCGGTTTACGATTTGCTCGGGGGCAAGTCCCGCCAAGGTGCCGCGGTTTACCGCCATGCCGACGGGGCTACCTTGGATGAGGTTGTGGAAAACGTCCACCGCTACAAAGCCCAAGGCGTCCGGCACATCCGCATCCAATTCGGCGGCTACGGCGGCAAAGCCAGCAGTCTCAATACTCCGCCCCATTCGGCGGACGGCATCTATTACTGCCCGGATCAATACATACAAAACACGCTGAAGCTGTTCGATCACGTCCGCTCCCAAGTGGGCTTCGATTTAGAGCTGCTTCATGATTCCCACGAGCGAATATCGCCGGTAGATGCTGTCCGTTTGGCCAAGAGCCTGGAGCCGTACCGTCCCTTTTTCCTGGAGGATTTGCTTTCGCCGGAGCAGGACCATTGGTACGAAATCCTGCGCCAGCAGTGCGCCGCTCCCATCGCCATCGGCGAGCTGTTCAATAATCCCCAGGAATGGACGCACCTCATCGCCAAGCGGCTGATCGATTTTATCCGCGTGCACATCAGCCAAATCGGCGGTTTGACGCCGGCGCGGAAGCTGGCTATTTTTTGCGAGCAGTTCGGAGTGAAAACCGCCTGGCACGGACCCGGTGACGTCTCCCCTGTCGGCCATGCTGCCAACGTTCATTTGGATATAAACGCCCATAACTTCGGCATACAGGAATGGAGCGGCATCGATGACCGGCTGGCGGAAATGTTCCCGGGAAGCCCCATGCTGTTGAACGGATATGTCTATCCTAACAACAAGCCAGGCTTCGGCATCGAACTCGACGAAAAAATGGCCGCCCGTTTCCCATGCGACGACTCCGTGACTCGCTGGACACAAACCCGTCTACCCGACGGTACGTATAACACGCCGTAATACCATCGAACTCATAAGCCAACTTACGGAACGTCTGGAGGTATATCCATGACAGCGAAAACCGCACTTATAGCCGGGCCTCTCTCCGGAATCGTTACTGCAATCGCCCAAACTCTCGCTTCAGAGGGCTACCGAACCGCTCTCGTTTACCCGTCCCACACGGATGCGGCCGAAGCGGAAATGGCGCGGCTTGCGAATGATGCCGACGGGAAACCGGCCAGCCAGCTCGCCGCCTATCCGGTTGATTTCGAGCAACCCGAGGAGGCTGAGCGGATTCTTGCACAAGCGGCAGATGAGTTAGGCGTGCCGGAGCTTTTGGTCTATTGCGCCATTGAAGGTGCACCTGATCTGCTAACGCAAACGGAAACGGAGCAGATGGATCGGCTGTACCGGATCAACTACAGGGGCGCCGTTCTGTTCGCCAAAGCCGCCGCCAACCGGATGATTGACGCTGGGGTATCCGGCTCCATCCTGTTCGTCACCACTGTTCACGGCTTGCAAGCTTACAAAAACAACGTACTGCCCGGTTCCTTCTCCGCCGCCCTGCATCGGACGGCGGAATCGCTGGCGCTGCAGCTTGCCCCTCACGGAATCCGGGTCAATTGCATCGCTTCGGGCATCACCGCCGGAGGTGCAGCCGGGCAAGATGTCGGCTCCCGGATTCCACTAGGCGTAGGATCCCCGGAGGCAGTGGCCGAATCCGTCGCCTATCTGGCTTCCAGCCGGGCGGGACACATCACCGGCGTCACCCTGAAGGTAGACGGCGGGATGACCCTGCCGGGCATGCCGGAATATGGCCGGGGACCCGGCTGGGATACGCCCCAGGCTGCACCTGATCTCTTCCGGTAACAAAGCTCGCACAACGCAAAAAAAGCTGCAGTTCCTAGCCCGTAACGTCGGCCTGTGAACTGCAGCTTTTTATGTTTACGCCTGTTCCTGAATCAACTCCATCGCATTTTGCAGGAACAGTAAATCACGTTTATGGATGAATTGTCCGGTGTAGTCCTGAGGCCTGTCCTTTGCCATCCGTTCCAGAGCCTCATCAATCGGCACCCAAATGAGAGAGAATCCGTTGAGCTGCTCTTTTTCCGTGAATGCCGGTCCGTCCAAAAACCGTTCCACCATCGCCGTATAGCAATAGGATAGCTGCAGCAGCTCCTGCCGCGCCCGGTATTCGATGATGGCTCCGACTTCGCCAGTCACACGGATTTTTACTCCGGCTTCCTCTGCGGTTTCCCGGTGAAGCGCCGCGAGGGCATCCTCCCCCTCTTCAACGCCGCCTCCCGGCAGTTTATGATAGTCTCTTTTTGCCACATAGAGCAGGGCGATTTCGTTGTCGCTGTTCAAGACGATGGCCCGGGACGCCTTTCTAACGCCATATCTGCCCGAAACGGGCAAATGTTCGACTTCTAACACTTCTTCGCCGATTTCAGCAAGCAGTTCCATGAAAACGTCCCTCGCTTTACGCCTTTTGTTTCCCCGCGTACTCATGTACCAGAATGGAGTACAGCTCCGAATCGAACCATTGCCCTTTCGCCCAAAGATGCTCCCTCATTCGGCCTTCACGGGTCATACCCACTCGTTTCATGACGCCAGCGGAAGCGGCATTGGCCGGGCGGCAGGTCGCAAAGATACGGTGCAGCCCGTGATGGGCAAACCCATAAGCAAGAAGCGCATCCGCAGCTTCGCTGGCATAACCCTTGCCCCAAAAGCTTCGGTTGAGCGTGTACCCGATCTCCCCGTTGAATCCCGTTATGTATAACGCTGAACCCCCAATGAGTTCTCCGCTATCCTTGAGCGTCAAAGCCACCTCGTATTTCATACGGGGGGATTCTGCCCGATAGTCCGCTGCCATATTAATGAAGTTAAGGGTCATCTCCGGCGTGTTCGGTCCCCATAGTGTATACCGGAGCACTTCCGGATCTGCGCAGTATCGCTGCATGGCATCGACATCTGCCGCTTCATATTCGCGGATGATTAGCCGCTCGGTTTCCAATTGCACTTAAGAATCCGCCTCCCCAACAAGATTAAAAAGCCATCGGTTCTCCCCGATGATCGATGAAGACGCCTACATTCCCTGCCATGACCTCACCCTCGATAAGAGCAAGTATTCCTTTGGCCGATTCCGCGGGATCGCCGGGAGCGGCAGCGCCGCCCATGTCCGTCCGAATCCAGCCGGGATGCACGGCATATACCCGGATGCCCCGCCCGGTGGTGTACCGGCGCAGATGCTCGGAGAACAAGTTCAAGGCGCCTTTGGACAAGGCGTAGGAATAATCACCGCCGTAAGCATTCGCGAAGCTTCCCGCTTCCGAACTGATGTTGACGATCACCTTGTCTCCACTGGCAGAGATGAGCGGTAAAAAGTGCTTGCACACCCGAACGGGTCCATAAAGATTGATCTGGAACGTCTCCTCCATGTCGGCGAGGGACAGGTTTTCCAAGAGCTGTTCCCGTCCCAACAACACGGCGGCATTGTTAACTAGGGCATCCACGGTTCCCCATTGTTTCCGCACCTGTTCCGATGCCGCACGAACCGAATCTTCATCTTTTACTTCCATGCGGACGATGAGCAGCTTGTCCGGATAACTCCGTTCTAGTTCCTGAAAGCGTACCGAAAGCGAATCCGGATCACGGACTGCCGCTGCGATGCGATGTCCTTTTGCTAGTCCGTGTTCAACCAACGATAAGCCCAATCCACGGCTTGCCCCGGTGATGAAAATATTCACGACTGATTACCTCCTAGAGGATCAAGATTGGCAAGCGAGCAGCGCGCCGATGGCCCCGCTGTATTCGCCATGCTCCACGAACAGCGGGTTCGCCTCTTTAAAGCGGGTGTAGCCCGCTACCGCTTCCTGCAAAACCGGATTATCGGCGAAAGTGGAACCGATATAAACGATGTCCGACGTTCCGTACTGGCCGGAAGCGAAAATACTCGTGGTCGCAACCGTCTCCCCGACCAAACCGACGACCGCGGCCAGCATATCCTCCCGTGAAACTCCGTCCCCTTTGCCTAGCGGGATTTTCCCGAAATTGCTAGCCGTCAAATCTCCAATGATCGGCGGCGTCGATCCTTCATAAATGTCCTGTACCAACAAATCGACGATGCTGCGTTTGCCTTTTGCGGCCGCCTCCACCATTTGGGAAAAGTCGTCCACGCCCGTCAATAGAGCGGCAAGTCCCATCATCGTTCCTCCGCCCACGCCGGTTCCGCCGATACGGATTTGCGTATCTTTTTCCACGTAATGGATGGACGTTCCCGTTCCAACGTTCGTTAAGATGTAGGATTCCGGCGGATTTTTGGTCAGACTCAAAAGGTGCTGAACGCCGCTGCATGTCGCTGTAAATTCGGGAAGGATGCTGCACTGTTCGGGTGCGAACATGGATTGCAGCCACTCCGCCTTGCCGCCAGTGGCGCATACCGCCGCTTCCGGAACATATTCCTTTACCCAAGCGGCCGCTTCCGCCAAATAACGCGACGGGAACTTCCGGTAATGCAGCTCTCCGTCCCGGCTGTACGCCACTTTAACCAATGTACCTCCCGCGTCGATCCCCACTCTGTTCAAGCTCATCTCTCTCATCACCTATTCCGTTTTGCATCATTAAATAAGTTGAACTTAAGATTGTATGGATTCAGCCCCTGCAAAACCTGATTATTCTGGAGAGTCGCTGCCCACGCACAGATTCCCTGATTAGGCAATTCCTTAAAGGTAGGAATCTGATCGCAAAGGCGACCGCTGATTCTTTACCAGAACAATCGGTTTCACCGCTCCTTCACCCGTTTCTTCCGTTCAACTTTTTTAGATCTTTTCTTTTACCCGAATATGAGCCAAAAGCGCGTCACAACCGGCATCCACCATCTCATAAACCTCTTGAAAATTGCCGGTGTAATAAGGATCGGGTACTTCCGCCCCCGCCTTGCCTGACACATAATCCATCAGCAAGGAAACCTCGGCTTGATGGGAAGCCGGCGCTATACGCCGCAAATCCGCCAGATTGGCGGCATCCATGGCAACGATATAATGCTGATCCCGAAAATCGTTCTCCTGTACCTGACGAGCGAAAATGCCGGAATCGGACACGTTATTTTTCTTCAAAATATCCCGGGTACCTTTATGGGGCGGATGCCCGACATGCCAGTTGCCCGTCCCCGCCGAATCGACGCGAATCCGGTCATCGAGATCCGCTTCCGTTATTTTGTGCCGCAGAACTGCTTCCGCCATGGGCGAACGGCATATATTGCCAAGGCAAACGAACAGCACTTGGATCATAAAACCAAAAACCTCCTCAATCTTCACAGGTGAACGACGGCTTTGCCGTCTCCTACGATATGCTCAAACGTCTCGTCCATCGTACCAAATCTTTGCTCCGAGGAAAAGAAACAAGCCTTGCGAAATCGGCAAACAGCCGGAAAATCGCAAGGCTTTTATTAGGGGACTGCATCGTCCTACTATTTTACCGATTTATTGTACTGTTCGATCTTGGAGGTAATCTCTTTGGCGGCGCCATCCAGAGCGTCTTTCGGCGATTTCTTGTTGTTCAGCGCTTCTTCAATGGCACCCTCCATAATTTGCCGAGCTTCCGGGAACACGCCCATCACGGCGCCTTGGGTCGCTTTACTGATTTTGGTGGCATGGAGTTGGTCGACAGCCGTTTTGAATTGCGGGTATTTGGCCATGTTGTCTTTTACGCTTTGCACATCATAAGCTTTAGTCGTGATCGGAAAATATCCTGTGGCGATGTGCCAAGCCGCTTGCACTTCGGGTGAGGCGAGGTATTTGATGAATTCCCAGGCGCCTTTTTGTTCAGCTTCCGGGCGGTTGTTCAAAATGTAGTTGCTGGCTCCGCCGACGATAACGCCGCCTTCCCCCGCTGCGGCAGGCTTCGGCAAAAAGCCGGTGCCCACTTCAAACTTGCCTTCCGCCGAGGTGACGATTCCCCGCAAAGAAGCAGTAGAGTCGAGAACCATCGCTACTTGACCGGCGGCAAAAGCCTTTTTCGTGTCGTCGGTTTTTCGTCCCAGGTTTATAGCGTTTTTCTTATCAACGAGATCTTTCCACCAGGTGAGCGTGTTGACGCCGGCGTCGGACGCCGCATTGGATGCGGTGGCCAGGCTGGTGCGGCCGTTGCCGTTATTGATGTATTCAGCGCCTTGGTTCGCAAAAAACTGCTCCATAAACCAGCCGTAAATGGCGAAGGAAGCGCCGTATTTCCCATTTGCCGTAAGCTTTTTGGCGTCTGCTGTTACCTCTTCAAAGGTTGCGGGAGCCTTTTCCGGATCCAGGCCGGCAGCCTTGAACATGTTTTTATTGTAATAGAGAATCGGATTCGAGGTATTGAAAGGCATCGAGTACAGCTTGCCGTCCTGCGTGTAGTAACTTAAAATGTTCGGTTCCCAGGAGCTGGTATCGAAGCTTTCCGCGTCGATGAAATTTTGAATCGGGGTCACCGTTTTGGAGTCGATCATGAAGCGGCTGCCGATCTCATAGACCTGGATCATCGTCGGACCCGACTTGGAGTCCATAGATGCCTTCATCTTGTTCAGGCTTTCGTCATAAGTCCCTTGAAAAACAGCCTGCACCTGAACATCCTGGTGCGACACATTGAAATCCGCCACCAGCTTGTCCACCGCTTTCCCTAACTCGCCGCTCATAGAATGCCACCAGACGACCTTAACCGGCTCAGCCGTTTTGGTCGGCTCCGCCGATGCTGATGGTTGAACCGTTGTCGCTGCCGTTTTGTCAGGTGAAGCCGAAGCCGTTGCTGCCGACGCATCGCTGCCTTCATCTTTTTGATCTCCGCATGCTGCTAGTGAGAGTGCCATTCCTGCCGCCAATACAATGGACAGTGCTTTGCCTACAGCTTTCATTCTTCAATCTCTCCCCACTAAGTATCGTTTTATATCAATCGACCGCCGCATACGCATCCTTTGGACGGTAGCGCTTCGGACCGAATCGAACATTCAACCTTTCAACGCGCCGGCGGTAATCCCACCAACTAACTGCTTGAGTCCGGCTACCAGCAGCACTAGAGAAGGCAACAAAACCAAGGTCACACCCGCCAACACCAAATTCCACGAGGTAAATTCCTCCCACTGCAGCATGCTGATGCCGATTTGCACCGTCCGCAGCGATTCGCTATTGGTCATTAAGAGCGGCCACAAGTACATATTCCATGCATTCAGGAACGCATATACCGCAAGCGTCGCAAGAGCCGGGCGGGAAAGTGGCAAAACGAGGCGAAGGAAGGTGCGGACGTGGCCGCAGCCGTCCATACGCGCCGCTTCGAACAGCTCTGCCGGAAGCTGGAGAAAAAACTGCCGAAGAAGAAACGTGCCGAAGGCGGAAGCCATGAAGGGCAAGGTCAAGCCTTGAAAGGAATCCATCCAGCCCCAATGTTTCATCGTCAAGTAGTTGGGGATGATCGTCACTTCCCACGGAATCATCATGGTAGAAAGAAAGAGCGCAAACCAGAAGGATTTTCCGAAGAATCGCAGATGGGAAAAGGCATAGGCCGCCATGCTGGCGATGACCAACTGCCCCAGCATAATGGCTAAAGAAATCTTGAAGCTGTTGGCGATGAATCTGCCGATGGGCACTAAATGAATGACCTGGGCGAAATTTTCGAAATACAAGCGGTCCGGAAGAAACGGAGGCGGGAAGCCGGCAGTTTCCTCGGGTGTGTAGAACGATGCCACAATCGTAAACCAGACGGGGTACAAGACCAGCACGCCCAGTACCAGTAAAAGCAACCAACGAATCACGGATGCGGCGTAACGCGGCAGAGAGAGAATCATTGGTAATGCACCTTCCTCTCCAGCAGACGGAACTGCAGCAGGGTAAGAACCAATATGATGGCAAACAGCACCAAAGCTTGTGCGCTGCCGGTTCCGAAGCGAAAATTGGTGAACGCTTCCTGATAGATGGAGTACACCATGACGTCCGTCGATTGCATGGGGCCACCTTTTGTCAGAATGTGAATCTGCCCGAAGGATTGAAAAGCTCCTATGATCGAGATAATGCCGACAAAGAAAACCGTCGGAGACAAAAGCGGCAGTGTGATGCGAAAAAACCTCGTGAACGATCCAGCCCCGTCCAACTTGGCGCATTCGTACAAATCGGCAGGTATTCCTTTCATACCGCTTAACAGCACGATGTAGGCAAATCCGCTGTTCATCCATATCGTCATGACGGAAATGGAGAGCAGCGCCCATTTCGGGTCCGTCAACCACATCACCGGATCAATGGACAGCAAACTTAGAAAATAATTGAACATCCCTGTCGTCGGATGGAACAGCATGCCCCACATAACTGAGGATGTGCCCACCGATAAAGCCACCGGCATGGAGAAAATAAGCTGCAGCAGCTTCATCCCCCGGGTATTGCGGTTCGTCAACGCAGCCAACAACAGCGCCATGACTACCACAGCTGGGACTGTATATAGTGTAAATAATCCAGTACCCTTCAGGCTTTCCACGAATCCGTCCCCGGCGAAAAGCTCTTTGAAGTTGCTTAAGCCGACGAACTCGACGATTTTTCCGGTGGGACTGGTCATATGTAAGCTTAAATAGACCGATTCCAGCATCGGATAAAATTGAAAGATGCCGAAGATCAAGATGGAGGGAAATAAAAAGAGGTACCCCCACATGTTCTCTTTCCACCTTAACCGATGCATGCTTTGGGCATGGCTGGATCGGGATCTTGCTTTCACACGCCGTTTTATCCGCAGCCGCGTAAAGGGCAGTTCGCTCTCCACCCGATTCATCGACATGCCTCCCTTCCTCACGAGTCTGATTATAAAAAGGGAATGTTTTCCTATTATTTTCCTCATTTGAAGGTTTTGTAGCGGAACCATAAAGTATTTGTAAAATAATAAAAAAACGACCCGCATCTATTTAAAGAGCGGATCGTTCCAATATGATCTACAAACTATTGCTGCCTTCCTTCATCCGATCATACAGCCAGCGAAAATTCCATTCGTAAACATGGGACCCCTGCCACTCATCATAAAGAGAAGGAATGCCCCGACCCAGCCAAAAATCAACCGTTTCACCGCTCGTTACAGCTTGCCGGACATGATCCTCGATATCCCTCAAGTATCGTCGCATCTCTTCCAGACTGCGGCCGTCTGTCACAAAACCATGCCCTGGGATGATGGACTGGATCAGCAGTTCGGCTTCGATCCGATCCAGTATCTTTCTCCAGGCTTCCGCATCTCCATGCAGCATGGCAGGATGAAACCGGCCCAAAACCAAATCTCCGGCGATTAACATTCCGGCATCGGGGATATAAACCATCGCATCGCTGAGGGTATGCCCCCCGCCGAATGTGATGAGCCGAATCAATCGTTCCTTGCCATATAGAACCATTTCATCGGTAAACGTCAGATCAGCCGTCACCCGGCGAATCTCGGGGGTTGCTGCCAACAAGATTGTCTTTTCCGAAATCTCGAAGTGAAGCGCCTCTTTCAACCGAAAATCCGTTGCAGCATCAGCAACCGACTGCAAGGATGCAATTTGACCTCGCAATCCAGATTGCCAAGAAGCCAAATCTGCCGGAACGTTGCGGGTCAGAAAATCCCGCGTTTTCTCCGTTGAAATAATACGGCTAATGCCAGAAAATACTTGGTTGCCGTAATGATGGTCCCCGTGATAATGGGTATTGATCACGTAATCGACGGCTTGACCAGTTAATTGCTCCGCCGTTTCCTTCAAATAGGATGCTGCTTCGGGAAGCCCAAAGGTGTCTACAATAACCACCGTGCCGCCCAAATCGATGATGGCCGCATTACCGACGCTTCCACTTCCCGGTACAGAAAATACCGCCCAAATTCCGCTGCCAACAGGCTGCAAAGTGAAGTATGGATTCATAGAAATTTGCCCCTTATCCGAAAGATCATCAAACCATCCTCCAGATTAAGGTATTGCGGCAGTTCGGGATATACGTTTGTTCACAGATTTGGCCAAGCGTCGTGCTTCCGCTACTCCTCCGTTTTCGGGTGAATCACCTGGGAGTTCGGTACTTCCTCGGGAAGCTGGTGCGATGCGGGCGGCACATTTTTCGGCTTCGTTACAATGGACTCCGATGAATATAACATGATATGCAGGCTGCCGCCGGAAACCATGGCACGAATAAGGACGGGCTGATGATACTCGTTGCGAAAAGCGAAGTCCGGTCCGCCCCAGCTGACTGTCGCATCCCTGCCCGGCAGCACGTAGGAAACGCTGCGACTGTGGGAATAACGGCTGACTACCTTTAGTCCGGCCCGGTCCACCGCATTAAATAGGGTGGAGGAAACCTGGCATATCCCGCCGCCAACCCCTTCCGCCATTTCCCCTTTGACGATGATCGGCGCGCTTTTATAACCCTTTTGCAGCGTGCGAGGTCCAAGAAACCCGTTAAATGAAAACGTTTCTCCAGGAAAGACAACGGCGCTGTTGATGGCTTCGGCAGCAAGGCGGATATTATGGGAGCGGCTTTTGTTCCCTGAATTAAAGAAGGTCACGTAGTAGCCGATCGGTTTATGCGTAATCTCCGTAAGCAGCTCCGTCGTCACTTTCGGATGGATGAGATGCGTCGGAGCTTCAATCGTAGCCGAGTCACTTTGCATAAGAAAGCCGAGAACCTGCTCCGTAAACGCATGATCGTCCAGCCGCCTTCCGTTTTGACCGGAAATAAAATGGTCTCCGCCCTTCCATTTCGCATTGAGCGGCGCAATATTCACTTGCTTGCGAAAGCGGGCAGTCAGCCGCTCCACCGCCTCCATATCCGGCAGCCCCCATAAAGGAAACTGCAGCTGATCCCGTTCCACGATCAATGCTTGATCATCGTATTGAATGGTCAAGTTGCTGCTGGTTAAGGCCGGAGACGGAACCGTCGGAGCAGATGGAGCAGACTTCGAGTTTGAGGAATGAGGTGCCGCAGAAGGCGGAGCAGCAGCGGCGGCGGGTAAAGACGTTTCTGAAGCGGCATAGGCAAAATTTGTCGATAGCGTCAACATGAATATTAGAATCATCATCAATTTGTGCAATCAGGTCGACTCTCCTTTATCGGAGCAATATCGTATCAAGTGCCCACGGTAAGCCGGGAGCCGATCTTGCGAACCCGAGGTTCATGGTGATGGGCCGCTTTCCCCCACTGCGGTGGGCCGTAGCATGAACGACCGCTTCGGCGGTAAGCGGAGCGTTTTCTGGCGTTTCGGTTAAGCGTATGGAGATATCCCGAAGCGAGCCGAGATGAGCCAAATCCAACTGCCGGGCTATCGTTACCATTTTGTTCCGATCAGCAAACAACACCGACAACAGCTCCGCGTCCTGTTGATTAATACCGATTACGACCAATTGCGCCAAATGTTCAGGGGAGAATTGCCGGACATAAGGAATGAGCTGGCCAGCCGCCTTATGGATCATCACCTCATGATCCGGGTCCTGATTCCCGCTGCCATGGGTGACGCTGCCCAAAAAGTGGATGCAAAAATGCCCGTCAAATCCGTTGTCGGGAATGCCGTCGCCTCCGTGAGGCATACCGTGCATGGAGGCTGCGATAACTTCGCCGCCGTCTTTTTGCACGAGAATCCCTCTTCTTCTCCAACTCCACTCCCCGCTGTAAATATCCTTCATAATCGCCGTATCCGCCCGGGACAACGGTTGGACGTCCGCGTGGCTGCTGCCTGCCCGGCGCTGCACGCGGAATTGGAGCCCGGTTTCCACATCCGTCACAGTGATGAAGGCCATGCGCGGGATCGCCGTTTGTGCTTCTTGCCAGGACATCAGCCTTCCATAGTGCTTTACTTTAAGAGCAGCGGCGTCTTTGCGCAGTTGTTTTCGGATGGCAGCGGGCAGCGTGTACACAATTGAATCCGCTGGATCGTACAATCGGAAATCTTCATCAAGGACATAAGTTCGCTTTGCCGTTTGCAAATAGACATCCGAAACGGGTACAACCGCCGTAAGGGATTGTGGGAGATTTTGCAGGGGAACCTTCCACTTCTTCGGCAGCGGCATCGAAGTCGTGTATAAGGCGTCCGGCGAGCATTTAATCACGATCCGATCGTCAGGTGCCGCCTGAACCGCTGGCGCCGGAACGGCTAGCGTCAATATCGCCAATAAAAGAAAAAAGGGAATATACCGAATCATCCGTTTCATTTTCCGCTCATACTCCTTCATATCTTCGGGTACCTAGTCTGCGTAAAACAAACCACGCTGCTTACCTTCTGTACCGACAGAGTTTTTTATGCAAGGGAAGCATCGTAGGCCAGACCGAAAAGGGGTATGATGGTAAAAAGAAATCATGATATGCCGGAGGAGAAACAATGGAGCTTATATGCGAAACGTATACGGAATGGAACGAAGAACTCTGGAAAAAGCTCAGTCCCATTTACAGGGAAGCCTTCCCTCATGGGGCCAAGCCGGAAGCAATCCTGCGCAAAATGGTGGAGCGGGGAATCGCTTATCTGCATGCCGGCTATGTGGGGCAGGAACCTGCAGTAATGGCGATTTCAGGATTGTCAGATACGCAAAAACAACCGAAACTTATTCTTGATTATATAGCGGTCGCCCGGGAAAACAGGTCGCAAGGACTCGGTCAGCAATTCGTCGCCCTGATCCGCGATTGGGCGTTGCAAAATCACGATGTCTCTGCCTTGATCATCGAAGCAGAAGCGGAGGATACGGCGGAGAACGCGGAACGGATTCGTTTCTGGAAACGATGCGGCTTCATCCCCACCTCCTATGTCCATTCTTATATATGGGTGCCAGAGCCGTACCGGGCGCTATATTTACCCCTTGCGCCGGACTTTCGCGTTACCGATGACGGCAAGTCGCTGTTCCGGGACATCACGGCGTTTCATGAGCGGTCCTTTCGGAAAGGCTGATGCCCGCGCAAAAAAGCGAGGCAGGATTTTACTCCATGCCTCGCTTTTTGATTCGATATAATCCACTCGTGTAAACCGGCTTCTCGCATCCTTTATCCATGAGGATCCCCTTCGGTTTTAGGATGCTGCTTTACGTCACCCACTGCTCCCAAAATTCGGTTCAACGCCGCTTTTGCTTGAATTTCCCTCTCTTCACGTCGGATCGATGTGCTCTTTCCGTTCCCGCCATCTTCCTGTCCGTTCCTACCAAAACCTGCTTGCTCCTGAGACGTGTCATACCGGGCTTCTTCATAAATAACGGTCAGATCATCCAAGGCCCCATGGAACGACGACCCGGCCTGTCCCGTTTCTTCACGCAATCTGTACGCATATTCTCGGGCTGTTTCATGAGCACGCAGAGGCAATCCCGCTTGCTCCATCGCCCGCAGCATGCGCTGATAAAGCAGGCGAACAGGCGATACCGTTCCCATGAAGGCAATCGCCTTCCGCTTTGCCGGAATCCTGCTGCGAGAAATGCGCACATCCACGATCGGCATCACCTTATCCTCCTTCTCCTCCTGCTTTTCTCTCCGGAATACGATGATGAGAATGGCGACCCCAACAAAGAAAAGAGCGGCAATCCATACGATCGCGGGAACCGCATATAATCCATGAGAACCGTTTGACTGGCTTTGCTCCAACTGTTCGCGCAAGGAATCGGCAGTTTTGCCTGCGCCGTTCTCCCCCTTATGCTCGGGCAGACTCAAATGCGCCGCGCGGATCAGAGGACCCAGCACATAAAGAATGCCTGCGCTTACCCAAGCAAGCGGGATCAGCAGGAAGACGGGAGCGACCAGCACGATGAGAGAGACGGCGGTTAACCCTACGGCGAAAATAAAGCTTTTGCCTTCAAAAAACCAGGCTCCCCGTTCATAGCTCTGACCCAGAACCAGCGACAGACCGCGAAAAAGAAAATACCCGACAATGGCAGCGCCAACCGTCAGACTATGAGAGCCGCCTGCAATCCCGATGACACACAAAATGGGAACCCCGATGATTTCCAAACGAAACTGCTTGGTGAACAGATCCTCTAGCTTCTCATCTTCCCTTAAAAAAGCGGCATACCGGTATACGAAGAATAACCCGCCCATCAACGCCCAGAAAAGAAACGCATCCGTCCCGAGTCCGAGAAAAAGCGCAAAAGCCGCCGCACCGATCAGTACCGCTCCGGTAATTGCCGCATCTCGAACGTTCCGTTTTTCATAGACGATCTGCATCGTCCAACGGACGAAAAGCATATACGGCAGAAAAGCCGCCAGCGCGGCCAGTTCCTCTGACCCCCGGGAATAACCAGTCATGAGCGCCACCCAAGTCCAGATAACGCCACCTTCCAGAAGAGCAAAAAGCAAAGGAAGCCTGTCTTGGAGTTTCATGAGACCGCCTCCTTATCTCTATTCTCCTTGTAAGGTAAGCGCTCGGTCATGACGGAAATGCCGGGTAACGGCAGCAACTCCTCGTCGCCGATCACCCGATAGACGATCAAGTTTCGGTGCATCCGGTTCCATTCCCCAAGAGCCCGGGCGCCTTCTTCATTCCAATAAGACGTCAGTACAACGACCGTATCTCCGGCATGAACATAACGGGAAGTGATATGCATCAACTCCGTCAAAGGCATGATGGGAAACTGCGACAAGCCTCCCATACGGTTGGCAAGACGGATCGGCTGATCGCTGCCGGATGCGGGAGCTTCATATAGACTCATCGTATAGCTGTCCTTCAGATTGGTCAACAAGCCTACAGCAGCCCCTTCGCCGCACAGGCTGCTGGCGATTTGAACCAGACGCTGGCACAGGATGTCCGTCTGGCCTTTCGGCGCCAGCCTCCAATATTGGTTGTGCATCTGCCCATTTAGCAAAATCAGCACCCGAGATGCCGTCGTATACCCGAACTGCTTCACCAATAATTCCCCACTTCTTGCCGTGGCAAGCCAGCTCACATTCCGCCACGCATCTCCCGGCTGATAAGGCCGAATGCCGGTAAACAAGCTCGGGTCTTCCTGGTAAAACCGCCTGGTGCGGATTTCACCCAACAGCTCGTGAAAAGCGTTCGCCACGGGAAGGGGCTGACCGCGTTCCGGCCGGACGATGACTTTCGCTCCGGTGAACACGGTCCGCTCCGACTTGCGTAGCCCAAACACATCGGTAAATTCCAGCGTCACATCGTTTAGCCGCGCCAATCCGCGTTCCATCGCATGAACGGTAAAAACTAGCTCTGCGTTTTGCCGGGAAGATAGATAGGTTTCCAGCCCGATGCGGTCATCATCCGATCCGGCGCCGCCTAATTCTTGGGGCAAGAGAAAGTTTAGCTTTATGCGGGCGCAAGGAAACCGGGTCGGATTGGACAAGCGGCAGCGAACGATGACGGCTTCGCCGACATCCACCACGTCTTGCTCCACCTCCACGTCAAGACGAACCTGAGGATATACCCGTTTCCCTAAGACTTCCGGTACCTGCCACACGGCATAAAGAAAAAGCGTGAGTATGATCCACAATAAAAAAGGTGAAAACACAGCCCATCAACCTCCCGATGTTAGCGCGACTGCTCCAGTTCCACCGGCACAGGCTGCTGTTGCAATATCGCCGTAAGCGCCGACTCCTCTGTTTCACCCTTAGCCCGCCGTTCCGGAGTGAGCTGAACCCGGTGAGCAAACACCGGCACGATCCCGGCCTTGATGTCGTCCGGCGTAACATAGTCCCGGCCGTCTATCCAAGCCAGCGCCTGAGATAGCGCCATCAGCGCCAGACTAGCCCGGGGACTCGCCCCGACTGTGAAAGTCTTCCCGTCCCGCGTTCGACGGGCGAGCTGGAGTAAATACGTTTCCACATCCGGGGACAGCCGCACTCGCCGGCACTGCTGTTGCAATTCCTTAAGCTGCTCAGGAGTGACGACGGCTTCCGGCTGTTCGGGCAGGTTATCCCCGCGAAAACGCTCCAGAATGCGAGATTCTTCAGCCAACTCGGGATAACCCAGCTTCACTTTGACGAGAAACCGGTCTAGACCAGCTTCCGGCAGAGGGAATACGCCTTGGGATTCCAGCGGATTTTGCGTCGCGATGACGAAGAACGGTTCCTCCAGCTTCTCCGTTTGGCCATCCAGGCTCACTTGACCCTCCGCCATCGCCTCAAGCAGCGCGGAAGCCGTACGGGGCGTAGCCCGGTTGATTTCATCGAACAAAAGAAACTGCGTAAAGATCGGACCTTTACGCAGCTCAAATTCGCCCGTTTGCGGGCGATAAACAAGCCCTCCCAGTAAATCCTGGGGCAAGAGATCGGGAGTCGCCTGCACCCGGTTGAACCGGGCTTGAAAAGTGCGGGCCAGCGACTTCGCCAGCGTCGTCTTCCCTGTTCCCGGCACATCCTCCAAAAGCACGTGACCTTCCGCCAAAAGCGCCGCCACCATCATCCGCAGCCCCTGCTCCTGGCCAATCACCATCTTTCCCACTTCCGCAAAAATAGTCGTAATCACCGCATTTTCCCGCGCCATGTTCCGTCCGCCTTTTTTTCAATTAATTTCTTTCCTTATTCTACCTATAACGTCACAAACCTGCTTCATCTGACAGGAGAATCAGAGCGCTTTGGAATGCGGATTTTGCTTTCGCTGCATAAGCCCGTTCAATCGCTCCGCGGCCAAAAACATAGCGGCAGCCAAAATCGCGATAACGAAGGGGAAGATGCCGATGGTCGTGTAGGAAGCGGTAAGACCGAGAAGTGGCGGCAAAAACGTGCTTCCGGTATAGGCAAAAGCCATCTGATAGCCCATGATCGCCTGGGAATGGCGCTTGCCGAAGCGCACCGGCGTTTCGTGAAGCATGCAGGGGAAAATCGGCGCAAGGCCCAACCCCGTAAGGATGAGGCCAGCCAGCATAAAGCCTTCCGGCAGCGGAAGCAGCATTAGCAGGGCACCGGTTAGGGCGATAGTTTGACCCAAGCGGATCAGCGCCTTATTGCTCATTTTGAGGGTAATAAAACCGGTTATGAATCTGCCGACGGTGATCCCTGCATAGTACAGAGAAATCCAGTGGGCGGCAGATGAAGCCGCCAGTTCTTTCTTTTCCACGAGAAAGCTCGCTCCCCATAAACCGACCCCGGCTTCCACGCCGCAATAGAACAGGAAGACAAGCATGGCCATCTTCACCCCTTTGATGCGCAGGGGCTTTTCCGGGTTTGCGGCCATTTCAGCAATCGCTTCTTCCGTACTGACAGCTTCATGCGTTTGGGATGCTCCGCTACTTAAGCTGGCCACTTTATTCCACAGGGGCAGCGCGAAAAAGAGAATGACCACCAAAACGCCCTGCACGCCCGCAATGGTTAAATACCCGTCTCTCCAAGTGCCCGCTCCGGAAATGAACCCGGCCATGATGATCGGACCGAAGGTCGCTCCCACACCCCAAAAACAGTGCAACCAGCTCATATGATGAGCTTTATAATGGGTAGCCACGTAATTATTCAAACCCGAATCGATCGCCCCGGCGCCTAAGCCCAAAGGAATGGACATCAGGACAAGCAGCCACAAAGAGTGTGCATATGAATATCCGAAGAGTGCGGCGGCCGTCAGCAGGCAACTGACAAACGTAACCATGCCCGTGCCGAATCGCTTCAGCACTCTGGCGCTGGCGAGACTGGAGATGATCGTGCAACCCGCAATCGTCATAGACAGCAGGCCGGCAGTGTCCAGGCTCGCTCCCAGCTCCGGCTGCATGACGGGCCAAGCCGTTCCCAGCAAAGAATCAGGCAAGCCCAAACTGATAAATGCCAAATAGATGATAATCAGAAAAAAAGTCGCCATGTTCGTTGATCTGTCCTTTTGTATAAGTTTAGTGAGGCTCGATGTTCGTTTCTTCCCGCTTCTCTGCTATTTCCGATATCACGAGGTCTAAGGCGATGCTTTTCAGCCCTTCCAAGTAGTCCTGTTCCCAGTTGCTGATCTCGATTTGCGGGAGATGTTCCGCTGGAATATACTCGGCGCTTCTTGCGGCAATCCTGCTGACGATGCTATCATCCACTTCCTCTTGATTAAGGATGACCGCATGAGGGTTGATGATAGCCGTATAGGCAGCCACTAAGCGGCTGATGGCGTCAATCTTCCCGTCGTCATCCAGCTTGAGCCTTTTTCCGTCCATTTTTGATTGCAAAGCCTGATGAAAATTCAACCGGTCGTACTGGGGCACATAGCTGACCTCACCGGAAAACGAAGTGCTGCCGCGCACCACCGATCCGTTGATGATCATTCCCGCTCCCGGTCCGTTAAGGCCGGAATACAAATAAACTAAGGAAGATCGGCTGGGATGCTTTTTGGAGAAACCGAGCACCGCCGCGTTCATATCATTCTCCACTGCAGTCGGCAGTGCGAACCGGTTTTCCAGGTACGTCTTCAAGTCAAAGCGGTTATAATCGGGATACCCGGGGATATGGATGAGCCTCCCTTTATCCACCGAGCCGGGAACGCCGACGGCCATCGCCCGTATGTGGGGGCGTCTCGCGATCAAATCCGCGATTTTTCCGGTTAATTGGGAGATATCGCCCTTCAACAAGCTGGGTGCAACCCCCAACTCGCGAACTTCCCCAAAGCAATTGAAGATCGAATAATTCGTTTCGTTTCCTTCCAAAAAGATCGCCAACCCGAGGCGGTTTTCCGGATTGTACGCGTACCGCTGCGCTCGACGGCCGCCGCTGGATTCATCAATTCCCGCCGAAACGATCTCTCCGTCTTTTTCCATCTCCGCGAGAAATTTGCTTATGGTCGGGAAACTAAGGCCCAGCTTCTGGCTGAGTTCCACCTTCGTCGCGTTTTCCCTATCGATGAGACATGCCCGTATTCCCTTTAAAATAGCGGCTTTCGCCGGTTTCGTTATTCCGTAAAATTCGATTTCTTCCTCCAAGTTGATCAACTCCTCGTCCGACAACTTTTTAAATATGTTTAATAAGTGTCGAGAAGAATATATCATACTCTTCCTCCGGCTGACAACGGTCAGACTGACAATTTCATTTTATAGCCACATGGCACGCCTCTCCGCCAAAAATTGCTCCAATGTTTTCCCCTCTTGCCGCAGGTCGTCGACGGCGACGTTATCCCGAATACGGCCGTGATGAAGCAGCAAAGCCCGGTCAAACAGGTTGGCGAAATCCTCGGTAAAATGCGTAGAGATGACCAGTGTCTCCTCTCCTGTAAGCCCCGCCGCTATCATTTTAAGAAAACCGGTACGAGTCGTTTGGTCCATTCCGAGAAACGGTTCATCCATCAGGATATACGTCGCCCGTTTGGCAAAGCCGGCAGCCAACTCCAGCTTGGCCCGCTGACCTTTGGAAAGGGAACGGTTTTTCTTCGATGGGTCGAGCTGAAAAAAGCGAAGCAGCTCTTCATAATACGTTTCATCAAATTTCGGAAAATAACCCCGGAGAAATTCGCCGTACTCATGAGGCGTCATCTGCGGAAGATAACTGCCCTCCTCCGTAATAAAAGCCAGATCGGCATATCTCTCGGAAACGGGCTTGCCGTCAAAGGTTATCGTTCCATTCGTCAGCTCGCCCATCCCCGCCATCGCCTTGAGCATCGTCGTTTTGCCGCTTCCGTTATCTCCGAGGACGCCAACGATCTCTCCCGCATTTAAGGTCAAATGATCGATGTAAAGAGCCCTTTCGCCGGAAACATATTTCTTTTCCACATAATGAAGCTCGATCATTCTTGCTCCCCCTATTCGGCCCCGCTTATAGCCAAATTGGCAAAATTGCGGTTTTTCATCTGATCGTAATTGAATTCCTTCATCGTCAGAAACGCGTTCGTGTCTTCATTGAGATCGGTGACCAACTCTCCTTTATAGAGCGATTGCCCATCCTTATACACGGTTACCCAAAGGTGTTTGGGCAATACCTGGTCGTGGGCATAATCCCCTTCATATAACCGGTTATCCTGAACAGTTCGCACCCAATATAGCTTATCATCCCGGTAATCCATCATAGTTTGGCCGTAGTACCGATCCTGCTGGACATCCGTATCGTTTACATCCAAGTTCTGCGCCGTGATTATGCCATCCTTCGTAAACTGAAAGCATACGATTTTCATCGCCCATGCCCCCTCCGGCATGACGGTCTTATCGAAGAGCAAGGTCAGAGTACCCGCCTCGTTGTCGCTGAATGCCTGGTACGGTTCGCTTACATAGCTCATCTCGCCTTTTGGCTGGTTCTCGCCACTGTTGATGTTGTGACCGATGTCGATTCCAGGCACCCGATCTTCGCCGGCAAAGTTGCCGGTCTTACGGTCGTAAGCGCGGAGCAGCAGTTCCCCGTTTTGAATCGTGACAACCACGAGTTTATCGCCGACGGCTTCCAGGCCCAACACATCCATCGCTTTCACAGAATCCTCCTCAGCCGGAGTCAGGTCCCATTCCGCCACCGTACGGGCAGGGGGCAAATCGGCGGGATCGCCAGTAGCCGTAAAATCCTTTTGATTCCACTCGTAAATAGCCGTCCGGCCGCCATAATCCCACGTTACCGGCGCTGTGAAATAGATGTTGTCGCCGCTCGCCGCCAGGCCGTATTCCAATACGTTGCTGATACTGGCGGAATTTTCCGATTGACCTGGTGGAAAAACCAAAGCCGGATGGACAGCTGAGGTAGAGCCAACATATCTTCCCCCTGGCGTTTTTTCCCTCGCCATAATCGAAAACGTGCCAAGTCCGTGTACTTCATATTCCCGATTGCCGATACGTTTGAAACCACCCCGTGAATACCGATATAGATCCGGCTGCTCAGGTTGCTCATAAACGTCCGTTTCGACCAACACCTGCCCATTCGAAATGGAAAAACGGTTGGAATGAAACCCGTCTTTCAGTTCACCGGAAATCACCACTTCCTTAAGGGCCTGCCGGTCTCCTGCAATATCCTTTATATAAAAGGAACTCTGATCCTTTTGGCCGTACACCGCCCCGCCAATTCCGCCGATGGCTATAACAGCCAATACCAAAGTGGGTATTGCGGCATGACGGCTGATGCTCCCCAACCATTTCTTCCAGTCCGTATTGTTATTCATCCGCCATTCCTCCGTTCTGATGCTCTAGGCAATTGCCCCTTTTTTATAGAGAACGATGCTGTGCCAAACAAAGAAACCACCCAGAAGCAGGAGCAGGATGCTGCTCGGGTACAAGCTTTTGGCGGTGTAATATAGAACCGTTTCGTTTAGCCGATAGCTTGCGACGCGAAGGATCAGGTACAACGCAGCGGCAACCGCTCCTAGTCCGAAAAACCGCCGGCTCCGTTCGCACAATACGGCATAATACGTACCTGTCGCCGCCGACAGTATAAGAGAGAAGCTGGAGAAAATCCGGCTGAAACTGACGGGAAACAGAAAGCGAAAAAAGTCGGAACGGACAAAAGCAAGAAACAAACCGTTATGCATCAACGCGTTGCCGCTTTCCGTTTCCAGCCTGCCGATTGCATACGAATAACCCCAGCGAATTCCGATCAACTCCGCCGCGATCAAGAGGAGAATGCAGATGGCAAAAGCAAGCAGCTTGGCGATGTACAAATACTCCCGGCGCACCGGCAGCGACAAATACGTATAAATGCTCTTGCTGCGCCAATAACTCCCATAGAACACAACGGCAAAGCTTGCGAACAACAATATGACCATCACAAAAAACATGGTTTCCGCACCGGATGACGCAAACAATTCCTCGTACCTCATCTTCGGAGCGTAGGGGGTGAACCCTTTCGTTACCCCTCTAAGCAGCGGCAAGGGAACCAAAATAGCCAGGCATATTAGCACCAGAACTGGCCGCAACAGCAGTTGAAATTCATGTTGAAGCAATCGGTAAAAGGATTTCATCTCGGCACCTCTTTTGTACCATTATCATAATACAAGGACTGCAAAATTTTTTTAGCATTCGTCCCGCCTATCCCCAAAGCTCGCTGATCATTTGAATCACCTTCTGAAAAGGCAGCTGGATTTCCTTCGCCGAACCGATGAAATCCTTCACCAAGTCCCGGGTCAGCTCTGTTTCGATACGCTCCAATATCTCGGCATCCGCATAGATTTCGCTTCCTTGCGTGCTGTTGGTGCGGACATACCCCTCATCCTCCATCAGCTTGAACGCCTTTTGCACCGTATTGGGGTTGATGCCCAATTGGGCGGCGATCTCCCGCCGGGACGGCAGCTTGTCGCCAGTGACCGCCTGCCTCAGCAAAATCTGCCGTTTTACATGCATGGCGGCTTGCAGGTACACCGGATCCTTCGTATTCAGTTTCACATCATGAAAGGAAATCACCGGTCTCACCGCCTCATTCGTTTACTGTATTATCCGTGTAATACAGTATAATTGTCAAGACATTATGTGTCACAAAAAAACGCCTCTAACGAGTCCATCTCATGGGACCCGCTGATTAGGCGTTTCAAAAGCTTATCTATTACGCATCCTTAGTCGGCATTTCGCGGGAAATCGCCATCATGAGATCGAACGTATCCGTCTCGACATCTTCCCTTTTCTTCTCATAAGCTTGGCATAAGGTAAGGATTTGATCCATTAAGCCCATCGCTTCTTCTTTGGTCATAAACAGCAGCTTATTGGTTAAATTGGCGTAGGGCTGCTTCTCGCCGCTGGTGTTGCGGACGAACTTTTGCCTGGCTTCTTCAAAAACGCTGCTCAGCACTTTTTGCGCTTCGGAGGCGATGACCTTTCGCAGCGGATCGGCCATGTCTGTATGGGAAATATGGATTTGCCCGTCGAAAGCTTCGTAATATTTGGCGATAATTCCGTTGATCTCTTTCGTTGCCACCATTTTAAGGATGCCGATTTTCTCCAGCTTCTTCACGTGATAGTGAACCTTCGCCGGAACTTCTCCCATTGCATCGGCTATTTCTTTCACCGTCGCCGGGCGTCTGAACCGGTCAAAAGCATACAGAATTTGCAATCGGTACGGATCGGAATACACTTTGATATCCTCAAGGCTGGTGAGAACCATTTTTTCCATAGTTGCACCTCATCACTTGCTGTAAAAAAGTCTCCACATTCCCTTTCATTATACGGCCTTTCCACCTATTGTTCAAAAGCTATGACAAAAGGTGAAGTTGGCCGCATTCATACGCTGCGGAATTTTTTGTTTCGCAACATCATGAGTGAAGGAATGAGGATCAGTACGCCCATGCTGCAATAGAAAACCGGTATGCTGACGATGGAGGACACCGCTCCGGTCATGAGGCTGCCAAGTGGCAGGGATGCCGTACAGAGCAAGCTAATCAAGGCGCCTACCTTGCCCAGCATCTCCAAGGGCGTGACTTCCATGACATATGTTTGCAGCGGGGTCGAAGCGCAGGTGACACCGATACCGAGCCCGACATAGAACAAACCGGCTAAGATCAGGCTTAACGTGCCGGAGAACTGGGGCGGTAGACTGAGCAAGGCGAAGCTTGCCCCAAGGAGAACCAACCCGGCGATCATCAGCGAGCTCTTTTTAAACCGGCCGCCTTTTTGACCGATCCACACTCCGCAGCCGATCATCCCGAGAAGCAGGCAAACGGATAAAAGGCTCATTCCTTCCGCCCCCGTCTGCAGCAAATCCTTCACATACACTGTCGTCAAAACGTTGATCGGCGCCAAGCAAAAGTTGACGAAGAACGCGAGCAAAATCGTCGTCAAAATCAAATGATGGTTTTTGACAAACTTATAGGCAGCGGCGATTTCTGAGCGGTAAATCTTTAATTTTCCGGCGCCGTCTTCCGGTTCTGTCTGGGTTTGCTTCTGCAACCGGATGAAAGATATCAAAAACCCTGCCGCGATAAACGTAATGGCATCCAGATAAATGGCGCCGGAGATGCCGATGAGGGTAATAAAGAGTCCGGCCGTAAGCGATCCGATCAGTTCAGCCGAACGGGATACAGATGATAGAAAGGAGTTGCTACTGAGCAGCATCTTCTTTTCAACGAGGGAAGGAACGACGCTCATTTCCACGGGACGGGAAAAACATTCCAAGGTTGAGTTCAAAAAAGTGAATAAAAACAAGTGCCAAGGCTGCAACAGTTTCAGTGCAAAAAGCGTAGCGGTAAGGGCAACGATCACGCCACGGCCCGCGTAGACCGTAAGCATGACCTTTTTTTTCGGCCAACGGTCCGCCAGCACCCCTGCGGGAAGGCCGAACAACAGCGCCGGGATGTAATTCACCGCAAACAGCGTTCCCATCAGCAGCTTGGAGCCGGTTAACAAATAGACCATCCAGCTGTAAGCAATGGCATCGATGGAATCGCCAAAATGAGAAATCGCCTGAGCCGCAAGAAACGTCATGTAGCTGCGGTTAGGCAGCAGTTGGCGAAATCCGCCGGAACCTTTTTGTTCACGTAGAGCCTCTGCAGTCGTTTCCATCCTCTCACTCCCCTTATACGATAAAATTTATTTAACGTTAAATTTATTTTAACATGGTTTTCTTTTCCTGCAAGCCTCTCGTTAAAAAAATTTTCACGATACAGCAAAAAAAGTCTCCCGGCTTCGGGAGACTTCATCATTCATACTAAACAACTGGACACTGACAAAAATGTTACGCTACTGCAACCGCGTCCCGCTGCTGTGTTGAGATCATATACAACGTAAGCCAGATCAAGGCAAAGCCCAGAAGCTGCACCATTGTGACGGTTTGACCAAATACGAAGAGGTTGATCAACACGCCAACCATGGGAAAGCTCAGCTCAGCCAAAGTCGCATAAGACGCTTTGACTTTGCTCAAGCCTTTATAATAAAGCAGCATGCTGAACAGTCCCGGCAACAGCGCCTGCATCAGTAGATTAAACAAGGCGGCAACGCCCATCCACATTCCACCGGGCAAGCTCCAAGCCTGATGCTCGAAGACGACCAAGACGCCCAAAAGCGGAAGCGCCAGCATAAACCGCAAAGAAGTGACCGTTTCATGCTGCATATTCTTGAGCAAAAACCTGCCCATTACCGTAGAACCGCCCCACAATACGGCTGCGCCGAGGGAAAGCAGGCTGCCTGCTTTGACAAATCCGCCTCCGTTGCCGAACGGCATTGTGAAGCCGAAGGTCAGTAAATACGTACCGGCGAGGGCAATGAGTAACAACCAACCGAAGGACTTGGGCAAAATCTCTTTAAGCAAGATCCGCGCCAGCAAAATCGCAAAAAGCGGTTGAACTTTTTGCAGCAAAAGTACGGCATTCAGATCCCCGTTTGACAATGCGGAAGTAAACAGAACCGTTGCCAGAGCCGACCCACCCCAAGAAACGAACAGTAGCGCTCCGACCTGTTTGAAGCCGACATTTTTCAAGTCGTCGCGATGCCGCCAAAGAACAGGCGCCGCGGCAAGAAACAAGACAACATGCTCCAGCAAAACAATCTGCGCGGAAGTGAAAGTTTTTAAAAGCAAGATCCGAAACAACGGATCGACGCCCCATAAAGCCGCTCCCAATACAACGAACCAAAATTCTCGACTAATTCTTGGAGCTTTCACAACATGTGCTGCGGAAACAGTGTTCATCTAGATGATCTCCTTTTGCGGAAACCGGAACTTTCGCGAAGACGAAGAGAAAGCCCCGTTTCGCGTAAAGCAAAACGGGGCCGATCAATAGAAACCTATATTGGAATCAGGATTCCAGTAAGCTTCATTTGACGATCTTCTTCCATCCGGACTTTACCGTCGGCTCTGGATTTGCACCAGATCAATCTCACTTAAGCAACGTGAGAGTCGCGGGCTTCGCTAAAGAACAGCGTCACCGCCGGTCGGGAATTTCACCCTGCCCCGAAGATCCTATTCCGATGTAATATTTCTTTAGCAACTATAAACCCATATGCCCACAAAATCCAGTGGTTTAGCATAATGTTTCGAATTCGTTCACATTGTAACCTTTTTCACAATCACATTCTTCCCTGGAAAGACTGACTTCAGCCCCACGATAGAAGGTCGGAGATTCAGGACCATTTTCCCCATTTAGGAAGGATCTGGATGATTCTTGTCGAAATAAAGCTATTATATACTGCATAAGACCCCATAAGGAGAGAGTGTTGGATGGATTTAGAATTGGAATCGAGTACGGCTTTGCAGGATGCGCAAGCAGTGGAAAAACAAAAACCTCTAATCCGGCAACCATTTTTCATCACCGTTCTAGTCATCGCGGTTTTGGCGCTTGCCAGCGCCGGTTATCTCTTCGCGATGAATATGCGTCTGCAAAAGGATTTCGATTCGCAGCAAACCGAATTGCATAAGATGAGCACGACATTAACGGATCTTAGCGGAAAGATCGACACCTACAAAACCGATAATGCAAAAGAACTTTCCAATATGAATGACAGGACGGATTCAATCGCAAAAAGCGCCTATCTGGGCATAATTGAACACGAGATAGAAGGCGGAATCGTCACGGATGATTTCTATGTAGACAAGATATTCCTAAGTTCGGATAACAGCGGAGAATTGGACGTTATCATTGACATCAATACTCAACCACCGATGGCTCATCACTACACGGGAAAAGGTGCTTTCGATCTTTCCGACCGCGAATTGCGAGCGAAAAGCCAGGCGATAATCGACGCAGTCAAGAATTGTTACTCGAAGAATGCTCCTGAAGAGTTGCCAAAATGGGATAATTCGATTCCCATTACCCTAACGATCAAGAATTTCCCCATAGGCAATTCAACTGCCGGCAATTTCAAACTTGTTGGCGAGAAATAATCGAACTAGCGCCTACCAACGAAATCTCCCGACAGGGTCTCGTTAGTGGGCGCCTCTATTTTATCAAAGGTAAAAGTCTTTACCATCCCGAAGATCCTATTCCGATGTAAAATTGCTAGTGCAACTATATACCCGTTCCCCCGTAAAACCCAGTACATGGAGTAAATGTTGCGACATCGTTCACATGGTCGATTTTTCTCAATCTCCGATTCATTCTGATCCCAGAGGTGCAAGCCATGGAAAAAGCGAAACGAATCCGCATATTTGACAAACAAGCCGATCAATACGACAAGTCCCGGGAAAGCCTCCAGCAGAAGTTATGGCGTCAACATTTGATTGCTCATGCCAAAGGCCGCGTACTTGAGCTTGCGGTTGGAGCAGGAGCCAATTTTCCTTTTTATCCTCCGTCCGTCAGAATCACCGCAGCCGACTTCAGCTCCGCTATGCTGGATAAAGCGCCAAGCCGCAACCCGGTATAGGCTAGATGTAGAATTTCACTGCATGGACATGGAAGAGATGCAATTTCCCGACCGGTCCTTCGACACCATCGTATCCACGCTATCCATGTGCAGCTACGAGCGCCCTTCCGTTGTGTTGGAAAAGATCAACCGGTGGTGCAAGCCTGATGGACAAATCCTGCTGATGGAGCACGGTATCAGCACCAATTTACCACTTTCCCTCATCCAACGAACTCTCGACCCTCTCCTGCACCGAACCGTCGGCTGTCATTTTACAAGAAACATTCCTGCATTGGTGCACCAGTCCGGAATCGAAATCGTCAGCTCGGAAAGTCGCTGGATGAACATGGTCCACCTAATCCGGGGGAAACCGGGTGAAGTATAAAACGGAAGGACATAAAGCGGCGTAAATCAATTGTTCTCATCCTAGCAGTGAGAGAGGCACTACGTCAATTTGGGGACACCAGAACGAAGTTATCGAATATGTTGTCAAATAGAATAACATCCATTATTTCATAGAGATTATTATCCGATTTCAAAGTGATGAAGGAGCGATTCTAATGAGTAACATTGTTTATTCGTTAAAGAAAGACGCTGATGATTCAAGGGATTATATCTTTAACCATGCCACCCACATCGCAATCCCGCCAATTGTGGACTTGCGCCCGCATTTCCAACCTATCGTTGACCAAGGGCAACTAGGTTCTTGCACGGCTAATGCGATTGTTTCTGGGTTACGGGAGTATTACATGCACCAAATGGGAAATGATACTCAGCTTTCCCGCCTTTATTTTTACTATAAAGAGCGTGAACGGGAAGGTACAATTAACGAGGACAGCGGTGCGTCACTCCGCGACGGAATGAAAGTGATTACCTCTGTCGGCTGTGCTTTGGAAAAAGACTTTCCGTACATCATCAAAAACTTCACGAAGAAACCATCCCCGCAGGCAGACGCTGATGCGCCGAAATATCGGCTTAGCACCTATCACCGCGTAACGAATCTGAGCAGCTTAAAAAGCGCCTTGGCTGTTGATAAACCTGTCGTTTTGGGTATCGCGGTTTATGAGTCTTTCGAGTCTCAGAGCGTGGCTAATACAGGGATCGTACCCATGCCGGGAGCGGGGGAAAAATATCTAGGCGGTCATGCCGTACTTGCAGTCGGTTATGACGACACGAAGCGTGTGGTTATCGTCCGCAATTCGTGGGGTGCAGGCTGGGGAGATAAAGGCTACTTTTTCTTGCCGTACGCTATGTTCAGTACCAGGCAATATATATCCGACATGTGGATTGCACAATAACAACACCGGTTTGCCAGCCTCCATCAGCTCCAATGTGGATGATCTGCATCAATTCTATAGCCAATATAGTTCCTCCCGATCTCTTCATCGGTGAAGTCAAGGTATGCGGACTTGGTTACTTCCACGGAGCTATGCCCTAAATTGCGGCATAAGCTGAACCAATCACCATTATTCAAAATGTAATACTTCGCGAAATTTGACCTTAATTGATGCGGATAAAGTCGCACTCCTACCCGTTCTCCTGCTTCCCTCAATGCCCTTTCGTAGTTCCCAATCTCCAATTGTGTTCCTCTAGTTGTTGGAATTAAGAACGGACTATCGGAATAACGGTCTTTGTATTGCATCCAGTTTAATCTCATTTGACGAATTGAACGAGAAGTAAACAAACCGCTCAATGTTCGACAAACCGTAACTGTATGTTGCAAGGAAGGCAATCAGAGCAAAACGGAGTTTGTCTGATGTTCTTTTGATAAGTGAGTTGGTATATGATGCAAGACGGCATCGGAGCACACCTTTTGGATGGCAATAAAGCAGTTTTCTATATAGTCGGCAATGTAATCGTTATCTTCACCTGTCCCTGCCGTTTACGGGCGCAGGTGAGGCCCTTTCTTCTTGTTCGGAAGCTGTTGCTCCTCGGGTTCGGGTTAAATTTTAGGGGTTTTCATCCTCGCTAGAATGGTGTAAACTATTCATAGTGTAATTATACTTCACATATGAAGACAGGTGAGCTATCATGATATTCGCGCTTATCGCGGATTATTCCCTTCCTCGACCCATATCCAGCAAACCCGGAGAGCTTCTGCCGTTCTTGGAAGCCTATATCGCCCGGAAGCAGCAGCAGATCGATGAGATTACACAGGTTGTTGAACGCTACGAGAAGAAGCAGGCCGCGGAAGAACGCGCCTACCAAACCATGTCGCCCTTGCGCCGCATGCTGTCCGGCAAGAAACCGGATCATCATCTGGCCGTCGAATACATTCACTATGTGAAGAAGCCGATGGAGCAGGTTCGGAAGCTGCGTGCGGAGATTGAAGCCGTCCAGGAGGCGCTGGCCCAGAATCCGCTGAAGAAAGAAGATCTGCCGGAAGAAATTCGCAATCAGATCATCTCGAATATGTAATATGCAGCATAGTAGAAGCCGGTTGAAGAAGGCGGTAGTCGCCTTTACAACCGGCTCTTTCTTTTGCCAAACCAGATCGCTATGATCTCATGATCTCAGACTGTCTACATCGATGAAGTCATGATCTTGACTGTAGGCCGGAACGCCATGTATGCCCACATCCAGACCGACCAGCTCCTCGTCTCGGCTGACGCGAACGCGAACGATGCGGTTGATCAAGGTAAAGGCGATCCAGGTAAGAACGAAGCCCCATACAGCGACTGTGGCCAGCCCTAAAGCTTGTACGCCAAGCAGCTTCCAGCCGCCGCCATAGAACAAGCCGTAATAGCCTTGGCCGGTTCCCTTGGTCAAGGCCGGTGTCGCGAACAGGCCCACGGCCAAGGTGCCTAAGCTGCCGCTGACGCCGTGCACGGCGAAGGCGCCTACCGGGTCGTCCACCTGGCGGCCCTCCAGGAACTCCGTGGCGAAGACCATGGCCAAGCCGCAGACGGCGCCGATCAGGATGGCGGCGGTATCCGTTACGAAGGCACAGCCGGCGGTGATGCCCACCAAGCCGGCCAAGGCTCCGTTGATGACCATAGGCGGGTCTGCCTTGCGGTAGCGGAACATGGTGAACAGGATGCAGGTCATTCCTCCTGCCGAGGCGGCCAGCATCGTCGTTACGGCGATATGGCCGATGGCCGGGTTGCTCGCGCTTAAGGTGCTGCCGGCGTTGAAGCCGAACCAGCCGAACCAGAGGATGAAGGCGCCGACGGAGGCGAGGGGCAGGTTGGAAGGCGGAACGATGTTCGCCGTGCCGCTAGAGGAGAACTTCCCGATCCGGGGTCCGATGAAGATTGCAGCTGCAAGGGCGGCGAAGCCTCCCAGTGCATGAATTGCCGCCGATCCGGCGAAGTCGATCATACCCAACTTGTTGAGCCAACCGCCCGTACCCCAGATCCAATGTCCGGAGGTGGGATAGAGCAGGCCGGTCATGACGATGGTATAAAGGATGTAGGCACGGAAGTTGATCCGCTCCGCCACCGCGCCGGAGACGATGGAGATGACGGCAATGACGAAGGCGCATTGAAACAGCCAGTACGTATCGTGGCTGATGGAAAGCTTGATGTGGGAGAGATCTCCTTTCAACATGAAACCGGTAGTGCCGATCAGTCCGGAAGCATCCTTCCCGTACATAAGGGCGAAGCCGAATATGTAGAAAATCAGGGCGCCGAAGACGATGTCGACGAACACCTTCATAATGATGCTGACCGCATTCTTCTGGCGGACAAAGCCCGCTTCCAAAAGGGCGAAGCCGCCTTCCATCAAGAGAATCATGGCTGCGGTTAAGACGACCCAGATCGTATCCAGTCCCTGGGAAATCTGTTGGGGACTGATGTCCATGATGTAATCACTCCTTACAAGCGTTTTCTTATTGTGGCGCATTTCACATTATAAGTCGGTGTTAAGAAATATGTCAACGAACTTATGACAGCTAAACTGACATATATAACAAGTGATGTGAGGTTTTTTTGAACAGCAGCAAACGCTTTCGTGATAGCCTATCAGAGCGGCCATAAGGCGGATGATCTGCCTCCGATGCCGTATTCGTCTTCCGGCTCGGCATCCAACGGAACGGCGGACGACTTGCCGCCTCCGCCTTCTCGGAGAGGACCTTCCTTCGACGGCTGGCATAACTCTGCGCACCGGGGCCCTCCTTCATCCCCCGACAATAAAGCATGAAATTATCCAATTGAAATTCATATCCGGTCAACACAAATACCGCCATTCATAGGTTTTTGTAAACCCAATAAATAAGCGGTATTGGTTGGTTTATTATTTCGAAGTTTATCGGCTTAAAACACCCGTTTTCGGATATTTTTCGCCATCCCTGCATTTGCTATTGACACGCTCAACCCCACGTCACCTCTTCGTTCAGCTCACCTTATGCTCAATCCGCAGCTTGTCGGCGACCATGGCGATGAACTCGCTATTGGTCGGCTTCGATTTGCTGATGTTGATCGTGTAGCCGAAAATGAAGCTGATGCTGTCGATGTTGCCCCGGGTCCAGGCCACTTCAATGGCGTGGCGAATGGCGCGTTCCACACGGGACGGCGTCGTCTTGTAACGCTCGGCGATGGCCGGATATAGCGTCTTGGTGATGGCGCCGAGAATCTCGATGTTGTTGTACACCATCGTGATGGCTTCCCGCAGGTATTGATATCCCTTGATATGAGCCGGCACGCCGATTTCATGGATGATGCTGGTGATGTTGGCGTCCAGATTTTTCGTTTTGCCCAGTTGAATGACATTGGTTTTCTGAGCGGATATGTGAGAAGTGGTGATAGAGGATTGCACGTTGTTGCCCACAAGCTGACGGATTCGGTTCGTTAGTACGTCCATATCGAAAGGTTTCAATATGTAATACGAAGCTCCGAGCTGCACCGCTTTCTGGGTGATATTCTCCTGACCGAAGGCGGTCAGCATGATGACTTTCGGCTGCGGATTCAAATTCGATTCCCTCAGTTGCTCCAACACGCCCAATCCGTCGAGATGGGGCATGATGATATCCAGGATGAGCACATCTGGAGCTTTCTTCGCCTGTTCCATGTAACGGAGAACCTCGTTCCCGTTATAAGCGATCCCGACGACGGTCATGTCGTCTTGTTCATTGATAAACTCCGCAAGCAAAGCTGTAAACTCCCGGTTGTCATCAGCCAAAAGCACATCAATCTTTTGCAACGTTCTGATCCTCCTTTTTAGTGGGTCCAAATCCATTTACAAATCTTTCTAGTAACACATATTCGACAAGTAAAATACAATTCCTTCTGTCGAAAAACATTTTTCTTTATTATTCATTATAATTAGGTTATAATGAATAATTTATTTTAATTTTCGTACTTTTTCGACAAGGATGATAACAGAACGACATCCTTTGAGAAAAAAGAAGACAAAACCCCGCTTCCAAGCCAAAGCTTGAGCGGGGTTTCCCTTTATCCGGCTTGTTGCGACAAGGTGGATCGACTCATGAGCCCTGCATCCCGCAGCATCCACTCGATAAAGCAGCCATAGCCTGAAGTCGGATCGTTAACAAAGACATGGGTTACGGCTCCGATGATTTTTCCATTTTGGATGATGGGGCTGCCGCTCATCCCTTGAACGATGCCTCCGGTTTGTTCAAGCAAACGGGGATCGGTTATCTTGATTACCAGCCCTTTTGTAGCCGGATAATCCTGCCGGGCCACCTTGGTGATCCGAATATCGAATTTTTCCACCTTCTGGCCGTTTACCACTGTATAAATCTGAGCAGGGCCTTCCTTTACTTCATGTGCGAGGGCAACGGGAATGGCTCGATTCTCTACGCCGAAGTCCGGAACGCTGGCCATTCTGCCGAAGATTCCGAAAGCCGTATTTTTTTCAATGTTGCCAAGCTTGCGGCTCTCCCTGAAAAAGTTGGCGATTTTTTCGCCGGGATCTCCATTTTGGCTCTTGGATATGGATGTGACGATGGAATGGACGATTTCGCCGCTCCCGACCGCAATGGGCATCTGGGTATCCAGATCGCTGATCACGTGTCCTAAAGCGCCGTAGCGCTTCTGCTCAGGGGCGTAAAACGTCAACGTCCCGACACCTGCTGCCGAATCGCGAATGTAAAGGCCGAGGCGGTAATTTTTCTCCATCTCATCATAGACCGGATTCAGATTCACTTTCATCGTTTCTCCGCGTCTTTTTACAATAAGCCGTAGAGGTTGTTTGGTCTTGCCGGCCGTATTGACAAAGCCCGATACTTTAGAAACATCGTTCACCGATACGCCGTTAATGCTGAGTATCGTGTCGCCTACCCGAATGCCGGCCATTTCACCAGGCGACACCTTTTTGTTCCCAGGAACATTTACCATATGATGACCGACAATCATAATTCCTTCCGACTTCAGTTTCACACCAATCGTCTGACCGCCGGGAATCACTTTGAGATCGGGAATGACGTTGATTTTTACCGTTTTAAAGGGGATCTTGCCCAGCAAGTTGACGCGCATTTCCGTTTGTCCGGCATGGGCGGACTTTAATCGAATGGGTTCTTTCAGGTTGAATTGGGAAGAATACCGGTTAGAGCCGTTGATTTGTACAATCGAAGGATCGCTTACGGTGATCCGGCCCATGACGGGCATATCCAAATTGAGCTTGGCGTCTTGACCGGAAAACATATCGAGCTGCCTGGGAAAGTTGGCAAGGCAGCGGAAAGGGGCGGTGAAGGAGAAGAAAATAAGCGATGAAGCTAAAATGAGTCCAAATAAACGTTTGAGGCTGCCGGGGTTCAAGCACATCACGCTCCTTTTCGTCGTCGGCGTACCTATACTTTAACCCCGTGCCTATTGTTTTATTACTGAAAATGATTCCGAATAAGCCGCGTCATTCCTGAACTTTTTCGCCCTTACCCGGCAAATTTTCGAGTCTCCGCCATGGTGATCATTTCCTTGGCATGGCTCAGCGTCGTTCCCGTCACTTCCACGCCGCCCAGCATCCGCGCCAATTCTTCAATCCTGCCGTTATCATCCAGGTGAATGACCTTGGTATAGGTTCGTTCTCCACTAACGGTTTTTTGGATCAAGTAGTGCGCGTCCGCCATACAAGCGACCTGCGGCAAGTGGGTAATGGAAAAGACTTGGCAATCCCGGGACAAACGCGATAGCTTCTCGGCAATGGCTTGAGCCGCTCTGCCGCTTACCCCCGTATCCACTTCGTCAAAAACAAGCACGGGTATACGGTCAACTTTGGCAAAGATCGTTTTCATCGCCAGCATTATTCGGGAGAGCTCCCCGCCGGAGGCGATTTTGCTTAGTCCGCGCAGAGGTTCCCCAGGATTGGCGGATATAAGAAACTCCACCTCGTCAAATCCGCCACGCGTCAGCCTGACATTGCGCCCCTCTACCATGGGACCATGATGATCCTCCAGCGATTCGAGGCGCACCGCAAAACGGGTGCGTTCCATCTGCAAATCTACAAGTTCTTTCTCAATGGCAGACGACAATGTGTCTGCAGCAGCCCGACGCAAACGGGATAGCTGCATCCCAAGACCGGTCAGCACTGCCAGCTCCACTTCCGTTTCCTGCGCCAACTTTTGGATGTGCTCGTCTTTATGCTCAATGAGGGAGAGCTCTTGCTTGATTTTTTCCAGATAATGAAGAATGTCCTCGATGCTGTCCCCGTATTTCCGCCGCAAAGAAGCGATGACGTCCAAACGGCTTTCAATCTCATTGATTCGTTCCGGATTGAACTCGATTTGGTCACGGTAATCCCGCAGTTGAAAAGCCGCATCCTCCAACTGATAATAAGCTGACTGTATCTGCTCCAGCAGAGGGTTCAAGCTTGGGGCATCCAGGGAGGCGATATCCTGCAGCTTTTGCATGGAGCGGCCCACCGCTTGCAAGCCTTTGCCCGACTGAATGCTGTCATATGCTTCGTTGATGTTAGAATACAGCTTCTCGGCATTGGCCAGCTTCCGTTTCTCCTCCTGAAGGGCCTCCATCTCTCCGGGCTTAAGTGCTGCAGCCGTGATTTCTTCGATTTGGAAACGGTATAGATCCTGCATCTGCAAAGCTTGTTTGCCGCTCTCCAGAAGCTCACGCCACTGTTTCTTCAAGGAACTGTACCGGTCATAAGAGATCTGATATGCCGTCAAGGCATCCTGCAGTTCCGTCCCCCCGTACAAATCGAGCCAGTGAATATGCTGTTCAATTTTCAAAAGCGATTGGTGCTCATGCTGTCCGTGAATATTCACCAGCCAATCGCCGATCTCGCGCAGCATCGTCTGATTGACCAGCTGGCCGTTGATGCGGCTTGTGCTTTTTCCGGAGGACGTAATCTCACGGCGAATGACGATGGGCTCGGAAGCGTCGGAGGAGACGCCCAGACTTTCCAAAGCCGTCCATACGGGATGATCGGCGTCCATGTCAAACATGGCCTCGATCTCGGCTTTGTCGCTGCCGTAGCGAACAAGGTCCGCGGATGCACGCCCACCGGCGACAAGACCGAGGGCATCGATGATGATGGATTTACCTGCGCCAGTTTCCCCAGTCAGCACTTGAAAACCTTTTTCAAAGGACAATTGTACTTCTTCGATGACAGCCAAGTTGCGGATGTTCAGTTCCGTTAACAACGTTATCTCACCCCAGCATCGCCATAATCTCGTTCACAAAATTCACGCTCTTGTCCTTGGATCGGCAAATGATCAAGATGGTGTCGTCGCCGCAGATCGTACCCATTACGTCGTTCCAATCGATGCCGTCGATGAGAGCGCCGATGGCGTTAGCCGTACCGGGTAAACACTTCATCACCACCAGATTGTCCGTATAATCGATGCTTACAAACTGATCGACCAAGGCCCGTTTCAACCGGTTCAAAGGATTGAATTTCTGCTCGGCAGGCAGAGCGTATTTGTAGCGCCCGTCTGCCGTTGGCGTCTTGATCAGGTGAAGTTCTTTGATATCGCGAGATACCGTGGCTTGTGTAACATTGAACCCAGCGTTTCGGAGGGCATCCACCAGATCGTCCTGAGTCTCAATTTCCTTTGACATTAAGATTTCTTTGATTTTGACATGCCGTTGACCCTTCATCGTTCCACCTCAAACTCAATACTTCGGATTTTTTTTGTTTCCGGTTCTACATAAAGAATACCTGACGCTTCTTCATACACAAGCCCGTATACCAAAAGCCGGTCCCGCAGTCCGCTGCCTGTCCATTCCAGCGGCATCCGCTCTCTGGCGATTTT
Source organism: Gorillibacterium massiliense (assembly GCF_000455485.1). Taxonomy (GTDB): domain Bacteria; phylum Bacillota; class Bacilli; order Paenibacillales; family NBRC-103111; genus Gorillibacterium; species Gorillibacterium massiliense. Next base: position 53,996 of record NZ_CBQR020000114.1, read on the forward strand.
CACGATATACAGTTTATCGTCTTTACGGGCAAAATGATCAATATAGAGGCGGCTTTCCATATTGAGCCCACCGGCAGCCTCTCCTCCGTCAATTTTAATGGATAAAGGGATGCGCCGTTTCACCGTCATCACTTCATAACCGTTTCGCTCCAACAGCTCTACGGCGTCCGTAACGGGAATCTCCGGGTCCGTCTCTACCGGCCACGCTCTTCTGGGCGGAGCCATCCACCATCGTTTAGCCCCCCAGCCTAGCCAAAGGGCAAGTACTACCAATACCAGCAGGAAAACGAGCCCGTCCCCAGGTTCCAGCATGAAAACTCACCCCGAAAGTTGGTTTACTCGCTAACATTCGCTTTGTGCCGTCCATTTTCCTGCCTGAATGCGGTATCCTCCATCGGAGAACCTTTAATATAACCTATCTTTAAACGCAAAAAACCTATCCGTAAAGGACAGGCTCAGGCAAAGGTCTGGGCAGCTGCAGCAACAACCTCAGCCGCAAGCTTCCGTACCTCTTGCTCATCGAAATCGACAGGTTCCCCCACCAGTTTCCACAACGCCAAAAATTCGATATTTCCTTCTCCGCCCGTAATGGGGGAGTAAGTCAATCCCTCTAAAGCGTATCCGGCAGCATAGGCGAACATCACAATGGTCTCCAGCACGTCCCGATGAACGGCGGAATCGCGTATAATACCCGACTTGCCTACCTTGTCCCGCCCTGCTTCGAACTGTGGCTTGATCAGCGCCGCAACTTTGCCTTCCGGCTTTAGGATGCCCGCCAAGGGAGGAAGCATCAGCTTCAGGGAGATGAAAGATACGTCGATACTGGCAAAATCAGGCTGAGGACCTGGCAAGTCCGCCAACTTCAAGTAGCGGAAGTTGGTGCGTTCCATCACCGTCACCCGCTTGTCCGACCGAAGTGACCAGTCCAGTTGATTGTAGCCAACATCAACGGCATATACATGGGCAGCCCCATGCTGAAGAGCGCAATCCGTGAAACCGCCGGTAGAAGCCCCGATATCGAGCATGACCGCGCCTTCAAGATTCAGCGAAAAATGCTTAAGCGCCTTCTCCAGTTTCAGTCCTCCCCGGCTCACATAGGGATGTACTGCGCCTTTTACCGTAATGGCTGCTGTTCGGGGGAGCTTCGTGCCGGCTTTCTCCACCCGTTCTCCATCGGCTATAACCAGGCCAGCCATCACGGCGGCCTTCGCTTTTTCCCTGCTTTCGTAATATCCCTGCTCCACAAGCAGGACGTCTATGCGCTCTCGCTCAATAGCGGACATAAGCTCTCCTTTTTCGGTTACCGGCGGCTAGCCGGTTAAATGGACCTTGCGGCATGTGCTCTGGCCGAACGCGGCAACAAGGATTGGATTTGCGCTGCTAGCCCTTCAGCAGTGAGGCCCACTTCCCGCCGCTGCTCCGGAATGCTGCCATGCTCGACGAAATAGTCCGGCACACCGATGTTCTTGATGTGTAAACCGTATATGCCCCGGTCCGCATAGAACTCAAGCACCGCACTGCCGAACCCGCCTTTCCGGACTCCTTCTTCCACCGTAAGAATATGGTAACGCCCCTTCGCCAATTGCAGCAGCATCTCTTCGTCCATCGGCTTGATGAAGCGGGCATTGACGATCTTCGGCTGAATTCCTTGAGAACGCAGTAAATCGGCGGCTTCTTCCGCTACCTTCACCATCGGCCCGACGGCCAGAATAGCAACCGTCTCGCCTTCACGGACCGTTTCCCAGGTTCCGATGGGAAGCGGCTCCAGTTCATGAAGGGGCTTTAGCCCGTACCCGTTAACCCGAGGATAACGGTAAGCGATAGGCCCGCCGTCATAGTCCAGCGCCGTCTTCATCATGCGCCGCAGCTCATTCTCATCTTTGGGCATCATGATCACCATATTGGGCAAGCTCCGCAGAAAGGCAATATCGTAAACTCCTTGATGGGTTTCCCCGTCAGGACCGACAAACCCAGCACGGTCAATGGCAAAGGCGACATTGAGGTTCGGACGGCAAATATCGTGCACAACCTGATCATAAGCCCGTTGCAAGAAGGTGGAATAAACGGCGAAAACCGGTTTTAAGCCTTCCTGGGCTAAGGCAGCGCAAAGTGTCGCCGCATGCTGTTCAGCAATTCCGACATCGATCATTCGTTTCGGAAAGCGCTCGGCGAACTTCATAAGCCCCGATCCGCCAGGCATTGCCGGCGTGACGGCGACGATCCGCTCGTCCTGCTCCGCCAAATCGATGAGCGTGCTGCCGAAAACCTCGGTATACATGGCTGGACCGACGGCTTTGATCATCTGCCCGGACTCGATTTTATAGGCGCTTGCTCCATGCCAAGCATGGGAGTCCGCCTCGGCGTGGGTATACCCTTTGCCCTTCAAGGTGACGACGTGAATCATCACAGGGCCTTTTACTTTATCTGCCTGCTTGAAGGTTTCCAACAACTGCGTCAGGTTATGGCCGTCAACAGGCCCAAAATAGGTGAAGCCCAGCTCTTCGAACAACACGCCGGGAACAAGCAAATACTTCATGCTGTCCTTCACCCGTTCCACCGTTTTGGCCAGGGACTCGCCGATTGCCGGGATCTTTTTGAGCAGCGCTTCGATTTCTTCTTTTGCTTTTTTATAATGACGGTCTGCCCGGATTTTCGTTAAGTAATTGTGCATCGCCCCTACGTTGGGAGCAATGGACATTTCATTGTCATTGAGCACGATAGTAAGCTTTGTTTGCTCATGACCGATATGGTTCAGCGCTTCAAAAGCCATGCCGCCCGTAAGAGCTCCGTCACCGATCACGGCGACGACCTTGTTTTGGCCCCCTGTGAGATCCCTGGCGGTGGCCATGCCCATAGCGGCGCTTAGCGATGTGCTGCTGTGACCCGCTTCCCAAACGTCATGCTCGCTCTCGCTGCGTTTGATAAAACCGCAGAGCCCGTTTGACTTGCGCAAGGTATCAAACCGATCCTTCCGGCCCGTCAAGATTTTATGGACATACGACTGATGCCCGACATCGAAAATAATCCGATCCCGGGGGCTTGTAAAATGATAGTGTAACGCCAGGGTAAGCTCCACCACGCCTAAGTTGGAGGATAGATGACCGCCTGTAACCGACAGCTTCTCGATGAGAAAACGTCTGATGTCCTCGGCCGCCTGCTCCAACTCAGGGATGGATAAGGCTTTCAAATCTTCAGGCCGATTGATTCGTTCGAGCACGTTTGTTTCCCCGCTTCCCATTCTGCGATTTAGTTTTGCGTTTCGGAGTAAAAATACGAATTCCCAACCTTTTTTCCAAAAAATAGAACAGCTTGCCGATCAACAAAACAACCTTCGTCGAATTATGAATGGCGTATGATTTTCCAAGGGCCTTACCGCCTACGGTCATAGCTGAAACGCATGCTGTAAATACAATGCTGATAAAGGTTTCCGCCATTCCGCCGTTTCCGCCTAGCAGTTTGATAACGACCGCTGCACTGGCTGCACCGCTGATGACGCTGGCCACGTCGCCAACTACGTCATTGCAAAAGTTAGAAAAACGGTCCGCATTGCGCACGATGTAGATCGCATGCTTCGCACCCGGAAGCTTCTTGGAAGCCATGCCGTGAAACGGCGCTTCGGTAGCGGCGGCAGCCGCAAGCCCCATGATATCGAAAATAATGCCAACCATGACGATCATCAGCACAATCACCATACCAATGGCCCAACTTACCCCTTCCAACACGGCGGTAGAGGTAATCGTAATGATGCAGGCCAGGATAAAGGTGACGATGGATATAAAAATACTCCACCGAATGGAGTCTTTAACCGAATATTTCATTCCCGCTCCCCAATCAAGGAATAAACATGGCTAGTGAATACGCGATGATTCCGGCAAAAAGTCAGGAGTGGCAGCTTTCTGAGTAAACGCTGTGGCTTAGGTCCAGTAGGTTTTCCCAAACGGATCTCCCCCGCGTCGCCGCCGAGGCGGTTTCCCATTATACCCGCTTTGTTGCCGTTGCCGGTCATCAGACTGGATTGCCACTCAGACCACACTATAATCCTCAAAAAGCCACACATACCGTGAACAGTCTAGGAGTTTTCCTCGACAGCCCTTAACCGATTTTTAGCCTCTTTTGCAAACTTGATTTCATACGGCAACCGGTGCAAGCTCCTTTGGCCAAAGAAACGGGCTCCTCTATCCGTAATCCCCTCAACATTCGCTCAAGGCAGGCTACGCTGCACGCAAGTCATTTTAGCGGGCCAGCGGTTGCGATACCGCCGGAGCAAGTGATACTCGCAAATTGCAGGTTCATACCCCAAGCCGTAGCCGCACGAAAGGTTTGCCATAATATCTCGCGCCTTTCGATATTGACCACGCACTTGGGCCTCCGCGGAAGCAGGGTCAACGCCCACATGCCATTGTGGATCGCCCTGCAACCTTAACTCCCAGCATCAACCCCCAACTGGGCGTTGAAAGCCAACACCAGGAACTTCATCGATGTGCCCTTTGACGAATTTTTAGGCCCGCCTTCAAAATCGGTAGACTGACTAGAATACTGCGCCACTCCGCTTTTATGATAAACATTATAACATAGACCCCATACCCGCTCAACGGATGGCAAGCGGTTCACCTAATATATGGGAAAAATAGGGTCAATGGTCTCTCTTCATCAAATAATCCGCAAGGGCGAGCAGTTTATCGGGAAATGGGAAGCCAGCGGCGAGTATCGCCTGTTTCGCCGTCTGCGTCAGTTCCTCCACTTTCTTCTGAGAGGCTTCTATGCCGTACAAATAGGGATAGGTAACCTTCATCATCTTCTCATCGCTGCCAAGGGGCTTACCCAGCTTGTCCTCATCTCCGGTCAAGTCAAGGATATCGTCCTGGATTTGAAAAGCGAGGCCAATAGCATACCCGAACTTTTCCAGCGCCAGCAGATGCTCATCTCCCGCTCCGGCTGAACGGGCTCCTGCTTTCAAAGAAAAGACGATCATATCCCCCGTTTTGTGGGTATGGATATAATCCAGCTCTTCCCCGGTGGTTTGCCCCTGCTCACCCTGCAGATCCGCCACTTGACCGCCCACCATACCGGAGGGACCAGCGAGAAGCGCCAGATCTGCAACGATGGCAAGACATTGCTCCGCCGGAACACCAAAACGGCTGAACATTTTGGGGATTAAAGCGAAAGCATGTGTCAGTAAGCCGTCGCCAGCCATAATGGCCATTGCTTCCCCGAATACTTTATGGTTGGTCAGCTTGCCCCTGCGGTAATCATCATTATCCAGCGCCGGCAGGTCATCGTGAATCAGGGAATAGGTATGCACCATTTCAACGGCGCAAGCGGCGGGCAGAGCCGCATCCTTTTTCCCGTTTAGCGCCGCGGCGGCTGCAAGGACGAGAATCGGACGCAGCCTTTTCCCACCTGCCATCAAGGAATACAGCATCGATTCTTTTAGAATCGGCGGCATCTCCATACGGTCAAAGCTGCGCTTCAACTCTTCCTCTATAGCCTTTGCCTCGCCTTTGATATAATCCGCAATCGTCAAATACCCGTCCATTGTCAATTCCCGTTCACCTTTCGGGCGCCGCTGGCGCAGTCATTATATGAGACCCGATATATGTCTTGTGGTGCGTATTACAATTTCGTGCGTTCCCGATTAATCTGCCGAATTATCGGTAGCAAAAGGTTTCTTCACCAAAGCGCCGTTCTCTTCTACTAGCATCTCTATCTTTCGCTCTACTTGCTCCAACTTGTTTCCGCATAGCTGGGACAGCTGCATCCCTTCCTGAAACAGATCGATCGCTTTCTCAAGGGGCACATCGCCGTTCTCCAGCCGGGCTACGATCAGCTCCAGCTTTTCCATTGCCTGCTCAAAGCTGAGTTCTTCAGTTTCCTTGGCCATTGTTCGATTCCTCCATAGACCAGACATGGGCCGTCAGTTTGCCGTCCGACAGCTGTATTTTCACGATATCGCCAAGTTGCACGGTATTGATGGAACGGACGAGTTTCTTCTCTTTTTCGTCGAAAACAAGGCTGTACCCCCGCGACATTACCTTCAGCGGACTGAGGGCATCCAACTGGCGTACGGCGGATTGAAAGCCAGATTTACTCGCCTGCTGCTTCACCCGCATCGCGGACAGAAGCTGCTTGTTCATGGAAGCGAGACGCTTGCGGGCAAAATCCGCTTGCTCACCGGGATGATGGGCGATCACTGATTGCTTAAGCTTGGACATCCGATGTTTTTCCTGGGTTAAACGCGCATGCATGCGGTAACCCAGCAACTCGCGCAACCGGTCCAACTGCTGGACGGGCTCCCGCAGCTGCCGCCGCGGATTCGAAAGAGCCTGCGACCGCAGTAAAATATCCAACCGTTTGCGGTTATCCGCAAGCCGCTTCATCAGCGCACGCTGCAGCTGTCCCGATTCGTAGTGAAGCTTCTGCTTCAGCTCCAGATGGTGGGGGACAGCCAGTTCAGCCGCTGCGGTAGGCGTTGCCGCTCGTATATCGGCGACGAAATCGGCGATGGTAAAATCCGTTTCGTGGCCAACCGCTGAGATCACCGGAATACGGGAAGCGAAGATGCTTCTCGCCACGATCTCCTCGTTGAAGGCCCATAGCTCTTCGAGAGAGCCGCCGCCACGGCCGACAATAAGCACGTCGGCTTCCTGCCGCTCGTTCATCGCTTCCACCGCCTTGACGATGGAAGGGGCCGCTCCTTTTCCCTGCACGAGTACCGGGTACAGGATGATATTGACGGAAGGGTACCGCCGCTGCAGCGTAATTAAAATATCCCGTACGGCCGCGCCCGTAGGGGATGTGATGACGCCGACGGTTTTGGGTAGTCTCGGGATCGGCTTTTTCCGTTCAGCAGAAAACAGCCCCTCCCTCTCCAGCTTCATCTTCAACTGCTCAAAAGCGAGATAGAGGCTGCCGATGCCGTCCGGCTGCATTTGCGTCACATAGAATTGATACTGGCCGTCTCGCTCATAAACGGAAACGCTGCCCCGGGCAAGCACCCTCGTGCCTTCCTTTGGAATAAACGGAAGCCGTTGATTGTAAGAAGCGAACATGATGCTCTTCAAGCGGCTCTCCGCATCCTTCAAAGTGAAGTACATATGGCCGCTGCCATGATGGGTAAAGTTGGAGATTTCCCCCCGCACCCACACATCCTGAAACAGCGGCTCGCCCTCCAGCTTGCGCTTGATCAGCCGGTTCAAATCCTTTATCGAGAGAACGTTATCCTGTTCGATGCCATTATCGGGCTGGTACATTGGGTCCGGCATGCTCAGCCGCCTCCAGTGTGTTTTTCAAAAGCATAGTAATCGTCATGGGACCGACGCAGCCCGGTACAGGGGTTACGTAACTTGCCGTTTCCAGCACATCATTGAAATCTACATCGCCGCACAGCTTATCGTTTTCATCCCGGTTCATCCCAACGTCGATAACGATGGCGCCCGGTTTGATATATTCCTTGGTTACCATTTTGGCACGGCCTACGGCTGCGATCAGGATATCCGCCTGACGCGCGATTTCCGGCAAGTTATCCGTGCGGGAATGGCAGACGGTAACTGTCGCATTTTCTCTCAGCATGAGCATCGCCATCGGCTTGCCCACAATATTGCTGCGGCCGATAATGACGGCATGCTTGCCCGCTAAAGGCACGTTCAAATAGCGCAATACTTCGATCACACCAGCAGGCGTACAGGGCAGCAGACCTTTTTTGCCGATCATCAGATTGCCGACGTTAATAGGGTGAAAGCAGTCCACATCTTTGTGAACGGAGATGGTGTCGATCACCGTCTCTTCATTGATGTGCGCCGGCAAAGGCAGTTGCACCAAAATGCCGTTAATCCGAGGATTCACATTCAACTGGCTGATCAATGTCAAAAGCTCTTGTTCTGACGTTTCTTCCGGCAGCCGGTGGAGTTCGGAATACATGCCTACCTCATGGCAAGCTTTCTCCTTGTTGCGAACGTAAACAGCCGAAGCAGGATCGTTGCCCACCAAAATAACAGCGAGTCCCGGCTGTCTTCCTTCGTTGGCCATGCGGTGCACTTCCTGCTTGATGCCGTCGCGAACGGAAGCGACGATTTCTTTCCCGTTGATTATCGTTGCGGTCATGTCGTTCTCCTCCTCCGGTTGATATCTTTTTATTGCTCTTTCCCTGCAGCGCTCTGCGTCTTGAGCTTGTCCAGGTCTTGTATCATTTTACCCAAAACTCCATTGACGAACTTCCCGGATTCCTCCGTCCCGAAATGCTTCGCCAGTTCAATGGCTTCATTGACGACAACCTTCGGCGGAACATCGTCCCGGTAGATCATCTCGTAAGCGGCCAGCCGCAGCACCTCTTTGTCGATACGGGACAGCCGGTCTATCTTCCAGCCTTTCAAATAAACCTTCAACACTTCGTCGATAACAGGCAGGTTGCCGATGGTTCCTTCCACTAGCTCCTGAATAAACTCCACGGCGATATGCTCGCCGCCAACTTGCAGCTCCGCCTCGTTGTCATGCTCGGCCTCGGAAACCGCCGCCACGATAGCCTCATGGGGCGTCACCTCATTCATCTCGATCTGATACAAGCTCTGTATGGCCAGCTCTCTGGCAACCCGTCGCTTCATGCCTTTTCTCTTCCTCTCTCATATCCTAAAATCCGCGAAGCTTGTCCGCAGGCTGTTTTCTTCATGCTTTTGTGTATGATTTATTATTTCCTTGAATTGTAAAGGCGGAGCAGTTGGAATCGGGTGGAGAAGCGCTAGCGTTCGCCTTTGTGAGCGGATGGCCTCCTCTGTGTTTTTTTCAATGAAGCCATCCGCGAGCAACAGCGATCGGAACCCGATTCCGAACTGTGGAGTCTTTACTCATTCAAGATGCTTTATCATTTTCCCACAAAAAAATCCATGAAGAAAACAGCCCGGAGGCTGATCTTCACGGATTTTACCTGAACATTCGCCATCTATCCGTCAACCATTGCCAAAGATCGTAAAATCCGGGTATCGGCTCGCGCCGATCAAGCTTCCTACCCACATGATACCCGATAAAAACAATGAAAGCAAAAATCAGCATATCCCAAAATCCGGCCAGCAGATAAACCAGACCCAACAGCAATCCGAAAGCCGAGCCGATGATTTTACCGATGTGCTGGAGAAAAAATTCACGCCACATGGATGAAAACCACCCCTATTCCACTCTGCTTTTGAAGGTATTGGCACTTTGCGCGACATTGGCAACGTAAACCGAAACGCTTGCTGTCGGAATGCCGGTAATATCCTCCAAGTGGTTTTTCACAGCTGCTTGGATCTCTTCGATCAATGTCGGGATGGAGGTTTCCCCGTCAACGACGGTGCGGAGTTCGATATCCAGCCCTGCATTGGATACTTTCACCCGTGCCTTCAAATCCCGCACGCCTCTGGAGCGGGTTGCCGCTTTCAGAGCGAGATTTTCAATGGTATCCACCGAAATCTTGATATCCCCGAATTCTGTCCGCTGATCGATGGAAGGCACATTCGAATTACTGGACGGCCGAATGGCGATAAACAGCAAACGGAATGCGATGATGAGCAGGACAATGCAGACTGCGATGAATGTAACCGCTGTGTAATTATCGTTATAAATGTTGGTTAGATAGCTCTTTGCATCGTCGAACGGTACAAATCCGAAGCTGGCCATCAAGCAAAAAATCAACGCTGCGATGGCAGCGAGACTGAACAAAACAAGCAGGAAACGATCGATGATCTTAGCCACTTTGGCTTGTCCCTCCTGAATGGGAAGAAGGAGCCCTCCCGAATGCAAACGGACAAAGTCGTTCAATCCGATCCTTGCCCGAATGCAAGGGCTGGCCCCTTCTCCGGTACGTTCATATAAGAAAGTGTTTATCGAAGTACAATCCGGTTTATTTTACTCTGGACTGACTAGGCTCTTCTTCGGAAGACTTGTCTACGCTCTTGAACTGCACATCATGAATGTGCACGTTGACTTCGACGACATCAAGACCGGTCATGGATTCGATGGCGCGCTTCACATTGTTTTGAATTTGCCCTGCGACTTCAGGAATTTTGTATCCATATTCGATGATGATGGAGACATCCACTGCCGCTTCCTTTTGGCCAACTTCAACTTTGACGCCCTTGGCTAAATTTTTACGACCGAGCAATTCGACAACTCCGCTGGCAAAGCCGCCGCTCATACCGGCAACGCCTTGAACTTCTACTGCAGCGAGTCCTGCAATCACTTCAATGACTTCGGGAGCAATCTGAATATTGCCCATTTCGGTTTTTTCATAATCTGGGACGATCGAACTCATTTCATTCCCTCCAAAGGCTAGCTTGGTTAATCTTACTATATCATTTGCACTTCTTTATGACAAACAGGGATTTCAAGAATCCGCGTCATTCACATCGTGTTCTTCCAAAAACTTAATATCGAAATCGCCGCTCAAAAACCGCTTGTGATCCAACAGTTTCAAGTGAAAAGGAATCGTCGTGCGGATGCCTTCAATTGCAAACTCGGAAAGCGAGCGTTTCATTCTGGCGATGGCTTCCTCTCGGGTGCTGCCCCATACAATCAGTTTTGCGATCATCGAGTCGTAATGAGGCGAGATGGTATAACCGGTATAAGCGGAGCTGTCAACCCGTACCCCCAATCCTCCGGGAGGCAGATAAAATTCGATTTCTCCAGGTGACGGCAGGAAATTGCGGGCAGGATCTTCCGCATTGATCCGGCACTCGATGGCGTGCCCGTTGATTTGGATGTCATCCTGGTTGAAGGACAAAGGCGCGCCTTGGGCGACATTGATCATTTCTTTGATCAGATCGACGCCGGTCACCCATTCGGTAACCGGGTGCTCTACCTGAATCCGTGTATTCATTTCCATAAAATAAAATTGTCCGTCGGGAGCAAGCAAAAACTCCAATGTACCAGCGCCGGAATAGTTAACGGCTTTCGCCGCACGAACAGCGGCGGCTCCCATTGCATTGCGCAATCCAGGTGTGAGCGTAGAGCAAGGGGCTTCTTCCACCAGTTTTTGCCGACGGCGCTGAACGGAGCAATCCCGCTCGCCCAGGTGGACGACATTCCCGTAATTGTCCGCCATGATTTGAATTTCCACGTGCTTCATGCCGGTTAAAAATTTTTCAAGGTATACGCCAGCGTTGCCAAAGGCTTTCTGAGCTTCCTGCTGGGCTGCCGTAATTTGCTGCACCAGCGTCTCTTCATCCTCGGCAATGCGGATGCCTTTGCCTCCGCCGCCTGCAGTTGCCTTGATGATGACCGGAAATCCGATTTCCTTGGCCAACTGAACCGCTTCGTCCAAATCTTCCACAAGACCATCGGAACCGGGAATGACCGGAACATCGGCGGATTGCATCGTTTGCTTGGCCATGGACTTGTCGCCCATTCGGCTAATCGCTTCCGGCGACGGGCCGATGAAAGTGATGCCGCAGCTTCGGCAAATCTCCGCGAAATCAGCGTTTTCCGCCAGAAAGCCATAACCAGGGTGAATCGCATCGGTATCGGTCAACGTGGCGACGCTCATGATATTGGTAAAATTCAAGTAACTGTCTTTCGATAAAGTTGGCCCGATGCAGTATGCCTCATCCGCAAGGCGTACATGTAGGGATTCTCGGTCCGCTTCCGAATAGACGGCCACGGTGAATATCCCCATTTCACGGCAAGCGCGGATGATCCGTACCGCAATTTCGCCGCGGTTGGCGATCAGGACTTTATTGAATCTCATTGCTTAGCCTCCATCCGCTTACTTCTTCACCAGGAACAAAGGTTGGCCGTACTCAACCAACTGCCCATTGTCAACGAGAATCTCTACGATCTCTCCCTTAACTTCAGCTTCGATTTCGTTCATCAGTTTCATCGCTTCGACGATGCAGACAACGGATTTCTCCGTCACCTTGCTGCCAATATTAACGAAAACCGGAGAATCGGGAGCAGGGGATTGGTAAAAGGTTCCCACCATCGGAGAAACGATCCGGTGCAGATTGGAGGTATCCGGTTCAGCCGCTGGAACGGCGACAGGTGCCGATGCTGACGGCGCCGCTAGTTGTTCCGAAAGAACGGATAGAGTAGGAGCCGGTATGTATGCCTGCCCTGCCGGAGCGGCAGCTACCGTCAAAACTTCCGATTTTACAGGCTTACGAATAGCCAAACGATAATTATCATTTTGAATTTCCAACTCTTGCAGTGAAGATTGATCAATGAGTTTGATCAGTTCCTTGACCTCGCTTAACTTGAACACTTCCACTTCACTCCTTTGGTTCGGCCCCCCAAACGTCAGAATCTGCTTCAAAGCAGAATCGTTAAACGGGGTTACTGGGATCGGACTCGTCCAGGAAAACGTTTTAGGAGAGTCAGACGTTTGTAATTATATCACAAACGAGTGAAATGGAAAGAGTCCAGGAGGCTCCTGGACTCTCCCGCCAGCGCGGTTTATTGCGCCCGGAACTGCACGCTTACTTGTCCTGGCTGGATGTTCAGCTCATTGACTACCCGGTCGATGATACTGACGGCTTCGCTTTTTTCCAGTTTATCCGTTTGGACAATGACTTTGAATTTGTTGTTTTCCTTAAGCACCACTGCTTGTTCAAAGCCTTCGTCCATCAACGCTGCTTCCAGGTTCTTTTGCTTGGCATCGAGATTGGTGATTTGATCCATCTCCGTATAGGATTTTGCGATGGAAGCTGGCTCAGCTTTCGGATCATCTATTGCCGCTTGAAGAGAAGAAACCTGGTTGTCGACGTCTGCGCTGCGCTTATCAACGGAAGTGGAAAAGAAATCGGATCCCGAAGCGTTTTGTTGGTTTAATTGATCGAGAATTTGCGAATCGGTCAGCTCGCCTGACGCTTTGCCGGATGTTGCTTGATCCCCAGCTGAATTTTTGACGCTGCTCGCAGATTTGCTATCGGCCTGAGTTCCTTTAGACGAATCTTTGGACGAATCTTTGGACGAATTTTTGGTCGAATCTTTTGACGAATCGACTTGCCCCTTCGACCCGGTAGTCGTCGTGGAAGCATCGGTTCCTACTTCGTGGGAATCCGTTTGGATGCCGTCTGTTACGGTTTGATTGGCGGAAGAGTTCAGCTTGCTCGAATCCTCGGTAAAAAGATAGTAAGCAGACAAGACGACCATCAAGCTCAGCATGGAAACAAGCCAAATGGTTTGACGTTTCGAATTCATGGAATTTCCTCCTCAATAGTGATTTTTATTGTTTTCGCGGGATAACCGCGATCCGGTTTGGTGAAACGTCCAACCCGCGCTGAACCGCTTCGACAAGAAGATGTTTTACCGTCGGGTTTTCCGATCCTCTTGCCACAATGACGACCCCGCGTATTCTCGGTTTAATGTACTTGACGACAATCGGACTTTGAGCATTTGATACACTGTAAAGCACGACTTCTCCGCTGTTGGTCACATCCGTAATCTGCCGTGTCGCCCCTGCCTGATCTTTTTCCTGAGTGGACTGAGAAGTAGTTTTAAACGACTTTTCCACAACGGTCTCTTCTGTCGATTCGATGGTTACCATGACATCCACATCACCGACGCCCACGATCTTTTGCAGCAATTCCTTCAATTGCGACTCATAGGCATGCTCATAATCCGCAAAGGACGCTCGCTCGTGTCCGCTGCCTCCCAATACCGGCTGGGCATCGGCCTGAACTTCCGGGCTAGGCGAAGCTCTGCCCGTACCGATGGGGTCTACCTCTTTAACTGTGAATTGGGTGATCAGCATCAAAGCTGCCCCGATTAGGCCGATGATCAGAAGCCAGCGAAATGTGCGGGCTCGTTTTGCTCCGCTCGCTCCCCCGCCTAACCATTGCTCCAATTTTTTGCTCCAATACCCCACAGCCGGTTCCCTCCTTACGAAATTCAAACCATCCCGACTTCGGCTTTATCTTTCAGGGTGATCGGTCATCCGCCGGAATCACCTCTACGGAATCCTGCGGCAACTGCCAATCGGCGCTGACGAGGGTTTTGATGCTGGCGATTACTGCCGTCTTAGCAGCGTTATTGGCATCCGCTTTAGCGGCGGAAGCATCTTGGCTTGCATTCTCATCCTGATCATGGGCTCCAATGGATCCGATGTTTACCGTCACCGGCTGAACAGGTTCGATGGGTCGATTGGAAGGTTTCGTCTCTTTTGAACCGCCGCTTTCCGCTGCCACAGAACCAGCCGCTAACGTGACCTGCACTCCGGCTAAAGTCAATTGGTCTTTTTCGTCCAGTTTTGTTGTTACCCTGACGGCGGCAACCGGATTGCCGAGACGGCTTTCGATTGCTTTGCCGATATTGTCTTCCAGTTGCTTTTCAACCAACTGTCTCGCCTGAAGCTGATCCGCATTTTTCAGCCGCTGGGCATCCTGGAAAATTTGCCCCAGCTCGTCGTTTCGACTCCCGGAATTCGAAGAGCTACTGGAACGAAATTGATCCCCGGCAAAGACCGCCACTGTCTGCCCATTCGCATTGTTTTCCGCCGAACGGAGCAAGGTTTCAAAATCCCAATCGGAGCGGAACAGCCGCAGAACAGGAGTCAGCATGACGATGAGCAGGAACATGCCAACCACAAGCTTCACATACCGCTGCATGGTCTTGTTAGGTAGCAGAAGATCCGCAAAGCCGGCGATCAGCACAATGACGATAATCTCCTTCAACCAGCTGCTCAACCAGCTCATGGCGCACTCCTTTCCGGGCGTTCCGGATTAACCTTACCGCATCATCACGGATATATTTCCAGCGGCGATCAGGATGGTCACGGCGAGAAAGAACATCAAACCGACGGCGGCTAAGGAAGCGAAGACATACACCATGTTTTTGCCGACCGTCTGCAAGCATTTGATAATCGGACTATCTCCGAGAGGCTGCATGACCGCCGCTGCGATGGTGTAGATCACCGAGATGCTGAGAATTTTGATGGCAGGAAAAGCGCAAAAGAGAATGAGCGTGATCACACCCGTTAAACCTACCGCATTTTTCACCAACAGCGATGCACTGATGACGGTGTCCGATGCGTCGGAAAACATCCGCCCGACGACCGGAATGAAGGTGCCGGCCACATATTTGGCAGTTCGCAGCGTGACCCCATCCGCAATCGCGGAACTCGTTCCCTGGACGGAAATGACGCCGAGGAAAAGGGTGACGAACAACCCGAGGATTCCGACACTGATGGAACGCAGGAGATTCGCCAACTGAGTCACTTTGAAACGGGTTGAAATCGAGCTGACGATATGAAGAATCGTTGAGAAGAACAACAGCGGAAACACGACGGCGTAAATCACGGTACTCATGGTATGAATCATGAAAACGATAAAGGGATGCATGACCGTCACCGATACGACATTCCCCATGGAAGCGAGCAGCGTGAACAGCAGAGGAACGACAGCCATCATAAAATCGACCATGTTGCCGATGGCGTCTTTGGCATATCCGATGCCGACGTTGAAGCTGTTGACGGCCAGGACGAGCAAAACCATAAAGGTGATGGAGTATGCCACTTTGCTGACGGTTTGCTTTTCAAAAGCGCTTTGCAGGGTTTCAAGGATCATGCTGAACACCGTCAGGATGACGATGGAGCCCAATAGCTTGCCATTGACCAGAAGCTCGTGAAACAGATATTTCATCAGCCCGCTAAGCACTCCGCCTACGCTTAAGCCGCTGCCCGAGGTGAGAGCTTCCTTCAAGGTTGGTGCCCGATCCTCCGGCAAAAAGCCCCCGTACTCGTTCATCACCCGGTTCCAATATTGCTCGACCTTTTCATTGGACATTTCGACTGCCGCCGGGTCTGTTGTGGCTGGTTGCGAATCGGTCTGGACCGATTCCGGCCGTGTATCGGCGGCTGTTGCGAGATTCCCGGGCTGGGCGCTGGCGGCGGCCGCTGACAGAAGCGTAGCAAGCAGGGAGAGTGTCAATAGTAAAATGAGCTTGACGCGACGGCCCACCCGGGAACCTCCTTCCATGAACCGCTCGTTGGCTTCATGCCGGCATGAGGCTGACGACGGTTTCCACTATGACCGTTATAATAGGGATCGCCATCACCATGATGAGGATTTTACCCGCCAACTCAATTTTGGAGGCGACGGCTTCCTGGCCGGCATCCCGCACGATCTGAGCACCGAACTCGGCGATATAAGCGATCCCGATGATTTTCAGAATGGTTTTAAAAAAAATGGGCTGCACCTCGGACTTCACCGCCAAATCCTCCAGAACGTGAATGATGCCGGCGATTTTTCCGAGCAGAAACAAAAAGATGAGGATTCCGGTAAATGTCGCAAGCAGAAAGGCGAAGATCGGCTTCTGCTCTTTGAGGATTAGAATCAGCACAGTGGCGATCAGGGCGACTCCGACGATTTGGATGATTTCCACGGCGACCCCCTACTGAAACAGAAAAATCGTCTTAATTTCCTTGAACAGATTGCCGAGCATTCCGACGACCATGAACAGCACGACCACGAAGCCGATCAGTGTCACCCAATGGGCCATGTCTTCCTTCCCCATCTGTTTCAAGACCGTATGGATCATCGCGATGATGATACCGATACCGGCGATTTGAAAAATCGCATTCACATCGATATTCATGACGGCACCCTCAATACATAATGATGACCACCAGCGTCGCGCCCAGCACGCCGAGGCTCCTCCACATGCTACCGTATCTCTTTCCGTCCTCGGCTGCGGTCTTTTCCTCCGCAAGCAGCTGCCCCGTCGCCAGACGGATATGCTTGATCTGATCCTCCCGGTCTGAAATTCCGAGAGAAAATCCTAGCTGCCTCATCGTCTCTTGTTCCGGGCCTTTCATTGACGTCCGCGGCCAATACTCATTCATCGCTTTTTTCCAGCTGTCAGCAGCAGTTCGATCGGATTCATGGCGGCTCATCTCTTCTCCCGCCGCGTTGAACATAGAACGGAGGGGGTCCGGCAGGGGGCGGCTTACAGACAGCAACGCTTCCGGCAAAGGAGATGCCCCGTATAGCACTTCGGTTTCCAGCCTCTGCAAAGCGAGGATCAGTTGGCGAATCTGCCGCGGCCTGCGGGCCAGGTGGATGGATTGGTAATAACCAAGAAGGCCGCCTGCCAGTATCACGATCATTGCCCCCAGGAGCTTCAGCATGATATGCCCTCCCTGCGGGTGCCCCCCACGCTAGGAGTCGCAAATCCATTCGCCTGATTGAGGCGAGTCCCATGCTCATCGTAAACGCTAGCGTCAAACCCTTTTCCGGTTCTTCGCAAGAGCACAAACCGGCGGAAAAACCGTTCATCCAGCAATTCCTTCAGCGCCGGTCTGCTGCGAACTTCCTGCAGGCTGCGTCCGTGCGCCGTGGCGATGACACGGATTCCCGCATTCATCGCCTCTCTGACCGCTGTGGCATCCTCGGGTGTCCCAATTTCATCTACGACCATCACATCCGGAGACATGGAGCGAATCATCATCATCATGCCCTCGGCTTTCGGACATCCGTCCATCACATCCGTACGTGGGCCGACATCAAAGGCCGGTACCCCTCGCATGCATGCAGCGATTTCAGAGCGTTCATCCACTAACGCGACTTTGCGTCCTGCTCTCATCTGACCACCCAATCCATAACCGGTACTGAGCAGGCGTGCCAAATCGCGGATCAGCGTCGTCTTCCCCTGCTGCGGCGGTGAAACGACGAGTGTGTGATGGATGCTGCCGCCGTCCCGGTCTGCAAGATGAGGCAGCACCGCGGTTCCGCAGCCTTTAATTTGCCGGGCGATCCGCAGATTGAAACCGGTGATGTCTTTGATCAGCTTCACTTGGCCTCCCTCCAAAACCGTTCTGCCGGCGAGTCCAACCCGATGCCCTCCGGCAACGGTGATGTACCCGCGCCGCAATTCTTCCTCAAAGCTGTACAGAGAATGCCTCGTCAATTGATCTAAAAGTCTGGCGCAGTCATCTCTTCCCGGAATATAGGCTGCCGCCGGCCCTCCCGACGTCTCTCCGGCGCTGTCGGGAAACAAGCATTTGCCGCTGGCTACAAGCTCCAGCGGTCTGCCTTCCCGGATGCGCACCTCCTCCAGTTCGCCGGCAAGCTCCTTCGGCAGCTTGTTCATTATCGCCCTGATTTCAGAAGGCAACAGGTTCATGACCGATTCCAGCATGTTGCGCCACCTCCTATTCGCATATTCCCTAGCATTGCACGACTCAAGTGTGTCTGGTTGTCCGTTTCTCTCCCATCTATATGCCTGTACAGCAAAAATATGACTCTCTCATTTCTTCAAAACACCGAAGAAGATAAGCCCGACTCCGGCAAAAATAAGAAGCAATCGAGAGAAAGACAGCTTGTCCGCCACGCCGATGAGTCCGACAGCCGTCGTCGTCAGCAGAACGAGAGGGCCGACGACGGCAAGACCTGAGTTGACCAGCAGCGCTTTATCCACCTGATTTAAACGAAGCATGATCAGCGCCGCCGTAATTTCGATCGTTCCCGACAAAAGTCTCAATCCCGCCATCGTCATCACAAATTTGTTCAACAAGACGAACGCCTCCTTTCCATTCCAATTTATGCGGACGGGCTGGAAATTAGGATAGCGCCTATCCTTTTTCCGGGCATCCGCACACCCCATTTTCAAACCGCATATGATGTGGCAAATAAAACCTGGATACCGAGAGGACGAATAGGAATGAAGCAAGGAACCGATAGCATTTGGCATCCGGAATGATGGATCCGGCCGGACAACG
>NZ_CBQR020000115.1 GCF_000455485.1 Gorillibacterium massiliense
AAATGATGGATCCGGCCGGACAACGGGGAACCAAACCCCGGGAAGGCGGAAAAACAATGGTGATCGACAAAGGCCTGGGCCTTGCGTCCTTTCACGATCTGTTGGAAACGTCACATGATTATATCGATATCATCAAGCTGGGCTTCGGAACTGCCGCTCTATACCCCCGCCATTTGCTGGAGCAAAAGATTGCCATGGCAAAAGAGAAAAATATCGTCATCTACCCGGGTGGAACCTTTCAAGAAATCGCCGTTTTTCGCGATCTATCCCACCAATACGTAGAGAGAGTTGCGGAATTAGGCTTCAATGGCATCGAAATATCCGACGGAACGATCGAAATGAGCCCGGCGATCCGTAAACAAATGATTCGAATGGGCAAATCGGCCGGGCTCAGGGTTGTTACCGAATATGGAAAAAAATGCTGGGGCTCAAGGCTGAGGATCGATGATTTGGTAGAGACAGCTTTGTCTGATGCGGAATGCGGTGCGGAGCTGTTTATTGTCGAGGGCAGAGAATCGGGTAGCGGAGTAGGAATCTACGATGAGCTCGGCCATTGCCGTGATGAGGAAATCCTGGAGGTTGTGAGACGGTTAGGCGGCAGCGAATGGCTGATGTGGGAAGCGCCCCATAAGGATCAGCAGGTTCATCTCATTCAACTGCTTGGCCGCAATACCCATTTTGGCAACATTGCCCCGCAAGATGTTTATTCCCTTGAAGCGCTGCGCCGCGGCTTGAGGATGGATACGTTTCACTTCGAACTTGCCCTTGCGGATCAGGTACTCTAATGAAGATACGCGTGCTGCCGATGATTCAGGAGCTGCCTGATGAATGGCGACCATATACCGCCATCGTCATCGACACCCTGCGGGCTACCAGCAACATAGTCACTGGACTGGCTGCCGGGGCAAGCAGCATCGTGCCCTGCCTCACTCCGCAAGAAGCCGAAGCGAAGCGCCAGCTGGGTGATCTCCTCGGAGGCGAGCGGGATTGCCTGATCATCCCTGGCTTTGACCTGGGAAACTCGCCTTTCGAATATCAGTCCGACGCAGTGAAAGACAAGCGGATCCTGATGACCACCACCAACGGCACCCGCGGGTTAAAAGCGGCGGAAAAAGCCGATCGAATACTGGTCTGCAGTCTATTGAACGCCCCCGTTTGCGCCGCCGCAGCGTACGGGAGGCAGCAGGATGTCGTCGTTATCTGTTCAGGAACAAAAGGCTCGTTCAATGTCGAAGATGGCCTGACGGCAGGCTTGTTTTTGCATGAATGGCTAAAAATTTGCGAAGAGCATCCGCAGATCGACGATTTTGGATTAACCATGCTGCATTTCTATCAAACCACCAACAGCGATATCGTGAATCTTCTGATGCAATGCGATACAGGTACACGCCTTATCCGGCTTGGCTTCCAAAGGGACGTCGCCTACTGCTCGCAAGTAGGTTGTATTGATCTCGTCCCTGTTTTGATGGATGGAGCGTTGGTACCCTTGCATCTAGCCGAAAACCAAGACCTTCATGATATAGAGCTCGCTCCGATCAAATAAAGCCTGTTCTAAAGCGCCTTGTCCATCATAAACTGATGGTACAAGGCTGACGGCTTGGCCGCTCGAGGGGTGGGTAGCGAGTGCGATGTTGAACGGCAATATCATTCTGCTCATACTTATCATCATTGGACTTATAGGTCGCTCTCCAATCATCACCACGGCTGCCTGCATCCTACTGGTGTTCAATCTGTTGAGTTTGCAGCGCTTCTTCCCCACCATCGAACGCAGAGGGTTAGAACTCGGGCTGCTTTTTCTGACTATGGGGGTGCTTGTCCCCTTTGCCAGCGGCAAGATCACCTACAAAGACATCTCCTCCGTCGTACTTACCCTGCCCGGTATAATGGCGCTTGCGGGCGGTGCAATCGCCGCATTCATGAACGGCCGGGGCCTGGAAATGCTGAAGTTGGAACCGCAGATCATTGTCGGTCTCGTAATCGGCTCCATATTCGGCATCATCTTCCTGCGTGGCATACCTGTCGGCCCGCTTATGGCTGCCGGGCTGACCGCCCTCCTGCTGAAGGCGTTCCAGTTCATTTTCGGCAAGTTTTTGTAGACGTGAAAAGTCTCCTAAACAAAAAAGAATCCCTTCCGGCTCCAAGGGGAACCGAAGGGATTCTTTGCATTCGATATAGTAGATTAGCTCTTGACCGAATTCATCCTAAAAAATAGCCCCTGGCGAATATTTCTTTATTTTTTACATCTACCGGAAATATCCCTTCAATGTAACTGCCGCTTACTTCCATACCCGTATCTCTAAAAAGCATATTTCCCGTCGACTTATCAACTAAGATTTCATAGGGACCCGTCAAAATCCAATATCCGGCTGATTCATCCTCATACCCGATATGATCGATTTTTTGTTTAATGTCAGCTAGAGTTTTGTTAGAGAGATCACTGCCGTTCGCATAAGTATCATTCTTTGAAAATGTGTCGTACGCGTGCTCCATAGCGTCTTTAGCCAGTTTGACGGCTTGTTCCTTCGTCACATTTTGGGTTCGATCATCGATTGAAATGAGCGGGTTAAAAAAAGGCATGAAGCCGATATTATTGCTAACCTTCATACCCAAAGCTTCTGAGACTGCTCTCAAAGGGGCATACATGCGCCCTCTAATGATCTGTGCAGCCAAAGGCAGACGAATCGTTTTACCATTCAGATCGGCACTTGTACCGCCTGCCCTCAAGATCATTTTATTGCTTTTATAAACGATGATCGCTTCTTGTTTCTGCGCATCCCAGTTTACTTGCCCTCCAAGTGCATCCATGACCAAACGAATCGGAACGAAGGCGTATCCATGATTTATCTTTACATCGGCATTTGGGATGAAGTCATTGTTGATCATGAGAAAAGTAACTCGACCTTGATCTACCTCTGTAATGCTTGTTGTCGCTCCGTTTTCATAGGTCATTTTCTCAATCCAATGGGTTCCTTTTTCAAAATCCGTAAGCTGTGAATCAACTGTAGAATAATACCATTTATTAGGCGCGGACTGGCCATTCGCAATAACGGGTAAAAGTGCTGCAACTAAGCTGCAAATAACGAATGACGTTAAAAGCTTCTTTTTCATCGTCTTCACCTGCTCCATTTAGATATACCGTCATTTTACCTCTGCATCCTAATATTGTAAATAATTAGTAGATCACTCGCATTATCGATACATCTCCCGAACCTCGTCCAAGTATTGGATGAAATGTTGCCTGACTTCTGCCGGCTCGAGAATCTCGCATTTCTTTCCGAAGCGGAGTAATACGTTATAACCGTGCTCGTTATCGACGATAGGATATCGAGCAATGACCTCGCTTCCTTCCTGGGCGAGAATATGATCCTCTCCAAATCGCTCGATGATCTTATCCTTGACGGATAGATCGATACGGATGGTAACTGGCACCAAGGATTGCAGCACCCCGTCTGAGATACCCATGTGGAGGGGTTCAAAATCTTTAGGTGAAAAAGCTTCGTCCGACAATTTCGCCTCGCTCATTCGCGCCAGCTTGAAGATGCGGTAATCGTTTCGCTCCAGGCAAAACGCCTGCAAATACCAGCTTCCTTCTTTGAAAACGATCTTATAAGGTTCAACCTGGCGAAGGGTTCCTTCGCCGTTTCTGTCCGTATAACGAAACAACAAACAACGGTACTCGTTTATGGCCGTTTCAATCTGCTGTAAAAGTCCACGCAAGGAGCGGTTCCCCCGGGTTTGAGCCAAATCCACCGAAAAACGTGCGTCGCCCCCTTTGCTCGGCTCCGTACCGTTTTCCCCTTTCATGCTCTGCAGCTTAACCAGTGTATTGGCTAGGTCGCGGTTCTCCAACAACTGGTGATAGCTTTCCAAGCCGGCGATCAAACGGGACACGTCCTGCGGGGTGAACAGTTTTTTATCCACTTTGTATGATTTCATCAAGCTCACACCACCAACTGACCCGCGGGTTGTCATAACCGGCAAGCCGGCCATGCTCAACGTATCCACATCTCGAAAAATCGTTCTCCGGCTGACCTCCAATTTTTCCGCCAGTTCGCTGGTAGAAACCGTATCCCGCTCAAGCAAAAGGCTGATGATCGCAACCAATCGGTCGATTTTCATAAAAAACCTTCACCTCGAAATCCATTATGACATAATGCTGTCATCATTGTCTTGGTAAAGTAATGGTGTAGATCAAACAAGAAATGATGAGGAGGAAATGAAAGTGAGCGAAACCAGAATCGAACAAAAAGAAGCTTTCCGCTTTGTCGGGTTTAAAACAGCGTTGGGAGCAACAGGAGCCATTCACGATGCTGCGTATTCCGGACCGAAGACCGACTTATTCAAAACCTTGGTCCAAAACGGAAAGATGGCGCAGCTGAGACCCCTTTCGGAAAGCCCCTTCGGATTCGCCGCCTTGACGACAGATGGAACCCAAACCTTCTATTATGCAGGGTTCCAGTCCTCGCAGCCTGCAGTGGAAGGGGCTGAAGAGATTCTTTTCCCGGCCGGCCAGTATTTGATTCTATCGGAAAATGGTGGATTATCCCGATTAGCCTTTGACAAACTGGAAGAACTCGGGTTTAACGACATCCTATCCGGGGATTCCGACTATGTTTACAATGGCGGCCCCGTTGCTGAAGTTCTATTAAACGGGAATCCTCTAGATGCAGAAGTGGAACTATGGATTCCGGTCGAGGCAAGAACTCGATAATCCAAAAACGCAAAAACGGCAGATATGAGGGTTTCCCTCAAATCTGCCGTTTTTTATCGTGCGACTTATCTACGATCTTTCGGTCCGCCTACGAAGGCTTGCACCTCGGTGTCCAAGCCGTAAGCCGTGTGCAGCGCTTGAATCACTTCATGAGGCCGTGAGCCATCGATAATGCAGGAAATTTTAATCTCGGAGGTGCTGACCATGTTAACGCTGATGCCCAGCTTGGAGATAACATCGAACATTTTGGCAGCAACTCCCGGGGTGCTGACCATGCCGGCACCGACGATGGAAACCTTGATCAACCCGACTTCGGAAGTTACTTCTCGGAATCCAATGCGTTCGCGGATTCCTTCGATGATGTTCAGCGCCTTCTCTACGTCATCTGCCGGAAGTGAGAAAGAAAAGTCCGCCATGCCGTTTACCACGCCGCTTTGCACGATGACGTCCACATCGAGTTTAACTTCCGCCAGTGCGGTAAACACGGCAGCGAGTTGCCCTGTCCGCTCGGGTACTCCCAAAATGCTGATCCGGGCGATATTTTTATCATAGGCGATGCCGCTGACGACGATCCCTTGCTCCATCACGGTTTCCTCCTTCACATACGTTCCTTCATTATAGTTAAAGCTTGAACGGACAACGAGATTGACTTTATTGTGTTTGGCGTATTCAACCGCGCGGGGATGCAGCACAGCGGCTCCCAGGTTGGCCAGCTCAAGCATTTCGTCGTATGAAATCTCAGGCAGCTTGCGGGCTTGTTTGACAATGCGCGGGTCCGTCGAATAGACGCCGTCGACATCCGTGTAGATTTCGCACAAATCCGCTTTGATCGCTGCGGCGACGGCTACCGCCGTCGTATCCGAGCCGCCCCGTCCAAGGGTGGTGATTTGTCCCTCTTCCGTCATCCCCTGGAAACCTGCGACGACTACGATGCTGTCGTTGTCCAATGCTTCCATGACCCGGTGAGGCTGAATGTCCGAAATCCGCGCCTTCCCGTGCTCGGCTTCGGTGTAGATACCCGATTGCCAGCCGGTGTAAGATACGGCCTTTTCCCCCAATTGCTGAATCGCCATGGACAAAAGAGCGATGGAAATTTGCTCGCCGGTGGTCAACAGCATATCCATTTCTCTGGCCGGCGGCGTTCCTTCGACGATTTGCTTGGACATATCAATCAAATCGTCCGTCGTGTCTCCCATTGCGGACACCACGACGACACAGCGATTGCCTTCTCTCTTTCTCTCGACAATCCGCTTGGCGACACGTTTCATCCGCTCTGCATCGCCGACGGAGCTTCCCCCGAATTTCATAACAATCAATGACAAGCCGGTCCCCTCCAAACCCCATTTCATAATATGACGCATTAAATCGATAAAGCCCCTCATACAGAGAGGGCAGGTCAACGGCGAGAATCAGCCTGTTGACCTGCCGAGGCGGTGATGAGCCGTCCGTCCTTATGCCCGGGAAATGTATTTTCCTTCGCGCGTGTCGATCAACAGTGTGTCATTCTCACTGATAAACAGCGGCACTTGCACATTCAAGCCGGTTTCAACTTTGGCGTTTTTGGTTGCACCTTGTGCCGTGTTGCCCTTAATACCTGGCTCCGTTTCCACAACCTTCAGCTCTACGTTGTTCGGCAGGTTGACGCCAAGAATTTCTCCTTGGTAGCTGATGATATTCACCATCATATTCTCTTTCAGGAACTTCAGTTCCCACTCGATCTGCTTGGAGTCCAAAGTAAATTGATCGTAAGTTTCGGTATCCATGAAGGTGTGCTCGTTGCCTGCGGCGTACAGGTATTGGGTTGAGCGGTTTTCTACATGGGCACGTACGACGGTTTCGCCGGCACGGAAGGTTTTTTCCATCACGTTGCCGTTGCGGAGGTTTTTCAGCTTGGAGCGGACAAAAGCTGCGCCCTTGCCGGGTTTTACGTGCTGGAATTCGATAACGGAAACAAGGTCGCCGTCAACTTCAATGGTTAATCCTGTTTTAAAATCGTTTACTGATATCACTGGTTTATCCTCCTCAAATGGGTTGCCTCATTCAAAAAAATGCAATCGAACTATCAAATCTCCAAAAGTTCTTTGGTTGATTTCGTAATAACACGGATGCCGGTTTCGGTTACAACCACATCGTCTTCGATTCTCACACCGCCAAATCCAGGCAAGTAAATGCCAGGCTCAACGGTTACGACCATCCCTGGTTTTAGGACGGTATCAGACAGCTTGCCAAGCCGTGGATTCTCATGGATTTCCAAGCCGATGCCGTGGCCGGTACCGTGGCCGAAGCGATCGCCGTAGCCGGCTTTCGCAATGACGTCACGTGCCAAGGCGTCGCCTTCTTGCCCGGTCATGCCCGGCTTTAAGCCGGCCAAACAGGTCAATTGGGCTTCCAGGACAATTTTGTAAATTTCCCGGTGCTTTTCCGTCGCTTTACCCAATACCACGGTGCGGGTAATATCGGAACAGTACCCTTTGTATAAAGCGCCGTAGTCCATTGTAACAAATTCGTCGCCGTGAAGCACCCGGCTGCTGGCAACGCCGTGAGGAAGTGCAGAGCGTTCGCCCGATGCGATGATGGTATCGAAGGAGGAAGAGGCCGCGCCGTTTTTGCGCATGAACATCTCCATCTCCAAAGCGACGTCCCATTCCGTAATTCCCGGTTTCAAATAACCCAGAATATGAGTGAAGGTTTTGTCAGCCAAGTCCGCAGCTTCCTCAAGAACGGCGATCTCCTCTTCATCCTTGATATCCCGCAGGCCCTCAACCAAATTGGAAGTCGGGATGAGCGTGATGTCCCCCAATTTTGCGGAATAATCGAGGTAGGTTCCATAAATAAGGTCACCTTGTTCAAAAGCAAGGCGTTTGATTTTTGCCGCATCCAACAGTTCCTTGACGGTTTCGATTACCGCCGGTTTGTGCATGACGATGGAAAAATCGCGAACCTGCTCAGCTGCTTGCTCCGTATAGCGGAAGTCCGTCAAAAACCAGGCTTCATCAGCGGTGATCAGCACATAACCGGAGGTTCCGGTAAATCCTGTCAAGTACCTGCGATTGAACGGGTTCGTGACGAAAAGCGCGTCAAGCCCGCTTTCCGCCAGCTTCACCCGCAGCTTGTCCAGTCTCGTTTGTCCCAATCTATTCACCCTTCTCCTTCAAATGTCGTTGCAGTGCCGCAAGCCCCATTTCATAGCCGTATGCTCCAAATCCGGCGATTTGTCCAATCGCCACGGGAGCGATCACCGAATGGTGACGAAACTCTTCCCGCTTATGGATATTGGACAAATGAACTTCCACAGTCGGCAGATTCACAGAGCTTATGGCATCCCTTAGCGCATAGCTGTAATGAGTCAAAGCTCCCGGATTGATCAAAATTCCGTCCTTCGTGCCATAGGCTTCATGAATCTTGTCAAGGAGAGCTCCCTCGTGATTGGATTGAAAAAATTCAAGCTCGATACCCCATTCGCTTGCCTTGTTCAGCAGTTGCTTTTCAATGGCTGGCAGCGTGACTGAACCATAAACACCCGGCTCTCTGACGCCGAGCAGGTTCAAATTAGGGCCATTCAGAACCAATATTTTCATAAATTCAACCGCCTTACGCCCTTTAGTGCCTATAACTTTAGCCATTTTACCATATCATTCCCCGTTTTGAGAACTTTTTTTTCAGGTTGTCTCAGGGAATTAACCCCCGGATAACTGGCAAAGCCATACGAAATTGGTTACAATAATAATAAGGTTTTTTAAATGATAAAGAGGTGAAAAGGTTGTCGCAAAATAACTCCATGAGCTACGGGGGCCAAGCAGTGCTAGAAGGCGTCATGTTCGGCGGGAAAACCGTGAACGTAACGGCTGTCCGCCGGAAGAACAGCGATATCTCCTTTTTGGAAGTTCCGAAAAGCGAGAAAAACTGGGTACGCACCCTGAAAAAAATACCGTTTCTGCGCGGCCTGGTCGCCATCGTCGATTCAGCCGGAAAAGGTGCTAAGCATTTGAACTTTTCCGCTGAGATTTTTGCAGAAGAAGAATCCGATGGAACAGATGAGCCTAAAAAAGAAACCGCCCCATCAATGTCTGACCGATTAGGACTCGTCATTGGCGTCGCCGCCGTCGGTGTGCTTTCCTTCATATTCGGCAAGCTCATCTTTACCCTGGTTCCTATGACATTGGAACAACTGCTGTTCCAAGGGGTATTTAAGAACCAGATCTTTCATAATTTATTAGAAGGCGCCATCAAGATCGTCTTTCTGCTCTTTTATATTTACATTATTGGTCTTGCCCCTCCTGTTAAGCGACTCTTTCAATATCACGGGGCCGAACATAAAGTAATAAGCGCTTACGAAGCCGGTGAGGAACTGACTGTGCCTAACGTACAAAAGTTCAGCACCCTGCATTACCGCTGCGGAAGCAGTTTTCTTGTGATGACGGTGCTCATCGGTGTTGTCATCTATTCTTTCTTCCATTACGACGGATTCGTAGAACGGATGGTGCAACGCCTTCTGCTTCTCCCCGTCATTATCGCCGTTTCCTTTGAGTTTCTGAAGCTAACCAACGCCATGAGAGATATTCCCGTACTGCGTTTCCTAGGTTATCCGGGCTTGTGGCTGCAAAAGCTGACAACCAAGGAACCGGATGACTCCATGGTCGAAGTTTCCATCGCATCCTTCAATCGGATGCGCGAGTTGGATAGCCAGGCTCAGGCTTAACAAGCCTGCATACGATTTTTCGACAGGAGGGATTCGCATGGCTCGTCCGTACAGACGTTTCACCAACTGGGACTATACGGTCTATGGCTTGAGCATATTCGGTTTTATGCTCATGATCTTCCACAATATTTTAGGAATATTGGTCGGAGTCGCTGTCATCGCGGTTATTGTCGGTCTGTTTTACTATGAACGGCGCTTATCCGGCCGCGGAGGCTATCCGGGCCGCCGGAACGTGAATCGCTTCAGCGCCGGCGCCAAGCCCCGCCAAGCGAAACGGAAATCCCCCTTCCGCGTCATTCCCGGCAATAAGCCAAACGACAAGCAATAATTCATCCAAACCAAAAACCATCCCGCACGTTTTCGTGCCGCGGATGGTTTTTTATTGCCGCCGTTGCATGATTAGATACTGTCTTTAAAACCGGATCACCCTTTTATCTTTCGCAGCCGGTGGATAGCCGAACCGCTCATGGTAGCCGACCAGCGAAAAGTTGCGGAAAAACTTATCGGCCGCCCGCACTCCCGCTTCAAACAGTTCCAAGCTTTGCTCCGGTTTGATCTCAAACTGGGTCGCGTGCACACCGGCTGAGGGGATTTTTATCGTCCGCACACTGTTGGATTCTTCAATATATCGTTCGTCATGGGCTTCCATCATCGTGGAGAACAACGCCTGAAACATGGTAAGCGGTCCTATTATGCGATGGGTCTCATCCTCCTTGCCTCTCCCCACCAATTGAAACCCCAAAGTGGGACGTTCCTTCTCTTCATCGAATAACCATAACGGGAAGTTGCTCAAGATGCCGCCATCCACGATGTACACAAACTGCTCAGCAAACGATTTCGGTTTCGTTCGCCTATCAAATTTCCTCCGTAATACAACCGGATCGAAAAAATAAGGGATGCTGGTGCTCATACGGATAGCTTTCGCAATCGTGAATCGATTCGGATCGATGCCGTAACGGGCGATATCCCCAGGCAAAACGAGAAGTTTGCCGTCCGTGATGTCCGAAGCGATTATTCGCAGCTTCCCCGGAGGCAAATCTCCAAAGGTTCGGATATTGCGGTCAGCCAACAATCCGTAGATCCACATTTCCAGCAAATCTCCTGAGAATAAGCCTTTTTTGATGAACAGACGTGCAGCAGGTCCGATACCTTTGATGCGGAATAGCGGCGACTTTTTCAAAAAGGAGGTGAAAGGCGTTTCGATGATGATCTTCCTCATCTCTTTGCCAGTATAGCCTGCAGACAGCAGCGCCGCGATGATGGAGCCGGAGGATGTTCCCGCCATATTGCCAAAAACGATTTTGCGCCGCTCCGCCTCGCAAACCGCGCCGGCCAAGCCGATCGCCTTGACACCTCCACCCTGGAAGACGGCGTTTACCTCCATCCCGATTCCCCCTCATGAAGCTGTTGCTATCATAGAAAGGTATGCGAGGCTACCCATGCCTATGCTTTGAGATTTGTATTCAACGTCTTCGCGGATTTTTGGGGGCAGCGGTCACCTAACCGCCGGCCTAGCCGGGGGCTTCCATTAGCCCTATAAGGGCATGGTACAAGCAGCCTCAAAGGCGCATAAAAGATCTGCCACTTGCGAAACGTTCACGGGCTATCCCCTCAAGGGGCCACGTTTCCTGCCCTTATTCCCCGTCAACGGATCAATGAGCTCGTGCTACTCACGACTACCTACCCGCATGCGGACGTAATCCTGCGTGGGGCTTGGGACAGCGTTGTAGCGAATAGCTGCAAAGATGCAGGTATTCTCAACAAAATGGACTCATTTGCAGAAATACCTGCTATTGTACAGGTATTTTTGTCCGATGGCTACAAATGAAGAGCTTGAGCTCGAAATAACTGTAGATTTGCAGGTATTGTAAAAAATCCCCTTTACTGGAAGAGCAATAACGGTATATTTGCAGGTATTTATCTATACACTCTCCACTTCCTGCCCATTTCAATGGTTCAACCAATGGTGACTGTTCTTATCCATCCATTATTCTCCTGATTTCATCTGCGCGGAAGGCAGAACGGCGTTCATTTTATTATCGTGTTCAAAGGATTTTCTACTCGAAGTGAGGTTTTCTAGTACAAAAAAAACCCGCCGTCCGGCAGGTTTGTTGTAGTCGATATGATGTTAAGTGAAAATTCCAGGGGGATCGCTATTCCATCTCCAGTTCAGATCTTACCTTTATGAGCTCATCCCTGCGTTCGGGATTTTGCTGAAAATATTCGATCAACGTCTCGATGCAGGTAATGGAGTCCCAGCTTAAATGATGCTCGATGCCTTCAACATCCTTGTAAATGTTCTCTTCCTGCACTCCGATGACGGTCAAGAACGTCTCCAGCAGCTTGTGCCGGTCCATCAGCCTTTTCCCCATCTTCTTGCCTTTTGCCGTCAGAATGAGGCCGCGGTATTTCTCATAGACGAGATAGTTATCTTTGTCCAGCTTCTGAATCATTTTCGTTACGGAAGAGGGATGAACTTCGAGGCCTTCCGCGATATCGGAAACGCGGGCGTACCCCTTCTCATCGATGAGCTTGTAGATTCGCTCCAGATAATCCTCCATGCTGGGCGTAGCTGCCATGCTCGTTCCCCTTTCGCTTCAATGTGCATTATGTACTATACCCCATTCCAAAGGAGAGTGCAAGAATATTACCGGATTCGTCCGGTTTCGCACACCTAAAACTTCAGCCAGTCGGGGGCAATCCCATTCAGCTTTGCCGTTATCAGCGTCATCCGGTCCGTATAGAGCAATACGGCCAGCACCACCATTATCGCGCCGCTTCCTTTCATAATGGCGGAAGAGAATCGCAGCAGCTTGCGGGCGGAGCCAATGAACAGACTAAGCCCCATAAAAGGAATGCCGAAGCCCAATGCGTAAAAAGTCGTCAGCAAGAACCAGCTTCCCGGCTCGGAAGCCGCCATAGCCGCGATAATCGAGAGGATCGGACCGATGCATGGAGACCAGCCGGCGGAAAAGCCGATGCCAACAAAAAAGGAGCTCAAATAGCCTGCCGACCGCCATTTGATTTGCACCTTCTTCTCCCTCATGAGAAATTGGGGTTTAAAGACGCCAAGCATAAACAGACCCATGACCAAGATGAGAATTGCCGATAGTTGACGGATCAAATCCCGGTATTCAATGAAAAAATCCGAGACAAAATTAGCTCCAAAGTTAATGGTATAGAAGACAACGGAAAACCCGAGCAGGAAAAAAAACGAATGGGACAGCACGCGCCTGCGGCTGTCCTTGTTGGGTTGCTCTTTTAGCTGTTGTACGGAGATCCCCGTAATATAGGAAAGATAAGAAGGATATAGCGGTAAGCAGCACGGAGATACGAAGGATGCGATGCCTGCGATAAAGGCAATGCCCAAATTCACATGGGACAAGGCGTTTTCTCCTTCCGATAGAGAAATTTCGATCCCGCATGAGCAGATCTGCTAGGTTTATACTCGAAAACGAGCGCGCGCCGCCAACGTCACCAGCAAAAACAGCACCAGCAGCAGCACGATGGTTGCACCGGGAGCGAGACTTATGGTTCCGGCCAATAACAAGCCGACAACGACTGCAGCTTCCGAAAAGACGATACCGAGGATAATCGAATGCTTGAAACTGCGGGCCAAAAGCAAGCTGGCGGCAACCGGGATCGTGACCAGAGATGAGACCAGGAGAGCACCGACGATTTTAATGGAGACGCTGATGACAAGCGCCGTCAGCATCGTGATGGCGATATTATAGAACCGGATGGGTAAACCGCTTACGGCTGCCGCTTCTTCATCAAAGAACAGGAGAAACATCTCTTTATAGTTGAGGAGGATAAACAGAATAATAAGCACGGCAACACCGGCCACCATCCACAGATCCGTGGTGTCTAACGTATAGATGCTCCCGAACAAATAGCCGGTTACATTCACCGTGAAACCCTGGCCTAGGGAGAAGAGCAGCGTCGCCAGCGCAATCCCCGTCGACATAATGATGGCGATGGACAGCTCCGCATACGTTTTATAAGCTTTCCGCAGCCATTCGATGGCGAATGATGCCAAAAGGGCGAAAACTAGGCCCATGGCGAGCGGGTATACGTTGATCAAAAAACCGAGGGCCACCCCAGCAATCGATACGTGTGAAAGGGTATCACCAATCATCGACAAGCGCCGCAGTACGAGAAAAATACCTAAAAGCGGCGTAGCAATGCCGATGAGAATGCCGCCAATGAGGGCGCGTTGAAAAAAAGGTTCAAGCAAGATGTCCATTAACGTAAGCTCCTCATTAAAGGCTGATTGTTCCCGGTTCCACCCGCCATCGCGTCTTGCAAGTCCCCTACGGCGTGGGTCAAGCCGTCGTCTCGGCAGTCTTCCGGCGCATGGGTGTGTTTGACGTAAAAGTTCAGCTTCCCAGCGCAGTGTGCCGGTTCATCGCCAAGATACGCCTTCAGCATATCCAAGTCGTGGGTGACCATGAGAAATGTAATCCGGTGATGGGTGTGCAGATGGCGCAGCAGATGGAAAAAGCTTTCCTGGGTGGCTGTGTCCACCCCTACCGTCGGCTCATCCAGAATAAGCAGATCCGGTTGGTTGATCAATGCTCGAGCGAGAAAAGCCCGCTGTTGCTGGCCGCCGGACAGTTGACCGATGCGCCGGTCAGCCAGTTCGCTGATACCCATTACCTTCAGCGCTTCCGAGCATTTTTCCCGGTCAGCGGCAGACACTCGGCGAAAGAGATTCTTGCGGCTGTACAAGCCAGATTGAACGACTTCCTTTACCGTTGCCGGAAACAGCGGATTGAAGTTGTTTTTTTGCGGTACGTAGCCGATCCGTTCCCAGTCGCAGAAATGCTGGACAGGCGCGCCGAACAAGCGGATTTCACCTTCATCGGGAGCAATCAGCCCCACCAGCATTTTCATGAGCGTCGTTTTACCGGCTCCATTGGCGCCGACCAATCCGACAAAGTCCCTTTCCAGGATGTTAAAGTTCAAATTATCAATGACCTTGCGGGATTCGTATGAAAAACAAAGCCGGTCTATGCCTATGATTTGCTCGTGACAAGAGATGCCGGATTCGTTTTGCGCGTCGAATAAGGCGGGCTTCATATGACCCATCTCCTTTACTGCCTTTATTGTAACGCTTTAGTCAAGTTATGCAAATTATCATTCATGACGGAAAAGTAATCTTTTCCTGCCTTGATCTCCTCTTTAGTCAGTCCTTCTAAAGGATTG
Source organism: Gorillibacterium massiliense (assembly GCF_000455485.1). Lineage (GTDB taxonomy): Bacteria > Bacillota > Bacilli > Paenibacillales > NBRC-103111 > Gorillibacterium > Gorillibacterium massiliense. Next base: position 14,619 of record NZ_CBQR020000115.1, read on the forward strand.
AGAGGCAAGGTGTTGACATGGGCATCCCGGGCTAATGTTTTCGCCAGTTTATCGGAAACCAATGCTTCAAAAAAGATATAGGATACCTGATTCTCCTCAACGAAGCTTTTGATCTCCTTCATCTTCTTGGCAGTCGGTTCAGCGTCGGGAGTAAGACCCATAATCGCCTCCTGAGTGAGCCCGTACTCCTTGCACAAATAGCCAAACGCGCTGTGCTGGACCACGATATTGTGTTTAGGAAGAGCAGTCAGCGTTTCCCGGTATGATTTATCCAGCTCATCAAACTTCTCCGCCAGATTGCTGTAATTGGTTTCATAATCGGCTTTGTGAGCCGGGTCGGCTTCGACGAGACTGTCGAGGATATGTTTGGACATGTCTTTGGCGACCACTGGGCTAAGCCAAGTATGAGGATCGACGCCATGGCCGGAATCGCCCTCTTCCTCTCCGCCGCTGGCCGGAAGCAGCTTCAGACCTTGGGATACCTCCGTAGCTTTCAAACCGGAGCCGGCGCTTTTTAGAAAATCATCGATCCAGCCTTCCAAGCCGGCGCCTTGATAAAGCAGCAGATCGGCTTTCCGCATCGTACGGATATCTCGGCTTTGGGGCGACCAGTCGTGAGGTTCCACTCCGGCAGGGACGATGTTGACGACATGAACGTGCTCTCCGCCTATTTTCACAGCGAAATCATATAATGGATAAATGCTGGTGACGACATTGATTTTTCCATCTTCCGTGTTTGCGGATCCTTTGCCCCCGCAGCCGGCCAGAAGAACCAAAGATAAACCGATCATTGCGACAAAGCTAAACATTTTCATAACACGGGATTTCATTTCTTAACCTCCTGAACCGCCTTTGCCGCAAATCAAGGCAAAGCCGGTGATGATTTTTGGATAGCTCATTGGATGAATAAAATGGAGCGTTTATGTAAATAGTAATTTTACTGATTTACAGTAAGTTATTATAGAGGGAAGCTTCTTCCGCTGTCAACTAATAATAATTTTTACGATTAATATCCGCATATACCGGTATAATACGAAAAGGCAGAGCCCCATAACGATAGGCTCTGCCTTCTTTGTTTCAATTATTTATGAAGATCGTTTATGCGCTTGCTTCATCCGGCATAGGACCGATATAGACCGATTGAGGACGAATAATCCGGTTGTTCCCCGACTGCTCCAAAACATGGGCGGTCCAGCCTACGATCCGGGCAGCGGTAAAGGTAGGGGTAAATAGCTCAGGCGTCATTTGCACCGTCCGCATGACGGCAGCGGCATAAAACTCCACATTGGCGTACAGCTTACGCCCCGGCTTATATTCATCAAGCAGACGGATGGCCGTTTCTTCGGTGAAGCGGGCCAAGTCCAGCCAAGGATCGTCCCCCGCCAGCTCCTCGCAGATGGAACGGAGAGCTACAGCCCGGGGATCGCGGGTTTTGTAGATGCGATGTCCGAAGCCCATAAGCTTTTCCCCTCGCTCCAAGCGCTCCCTGATGCAAGCTTCCGCTTGATCCTTCGTTCCGATTTCTTCCAAAAGATCGATGACACCGGAAGGCGCCCCTCCGTGAAGCGGTCCTTTCATTGCGCCGATAGCCGCCGCTACAGCGGAATAGAGATCGGACTCGGTGGAAGATACCACCCTGGCGGTAAAAGTCGAAGCATTGAGTCCATGCTCCATCGCTAAAATCATATAGGCGTTAAGCGCCTTGATTTGAGCGTAAGAAGCTTCATGCCCCATCAACATATGAAGATAGTGTGCGGTGTGGCCGTTAGCCAGAAGATCATCCGTATCTTCAGAGACAATAGAAGCAGGTACATCCTGCCACGTTCTGCCCTCCGCTACGCAATGCCTATAGGCGATGATGACCGGTGCGATGGCGGTGATGCGCATCGCCTGATCCGGGGTGGGCGGCCAGGCGGCCGAACCTGCGCCGGATACGGCGATAGCAGACATCATCACGCTCATGAGCGGCGTTTCAGCCGGAATGGCATCCAGGAGCGCTTTCAGCTGCGGGGTCAATTTTCTCCAACTGGCAAGCCCATTTTGAAAGGCCACAAGCTCTTTATGATTGGGAAGACGGCCGTTCCACAGCAAATAAGCCGCTTCTTCAAATGTTCGTTCCACAGCCAAATCCCTGGCCCAGCATCCGCGGTATACCAGATGGCCCTCTGCTCCGTTTACCTCTCCAATTTCTGTTTCTGCCGCAATCACGCCTTCCAATCCTGAAACAAACGTCTTCAATTCGATCAGCCTCCCGGAAGGTAATTTTCGTTTAACTCACTATAGCATCACAGTCCAATAAATAAAATATTTATATTTCGATATATGTGATAGGTTTTAGTTATCGGTTGGAAAGAAAATAAGGCTCCGCATCTATGTGATGCGAAGCCTTATCGGAACGGCAGTCAGCCTTATTTTACTTTACAATGGCGCCGTTGGGCATGCTGTCCGGCACCGTGGCAATGGTCAGTTGATCGCCTTGGGAAGCCGCCAGAATCATGCCTTGAGACAGCTCGCCCCGCAGCTTCACCGGCTTCAGGTTGGTGACGCAAATAACTTTGCGTCCCACCAGCTCTTCCGGCGAGTAGAACTTGGCGATGCCGGAAACCACCTGCCGCCGTTCGGTGCCGAGGTCAAGCTGCAGTTTCAGCAGCTTGTCGGCCTTCGGCACCGGCTCGGCGGCCAGCACTTGGGCGACGCGCAGCTCCACTTTGGCGAAATCGTCGATGCCGATTTCCGCCTTCGCTTCCTGCTGCGCGTCCGCCCCGGCAGCCGCCGGCTGCGCAGCAGCGGCGGCTGCGCCTTGCTCCGGCGCCTCTGCCGGTGCCGGAGCGCCTCCCGCCATCGCGGCGACGATGGCGGCTACCTCATCCGCGGCGTCCAACCGCGGAAAGATCGGGTCGCCCTTGCGGACGGTAAGTCCCG
>NZ_CBQR020000116.1 GCF_000455485.1 Gorillibacterium massiliense
CGATGCGCAGCGATTCCGCCAAGGCGTACATCACCGAACCCAGCTCGCCTTTGCGCCGCTCATCCTTAGCGATAATCCACGGCGCCGTTTCGTCGATATACTTATTCGTGCGGCTGACCAGCGTCCAAATGGATGAGAGAGCGACGGAAAATTCCATCTTTTCCATGGCATCCTCAGCCTTCTCCACTGTCGCCCGTGCGACGTCTACCAGTTCGGCATCAAAGGGCGTCGATCCCAAACTGAACGGCGGGATCACGCCATCGAAATACTTGTCGATCATCGCCACGGTCCGGTTAAGCAGGTTGCCCAAATCGTTAGCCAGGTCGAAATTGATCCGTTCTACGAAGCTTTCCGGCGTAAAAGCACCGTCGGAGCCGAATGGAACCTCCCGCAGCAGATAGTAGCGCACGGCATCCAAACCGTAACGGTCAATCAACATAACCGGATCGACGACGTTGCCCTTGGACTTGGACATTTTCCCGCCCTTGGTCAACAGCCAGCCATGGCCGAACACTTTCTTCGGCAGAGGCAGACCGAGAGCCATCAGCATGATCGGCCAATAGATCGTATGGAAACGGACGATTTCTTTTCCTACCAGATGCACGTCAGCCGGCCAATATTTTTCAAAATCCGCCGGGTTTTCGCTGCCATAGCCCAAAGCGGTGATATAGTTGGACAAAGCGTCGATCCAAACGTAAATGACATAGTCCGGATCATTCGGAACCGGAATGCCCCATTTAAAGGAACTGCGAGAGACAGCCAGATCCTCTAAGCCCGGTTTAATAAAATTGTTGATCATCTCGTTGCGGCGGCTTTCCGGCTGGATGAAATCCGGGTTTTCTTCATAATACTTCAGCAAGCGGTCTGCATATTTGCTCATCCGGAAAAAGTAGTTTTTCTCGCTTACCTTCTTCACCGGCCGGCCGCAATCGGGACAGTTGCCATCCACCAGTTGCCGCTCCAGTACGAAGGATTCGCAAGGGGTACAGTACCAACCTTCATAGGTGCCCAGGTAGATATCCCCTTGGTCGACGAATTGTTGGAAGATCTTCTGTACCGATTTCTTATGCCGCTCTTCCGTCGTGCGGATAAAGTCGTCGTAAGAAATCTCCAGTTTGTCCCAAAGCGCTTTGATCCCGGCGACGATGCCATCGACGAACTCTTGGGGCCCGACGCCTTTTTCCTTGGCCTTCTCTTCAATCTTCTGGCCATGCTCGTCCGTTCCCGTTAAATACCGAACATCGTAGCCGCGCAGCCGTTTGTAACGGGCCATGGCATCGCCTGCCACCGTCGTATACGCATGACCGATATGCAGCTTGTCGCTGGGATAATAAATCGGGGTAGTCAGATAAAAGCTTTTACGTGCTCCACTCATTTTTCATATCCTCCGTTCGTTTATCGTTCCCAAACCTGTTCGCAAGAACGCAAAAAAGCTCCCGTCCGTCTTGGGACGAGAGCATGGCTCACGCGGTACCACCCAGGTTTCCCCGAGTCTTTTGATGATGTCGGGGCTCTGCCGGCCGGCTAGCGGCCGTCCCCTTAACGCGGGAAACGCTGCAATCTTACGTCGTTCTTCCAATCGAACAGACGCTCGAAAGCAATTTCTCCGGGACCATCTTCGGGGGTTATTCCTGTGCCGGTTCTCAGCTGCCCCGGTTCTCTGGTACAGGCATCTATCCTTACTCATCCCATCATGGAAACCAATGTGCAATTACTCAAACTATACCGAAAAAAATGGCAAAATGTCAACTCTAGTGCTTTTTCGGATTAGGCGGCACCGGATCAAACCCGCCAGGATGAAAGGGATGGCAGCGGCCGATGCGTTTAACCGCCATCCAGGAGCCTTTTGCAGCACCGTATTCCTCGATGGCATCCAGCGCGTATTGGGAGCAAGTAGGATAGAACCGGCAGGTGGGAGGCTTCAAAGGCGATATAAATTTGCGGTAAAAACGAACCGGCGCTTTCGCGGCGATCCGCATCACCCGGACTTTTGTCATTCGATCCCCCTCCAAACCAATGTTCCCCCCACTATGCTCCTTTCAGATTTTCCTGTCAACTAAGCGGCATCCAAAGTATCGCCGCGGTCATTTCAGGCTATACCTCAATGTTCGCTTCACGTTTAGCCGACTCATTAAGCTTTGCTAACAGTTCCTCAAGAGGCAAATCGGCCATGGAAGAAATCCGCAGCGTAATCGCCCCGAACGGCAAGGTTTCCGTTACGGCATTGGGCACCGCAACGCAATGCATCCCCGCCCGTTCGGCCGCAAGCGCTCCGTTGGGCGAATCTTCGAAAGCAACCGCCTCGTGGGCCTCGACGCCAAGACAGCGCAAGGTACGAAGGTATAATTCCGGATTCGGCTTCACTTCCTCCACCATATCTCGGGTGCTGATGCATGCAAAATAGTTTTCAATCCCATAATGCCGCAAATAGCCGAGAACCCAGTCCGCCGAAGAACTGGAGGCGAGACCGATTTTCAAACCCAATCTTCCAGCCGTCTGCAAATAGTTCTCGACCCCCGGCCGCAAAGGCTCTTCCTGCATACGGGCTTCGTAACGCTTAAGCCTCCAGTTCCTCACCTCATCCGGGTCCAGCTCCCGGCCAACGCATTCGTTTAAATAGTGGTAAGGGTTAAACCCCGAAGCCGTGCCAACGCACGAACCCCAAACATCGAGAGTAAGCTCTGCCCCATGTTCGCGAAAAAGTTCCTTATAAGTCTCAAATTCATGGGTTTCGGTATCCAAAATCAATCCGTCAAAATCAAAAATGACTGCTTTAATCATAGGTTCCCCTCCTAAGCCGCTAGCGGACATTTTTCTTTATTCTTGCATTATAACGGATTTGACCGCTTCTGGCTTGCCATAAACGGCAAAAAACGGAGTACCGGTTCATCCGGATACTCCGCAGAAAACTCCTTCATACTATAACTCAGGAGAATAAATAATCGATGTCGGTCAGCATTTCCTCGGCCAGCGGGAACAGCATATCCTTCTCCGTCTTGAGAAAATCGGACAGTGCCACGCAAGCCTGAAGCAAAAACGAGACTGCTTCCTCTGCCGTTTCTTTGCTCATAACAAGCGCATCATGTACAGGCTCAGCTCTGAAGGCTACCAGATCGCGGCGGACAAGTTCCAAACTCTTGTTTAAGCCCCAATAAGAATGTCCGATGGAAGGCTGCGTTTGATCACCGGCGTAAAGGCCTACCATGGGGAACAACTCTTTACCCGACCACAGCAGATGCTCTTCGACTTGTTGCTCCAGTTGGGCGGATTGCAATGCCAGACGTTTTAGCCAAACAGCCAATTGATCCTGATCAGCGGAACTAATCGTTTTTGCAGTCAGATACAGATCGGTCAGCTGCTCCGTCAACATGGAATGCTCCGCTTCCATCCGCTCAACGGCCATCATAAATTCAGTCGGGCGGGCGCAATCCATCGTGATTCCCATCGTCCTCATCTTCCTTCAAGTCCTCCTTACATTTCCAACCGCTTTTTTCCAGCAGTGTGATTGGTTTCAGTATATGCTGGTCATTCAACTCAAACAATGATTTTTATCACTATTAATATTATCTTTTATCAGTCGAATGTCAAACTCATCACACTTCGTCAAATTGTTTCAGATAATTAACAAATTTTACACTTTCTCAAGTGATATATATCACACGAATGGGAGAAAATGTGCTATGATGATGGTGTGAAGGAGGGATTCCATCGATGGCGAAAAGTATACAGACCGAAGTTTCCTTAAATCGGAATACAGAAGTCTTCTCTGAAGAAAATTTCAAATTATTGGAACAGATCATGTATGAAAGCAAATTTGCAGCAGGAACTCACCTTTATTGGGAAGGCGATTCCTCAGATAAATTTTATTTTGTCAAATCCGGCAGCGTCAAAATCACAAAATCCAATGATGAAGGCAAGCTGTTCATCCTCTACATGCACCATGACGGCGACCTGTTCGGCCAAATTGACGGTCTACAAGGGTCTACCCATAGTAACAATGCAGAAGTGCTGGAAGATAGTGTGATTGGCGTCATACAAAGCAAGGACTTGGAAATTCTCATGTGGCAGCATGGCAACTTAGCCGTGGAGTTCATGAAATGGATGGGCCTTATGCATCGGTTAACCCAAACCAAGCTGAGGGATCTCATGATGTTTGGCAAACCGGGGGCGCTCTGCTCGATGCTGATCCGGCTCAGCAACACCTACGGCGCACCGCACGGCAAAAACATCCTCATTACGAAAAAGCTGACGAACAACGACATGGCTGATATGATCGGCGCCACTCGGGAAAGCGTCAACCGCATGTTGAGCGATCTGAAAAAGGATGATATTATCGGCCAGGAAAACGGCTATCTTGTCCTTAAAAACATGGACGCCCTCAGAGAAATATGCCAATGCGAAAATTGCCCGACCAACATATGCCGAATATGAAACGGCACAAAAAAAACGCTCCTCCGGACGGAACCAGCAAGTCCACGGAAAGAGCGTTTTATTTTTTATGAAAAGCGAGGTGCTCACCGGCATCTTTTTTTTGCGGCGTTAAGTCAATATTTCTTTAATTTGTGTCAAAGTTACTTTACATTTTTCTCGGTGATCTGATATACTTTTGATGGGGGTGGAAAGGTTTGCCAAAGAATTTGAAGCTGAAAGCTGCGCGCGCTGCTCTTGATATGACTCAGAAAGATTTAGCCGAAGCGATTGGCATTAGCCGTCAAACGATGAATGCCATCGAAAAGGGAGATTATTATCCATCCGTCAAATTGTGCATCGAGATTTGCAAGGTTTTAAGGAAATCTCTTGACGATTTATTTTGGGAGGATTAGGAAATGAAAAAATTAGATGAGCTACAGATGCTGAAGAGGGGAAACGTTTTTAAGCACGGCTTGTTTCTGATGGGCGGTTTGACGCTGCTCAACGCTTGTTTGGAGAACAACGATATCTTCATCCTTCCCGATAAATGGTCAGCCCTCTTCATCGTGCTTGTGACAATCGCCGTTTGCGGGATCGAAATGATCATCTATGAGATCTATCCCCTACTGGAAAAGCGTCAAAAACGTTTGATTTATTTTATCGGACTGTTTGGCGCAGCCTCCATTATTGTTTCTGCAATCGATATGGTTAATGAACATACCCCTTTTATCCGCAACAGGCAAGTTACCGATACAGGGACCGGTATCCTTTTCGGTTGCGCATTTCTTTCCATTGCAGCCGCTTATTTGACGAAATCCAAATATCAAGAAAGACATAATGAGGATGACTGAAAGCAGATATACGTTAGGGGGATATGAAAAATGAACGGGCCGGTTTGGGTAGGTTGGATCATGTTTATTTTGCTGGCGGCATTATCCGTAGGTTTATGGATGGGAAAAGGTAGCATTTTGATCGCGGGATATAACACGTCCCATAAGGACGAAAAGCAAAAGTACAATGAAAAAAACCTGGGCCGTGTTATGGGCGCAGGCTTTGGCGTTATAACCGTTATGACTGGGATTTTTCTGGCGTATAAGTTCGAACTGCCAAGGAGCATTCATTGGTTTATACCATGGGGGTACTTAAGCACAATAGCCGTGGTGGCGATTTTGGGGAATACGGTTTGCAAAAGAAAATGATTCCCGCACTTTTCCGCTAGATTTCCTGTAAAAATCGCTTCACATCCCGTTTTGATTTCAACACGATCATTTGCCGGCCGTCCTCATCGTATTTCTCCATGCAGTTGCGGATCGTTCCGCCGCTGATCTTCGAGAAGTTCCACACGAACCGGAGAAATTGAGAAAACTCCCGGTCCAGCTTCTCTATGCAATTTGGCCCCATGTCGGGGCGTGATTTTCCCAGATTAGCCAATCTTCTCTTGATGATTCGATAGACGCACAACCCTCTAGGTAAATCCAACAAAATAACGGTATCCGCTTTCTGCATCCGATCATCCAGGGTGCTTTGAAAATTGCCGTCGATGATCCAGGCTGAGCCAGCCGTTTGCTCGGCAACGAGCGGAACCCACTCCTCAAAGTCGGTCTTCACCCACCCCGCCTTCCAATAGAGCTTATCCAAATGGATGAGCGGCAGCCGCGTTTTTGCGGCAAGAGCTTTCGAGAACACGCTTTTTCCTGAACCGGGAGAACCGATGACAATAACTTTTCGCATGATGATTGACCGCCTGTTTACATTAATGTTTAAAAAAAGACCCGGCCGGGATGATTTCCCAACAGCCGGGTTATGATCAATGAATACGGGACTTGCCGCTGATGACGGCAAGGATATTTTGATTTTTGAACAACTCCGTATCCTTGCGGTTAAAACAATAGGCGAAGATGCATTGATCTCCCGCCGTTAAAATATCGATTTTCCGCTGGACCGTCCGCTGTTCGGCGTCCAGGTAGATGATCTCTACCGGTTGGCCAATGAACTGTTGAAGGTCGTATTGCATAGGAGCCATCCCTCCTTTTCCGAAAGAAACCGATTGCAGCAGGCATGGATGTCGCACATGTAAATCCGGCAATGGGTGGTTATGGCAATGGAACGCAATCTATCAACTTTTCGATTATGTATACCAGTTTATCATAGTTTCCATAGGTCAGGTAGATTTTTCTTTTATCTCCACGGCAAAAACGCCGGTCCTCAACACTGAAATGCCGGCGTTTGATAACTGAAAATTTTCCTTATTCGCATTCGATCCGGTAAACAGCCCGATCCGTGGATATGCGGATACCGGTGTCATCATTTTCATGAGTGATCGTTTCGTCGTAGGGAATTTCATACACATTCCTTGGCAGAGGCGCTACTTCTTCCCCTCCGTACATCGTTCCCTGGCCTTGGAGCAAAATGGAGTGCTCCGCCACATAGTCATCCGGGTGGCTCTCATTTCGGACGGATACGACGACTTTATCCAGCTGCAGCTTGATCCTATCTTCGTCTCCCGTTTCCTCCTTCGTGATGTTCAGGGTGCGCCCTACGCAGGACTCCAGCCAGTTGGTGATCGGCCCAACATTGATCTCCATCATTTTTCACCTCGCGCCTCATCGTTATAATCCTTTACCCATTCTGCTTACCGTGCAATCACTTTCGAAAGGAACCGCCTTTATTGATTCCCTTTTTCAAAATTAGGCATACATGGTTCTCTAGGATAGGACGATTAAATCCGATTCGCGCGCTAGGGTATCTTAAAAAAATGTGCTACAATCACGTAAAGAGAGACCCATTATTCGGATTGGAGGAAGATACCATGTCCAAGCTTTTTTCTTCTTATGAAATCAGGGGAGTGACGCTGAAAAACCGCATCGTCATGTCTCCGATGTGCATGTATTCCAGTGAAGACCGAGACGGCAAGGTAACCGACTGGCATAAAACCCATTACACCAGCCGCGCAGTAGGTCAAGTCGGACTCCTTATTCTGGAGGCTACCGCCGTACTTCCCGAAGGAAGGATTTCCGACCGGGATTTGGGCATTTGGAGTGACGAGCACGTTGCCGGATTAACCGAGTTGGTCGATATGGTCCATAAGCAAGGTTCCCATATCGGTATTCAACTGGCTCATGCCGGCCGCAAATCCGAGGTGGAAGGCGCCATTTACGCCCCCTCCGCCCTGCCCTTCAGCGAAAAATACCGGACGCCCGAGACACTGAACGCCGAAGGAATTAAACAAACCATCAACGCCTTCCGCGATGCAGCGAGAAGAGCGAAGGAAGCCGGCTTTGACGTGATCGAGCTGCATGGCGCACACGGCTACTTGATCAACGAATTTCTCTCCCCTCTCAGCAACAAGCGCCAGGATGCATACGGCGGCAGCGCCGATAACCGCTATCGCTTCCTGGAAGAAACCATCGATGAAGTCCGCGGCGTTTGGGATGGACCGCTGTTCGTACGGATTTCGGCTTCCGATTATCATCCGGAAGGACTCGCCATCCACGATTACATCGATTATGCCGCCCGCATGAAGAAGCAAGGTGTCGACTTGATCGACTGCAGCTCCGCTGCCGTCGTCCCTGCCGTCTTCGATATCTTCCCAGGCTATCAGGTGCCCTTTGCCGATGCCATCCGCCGGGAGGCGGATATCGCCACCGGTGCCGTCGGTCTGATTACTTCCTCCGCCCAAGCGGAAGAAATCGTGGCTAACGGCCGTGCCGATCTGGTGTTCCTCGGCCGCGTTCTGCTCAGCAATCCTTATTGGCCGCGAACAGCCGCAAAAGAATTGAATGCCCAGATTGAGGCCCCCAAGCAATACGGACGGGGCTGGTAATATAGCCACCTGCTTAGCCAGTGGCTTCCATTAGCCCAATGCAATAACGGTATGTTTGCAGGTATTCACCCCCAGTTGAACTGGGGTTTCTTGTACAATGAAAACGGTGGAGCGAAAACCCGCTCCACCGTTTTTTTAATTGCTCTTATTGTTTAACAAGCTGTGACGATAGCCATAGAGGAAATACAAAGCAAGTCCGATGACCATCCATACGATGAAACCGATCCAAGTAATAAGGGTGAGTTGCGTCATCAAGTATCCACATGCGAGGATAGCAAGAATCGGTGTAAAAGGAACGAATGGCACCTTGAACGAACGGGGCAGATCCGGATATTTTTTTCGCAGGATCAAAATTCCAGCGGAAACGACGATGAAGGCAAAGAATGTGCCGATATTCGTCAAGTCCACCAGGTGGCCCAGAGGGATGAATCCGGCAAAGATCGAAATAACAGCAGCGGAAATCCAGCCGCCTTTTACCGGCGTTTGCGTTTTTGCGCTTACCTGAGAGAACACCCGCGGAAGCAGACCGTCTCTACCGATGGAATAGAGCAAGCGAATTTGTCCGTATAGCATGACGAGAAGCACCGTTGTAATCCCAATAATGCTACCCGCCGAAATGAATCCAGCCGCCCACTTCATACCAATATACTCGAAGGCGAAGGAAACAGGATTTTTCACATCCAGGTCGGTATACGGCACAATCCCTGTTAATATGGCTGATACAACTAAGTACAGCAATGAACATACAAGCAAGGAAGTGATGAGCGCGATCGGAAGGCTTTTTTGTGGATTTTTCACTTCCTCTGCAGCCGTCGTTACAGCATCAAAGCCAAGATAGGCAAAAAATACGGTCGCCGCCCCCGCTGTTACCCCGGAAAAATGGTACGGCATAAACGGATGCCAGTTAGCAGGATCTACATGCCGGAAGCCAAGAACGATAAACAGCACGACAACCGCAAGCTTGAGGATAACCATAAACGTGTTCAAGGTCGCCGATTCTTTAGCTCCTGCCGATAAAATCAACACGAGCACGCAAATAATAACGATGGCCGGAAGGTCGATGTAATGGCCATGAGCCGGATCGAAGGCGTTGGAAATGGCCGCCGGAAGATGTATATGCATCTTTGAATCCGCCAAGAGCCCCTGAAAATACCCCGACCAACCGCTTGCTACCGAGGCGCAGGCAAGACCGTATTCCAGAATGAGAGCCCATCCGAGAATCCAACCGGGCAGCTCGCCAAATACAGCGTAGCCATAGGTGTAAGCGCTACCAGAAACGGGAATGGTCGAAGCGAATTCCGCATAACAGAGTGCCGCCAGCATACACACGATGGCTGAGATGACGAAGGAAAGCATGATGGCGGGGCCGGCTTTTTCTGCGGCGACGACGCCTGTCAAAACAAAGATCCCTGTACCGATGATGGCGCCAATTCCCATCATGGTCAATTGAAAAGTTCCCAGGGTTTTCTTCAGCTCTGATTTCTGTTCGCTTTGCTGAAGTGTAAGCAAATCTTTCTTGCGCAATAAACTCAAGACACTATTTCCTCCTTCATTTTATAGCAATGAAACAGGCGGAGCGCAAAGCTCCGCCCGTCTATGCTCTCTACAACGGGTTAAATGATGCCGCGGATTTCCTCGAGGGACGCGATTTTCTCCGCTTCCATATAGCGGTAAAGATCATCGGCCAGCTCTTCTCCGACCCGAAGATTCATAAAGTTCGCCGTTCCAACCTGTACGGCGGCAGCTCCAGCCATGATGAATTCGACGGCGTCCTCTGCCGTGACGATACCGCCCATGCCGATCACCGGAATCGAGACCGCTTTCGCTGCCTGATGGACCATGCGGAGGGCGATGGGTTTGATCGCAGGACCCGATAAGCCGGCATAGAGATTATCGAAAACACTGCGCCGCCGCTTGATATCTATTTTCATGGCGGAAAACGTATTGATCAAGGAGATGCCGTCGGCGCCTTCTTCCTCACACATAACCGCCATTGCCCGGATATCCTGAGCATTTGGCGACAATTTGACGATGAGCGGCATATCCGTCGCCCGCCGCACTTCCCGCACAACCTGTCTGGCGGTTTCCGTCTCCACGCCGAAGGCGAGTCCACCTTCTTTCACGTTTGGACAGGAGATGTTGAGCTCGATCATGTCGGCGCCTCTACGGTTATCCAAACGGCGTATGCGGTTATCTTCCGAAATCAATGCGGCTCCTTCGACATAATCGCCGATGGTGCCACCACCCAGATTGATCAGTACTGCCGTATTCCAACGAACCATTTCGTCCAGCTCATGAGCCAAAAAGGCTTCGATCCCCGGATTTTCCAATCCGACACTGTTAAGCATCCCCGAGGCTGTCTCGAATATCCGCGTCCCTTTGTTTCCGGCTTTGGGATGGAGGGTCAGCCCTTTGCCTGAGATGCCGCCAAGCTTGTTCAAATCGCAATAAGCGCTATATTCCTTGCCAAAACCGTAGGTTCCCGACGCCATGATAAACGGGTTATTCAACTTAACTCCGGCAATCTCACAAGCGAGAGAGATCATCGAAAATCACCTCCTCCGCCAAAAAGACCGGGCCATCTTTGCATGCCTTTCGATTGCCGTTTTTCGTAGCACAGGAACATGCCAAACAGGCTCCGATTCCGCAAGCCATCCTTTTCTCCACGGATACATAGAGACAGGTGCCTGCCTTCGCTGCCTTGTCCGCTAACGCAGCCATCATAGGGAGAGGGCCGCAAGTATAAATCACATCATACCGGGATGGATCAATGTCCTCCACGACGAAGCCGCCTACATTTACGGTC
>NZ_CBQR020000117.1 GCF_000455485.1 Gorillibacterium massiliense
AGCCGCCTACATTTACGGTCACCGAGGCAGCGAACGGTCGAAAAGCGTCTACCCCAAAGGGCTCGGCGCTGAAACCTAGATATACATCGGCTTGACCCAGCTCTTTCGCAGCTTGCAAGAGCGGCGCCGTACCCATTCCTCCGCCTACCAGTGCGATTCGCTGACCGTCAATAGGATCCGGAAAGCCATTGCCGAAAGGGCCTTCCAATTGCAGTTCATCTCCTGGCACAAGCCGAGAAAGCAGTTTCGTACCCTCGCCATGCACTCGAAAGAGGAAGGAAATGGACGACTCGTCGATTCTGTGGATGCTGATAGGTCGGGACAGCAACGGCACATTTCCCCAAGCGCGAAGCATATAAAACTGCCCCATTTTACCGGGAAAACGTCCTTCCGCCTTCAACAGGTATATCCCTTCTGCCAAGCGGGTATTCTCCGTTACATTCGCGATCATAATTTCCACTCCTGTAGCAAGCAAAGTCTTCACTATTTTAAGGGAGACTAAAGTGGCTTTCAGCAACATTCGTCACAAAAACCTAACAACCTTCATAATCTCTCTACCTGTAGGCAGGTGAGCCGATGGAATCCCGAATGACCAGTTCACAGGATAGGAGGATTTTCTCCAACCGGCTGGATGGGTTAGCCAAACGATCGAATAGGCAGCGCACCGCCCTCCTGCCCATCTCCGACTTGTCGATATCGAGTGTGGATAAAGCCGGCACCGAGCGGGCGCTTCCATCAATATTATCAAAGCCGCTGACCGATACCTCTTCCGGCACGCGAATGCCATGTTCTTGCAAAATGTACATGACAGAAAGCGCGATATCGTCATTGGCGCATACCCAAGCTGTGGGAAGCTGTCGTTCCTCCTTATAGGCGACCAGCCATTCCCTAACGGTTTGACGGTTGCTTTCCCAGTCATTCCCAGACAACGCCAGTCTTTCCGGCGGCTGATCCAGCTCGATTCCCTGCATGTCCAGTGTATTGCGAAACCCAGCCCAACGGTCGGCGAAGCTGCGGGAATATTCAGCGTCACCCAAAAAAAAGAACCTTCTATGCCCTAAGCCCAGTAGATGGGCGGTTATCATCGCCATGCTATCTGTGTTATTCGCAAAAACGGTGTCACAGGGAATCAGACTCTCTTCATGATCCGTCAAAATGAAAGGAATGTTGCGATGCTGCAGTTCCAAAAGTATCGGCGTTCCGATTTGACCGACGCCAATTATCCCCAGGAGTCCCTCAGGATTGAGAATATGAGCGAAATATTCAACGGTATTTTCCGTAATCATCAGCATGCCGACTCCTCGGGCGTCAAGCTCGGTAGCAATCCCCCGCATAATTTCACCCCAAAAGGTGGAATCCGAAGTTTGATAGCGGACATTCGGCATAAGCACGGCGACGGTACGAGCGCTTACCGACTGCTCCACCGCCTGTTTAAAACCTTTAGACGCACTCTTGATTTTCTTATCATAGCCAAGCTGTTTGGCCGTCTCTACGATTTTGTCCCGCGTCGCGGCGCTAACTCCGACTTGACCAGCCAGCGCCTTGGAAACGGCATATTTGGATACGCCGACGGCATCGGCGATCTGCTGCATGCTCACTTTGCGCTTCATGGTTCAGGTGACCCTCCCATTTGCCTGCAAGATACTAGGAATTATTGTACACAATTTTTGTTAGGTTTACAAACATGGAATTTTGTTAGGATAATTGGTTGACAAACCAAAAAATTAGGCTAAAATTTAGTATGCAGATTAGCAATCATCCCTTCAGAATGGAGTGGATCTCCTTGGAAACAAAGCAATTGAAACAAGAGATGTCAGCCGAACTGAGCAACATCCTGCAGTTTTGGCTAACAAAAACCGTGGATAACGAACGAGGCGGTTTTTACGGCTTCTTGTCTGACGACCTAACGATTGACCATGAAGGACCAAAGGGACTTGTGCTGAACGCACGAATTTTGTGGACTTTTTCCCGCGCATATCGCATGCAGCCGAAGCCTGAGTACTTGTCCATGGCAAACCGCGCTCTGCAAGAGCTGGAGGGCCGGTTTCGGGATATGGAATACGGCGGCTATTACTGGGTATTGAACCCGGATGGTACGCCGCTGCAAGACCGCAAACAGATATATGGCCAGGCTTTCGTTATGTACGCCGTCTCCGAATTCATGATGGCCACCGGAGGAGAAGAAACTTTACCTCTCATCCGCGAACTATTCGAAATCGTCGAACGGAGTTTCGATGCCGAATACAACGGCTATTTCGAAGCCTACACCCGGGACTGGAAGTTGGAAGAGGACCTGAGGCTCAGCATACATGACCAAAACGATAAGAAATCGATGAATACCCATCTTCATATCATGGAGGCCTATACCAATGCCTACCGGGTATGGCCAAACGCTGATCTTGGCGCCAAGCTGAAGAATCTCATCATCATTACTCTGGAAAAAATCATCGACCCCTCTACCCACCATTTCATTCTCTTTTTCGATGAGAAATGGACCGCGAAATCCGATAAAATCTCCTACGGCCACGATATAGAGGGAAGTTGGCTACTTGTGGAAGCCGCCGAGGTTTTGGGCGATGAGGAATTGCTTGCTCAGGTGAAAAGGGAAGCCATCCGGATGGCGGACGCCGTCTATGAGGAAGGTATTGATGAAGACGGAGCAATATTGAATGAGGCCGATCCGACAGGCTTAATTGATACCGACAAGGATTGGTGGCCCCAAGCCGAGACGGTAGTCGGCTTCGTCAACGCCTGGCAGTTGACCGGCTTGCAAAGCTATCTGGATGCGGCAATCCGCACTTGGGTCTTCATCCGCGAGCATGTGGTGGATAAAGAAAACGGCGAATGGTTTTGGAAGGTGGACCGAACGGGTACTCCTCTCCGCGAGCATCCGAAGGTGAATCAATGGAAATGCCCGTACCATAACAGCCGGGCGTGCTTTGAAATCATCGAACGGCTTTAATTTATCGGTACTAACCGATATTGGCGATACGATACAGAAAGGATGATGCCCTTTATGCCAACGCTTTTTGAAGAACGCTACGAAACGATCAACCGCAAATACGAAGCGCTGATCAACCGCAAGAACGAAAAGCTTTTTTCCGACAACGGCATCTACGAACGTTACGCTTACCCGGTGTTGACAGGCGACCATGCGCCATTGATATGGCGTTACGACCTGAACCCGGAAACCAACCCGTTCTTTATGGAAAGACTCGGCGTTAACGCCGCTTTCAACTCCGGAGCCATCGAAATCGACGGCACCTTCTATCTGGTCGCCCGGATGGAAGGCAATGACCGCAAATCCTTCTTCGCCGTTGCCGAAAGCAAATCCGGCGTCGACGGCTTCCGCTTGTGGGATAAGCCGGTGGTTATGCCGGAAACCGAAGAGCCGGATACCAACGTGTACGACATGCGTCTGACCAAGCATGAGGACGGCTGGATTTACGGCGTGTTCTGCACCGAACGGAAGGATCCCAACTCCAGCGATCTCTCCAGTGCAGTAGCTCAAGCCGGCATCGCCCGCACAAAGGATTTGAAAACGTGGGAGCGCCTTCCTGACTTGAAATCCCCGTCCGCCCAGCAGCGCAATGTAGTGCTCCACCCTGAATTCGTCAACGGAAAGTACGCCTTTTACACCCGTCCGCAAGATTCCTTCATCGACGCCGGTTCCGGCGGCGGTATCGGCTTGGGACTTTCCAAGAGCATGAATCCGGCTGTTGTTGAGGAAGAAACCATCGTCGATTACCGGGCCTATCATACAATTAAAGAAGTGAAGAACGGCCAAGGCTCCGCTCCCATCAAAACCCCGCAGGGCTGGCTGCACATCGCTCACGGCGTCCGCAATACGGCAGCCGGTCTGCGCTACGTCGTGTATGCTTTCATGACCGATCTGGAGCATCCGGAAAAATTGACCCATTCCCCCGGCGGGCATCTTATCGCTCCTGTGGGTGAAGAACGGGTCGGAGACGTCTCCAACGTCGCCTTCATCAACGGCGTGATTGCCCGGGACAACGGCGATGTCTACCTTTACTATGCTTCCTCCGACACACGGCTTCATGTCGCCACAACGACCGTGGACCGTTTGGTTGACTATGTGATCAACACGCCGGAAGACCCGCTTCGCTCCTATGCCTGCGTGCAGCAACGGATCGAACTGGTTGAGAAAAACGTAACCTATCTTAATAAGTAGAGGAGATTAACCCATGACCGCACCTAAAATTATCGGCCCGGCTTTACCGAACATGCCTTGGCAAGAGCGTCCCGCAGGAAATAACGATGTTGTATGGCGGCACGCAGAAAACCCGATCATCGACTGGAACCCAACGAAAGATATCGCTCGCGTATTCAACAGTGCCGTCGTTCCATATGAGAATGGATTCATTGGCGTTTTGCGGGCGGAACCCCGTACCGGTGTGCCGCAACTGCATCTCGCCCGTAGCAAAGACGGCCTGAGCTGGGACATTGAAGAAAAACCTATCGTATGGATCGACGAAGAGGGTAATCCCTATCCTCCGAACTATGCCTACGATCCCCGGCTGGTAAAAGTCGAAGATACTTATTATATCATCTGGTGCACCGATTTTGGCGGTGCCGCCCTTGGTTTGGGCATGACCAAGGATTTCAAAACGTTCACTCGGCTTGAAAATCCATTTATCCCCTTCAACCGCAACGGCGTGCTGTTCCCCCGCAAGCTGAACGGCAAATACCAACTGCTTTCCCGTCCCAGCGACAGCGGGCATACACCTTTCGGAGATATCTTCATCAGCGAGAGCCCGGACCTGGTCCATTGGGGCAAACACCGCCGGGTGATGGCCAGAGGCGGATCCGCCTGGTGGCAATCGGTGAAAATCGGCGGCGGGCCGATTCCCATCGAAACGACTGAAGGCTGGCTGCTGTTCTATCATGGCGTATCCGGCACTTGCAATGGTTTCGTTTATAGCATGGGGGCCGCGCTTTTGGATCTGGATAATCCGGCAAAGGTGCTGTACCGCACGAAACCGTATCTGCTCACTCCGGAAACACCTTATGAAACCTCCGGCTTCGTACCAAACGTCGTCTTCCCTTGCGCCACGCTTCACGATGCCGAAACGGGACGCATCGCCATCTATTACGGTGCGGCCGACACCTACGTATCCGTGGCCTATACTCAATTAGACGAGCTGATCGCATACTTGAAAGAAAACTCGGAGCTGGTTCCCGGCGACGCTATCGCTTATAAAGGCTAATAAAAGAAGAAAGGCAGAGCGCGTCTCCCGCGTTCTGCCTTTCTTTTTTCAAACGACGATGCCCAGATCACTGAGCTCCGCTTTGATCTGCCTCTTTAGCTGCGCTTTTTCCGTCTCCCCGAGGAAAGCGGCATCCGCTCCGTTCAGGACGATGGCAGCTAATTCCTTCGAGCTGAACTTGAATTGCTCCGCCAGAATGCGGTATTCCCGGGCAAGATCGGTCCCAGAAACACTGGGATTATCGGTATTGACCGTCACCTTTAACCCCCGATCAAAATATTCCCGCAAGGGATAGACCCTCCATCCCGGCACCGCTTTGGTCTGGATGTTGCTTGTCGGGCACATTTCAAGGGGAACCTGGCGCTTTTGAATATAGTCGAAAATCGCGCTGTCCTCCTTAAGCCGCACGCCATGGCCGACGCGCGTAGCTCCCAGATGCTTCACTGCCTCGTATACGTTGCCTGCCCCGCCCGCTTCCCCCGCATGAATAGTGACGGGGAGCCCTTTTTTATGGGCAAGAGCGAAAATGTTGCGGAACATTTCCGGCGGAAATGCCGCTTCATCTCCTGCCAAATCCACTGCAGCGACTCCCTTGCCGGCAAAAAGCGCCGCCGCCTCTACGACGCTCCGGTTCAGCTCAGGTGAGTGATGCCTCATGCAGATCACGATGGCGCCGGCTTTTACAGCAAATTGCTGCTCTCCCCGCTTCAAACCTTCCACTACGCTGCCGATGGCTTCTTCCAAGGTCAACCCCATCTTCGTATGCAAATGGGGAGCAAACCGTACCTCCACATAGCGGCCGTTTTGCTCCGCTGTCTGTTCCACCGCTTCGTAAGCCGTTCTTTCCAGGGCAGATGCCGATTGCAAAAATGGTAAAATAAAATCAAACTTGTTTAAGTATTCCCGCAAGCTGCCGCAATGATCATCCACGCGCAAATAGGAAATCAGTCTCTCCCGTTCATAGACCGGAAGCGGTATACTGGTAATCCGCGCCAAATCCAGCACGGTTTCCGGCTTGATGCTGCCGTCCAAGTGCATATGAAGCTCGACTTTGGGCATTTTGAAAATCAGATCGTCCCGAGACTCAACCTGCATGCCGCTCCCATCCTTTCGTTCATGGATTTAAATTTTCCTCCGCGTTCTGCCATCCTCGCACTGATTGGTGGAATACATGCTAACACGATACAGCAAAATGCTTTTCATATCATTATATATGTAATATAATCTAACGCAACATCTTGCCAATAATCTTTTTACAAGGAGGGGATCCCATGGATTTACGCAAACTCCGACTGGATGACCCGACCGCCACCTTCAGCGAGGAACGGGATGAATACGAACGGGATTACGCCCGGCTGATCCAATCCCCTGCTTTTCGCAGACTGCAAGGCAAATCGCAAGTGTTCGGTGCAGGCTCCGGCGACTACTACCGCACACGGCTCACCCATTCCATCGAGGTATCGCAAATCACCCGGGAAGTGGCCCGGCGGCTCAACCAGCAATATCCATTCCTCACGGAGCAGGAGCATCCCGCTCTTGTCCTCGACCAGGCTGTCGTGGAATGCGCAGCACTGGCTCACGATCTGGGACATCCTCCTTTCGGCCATAAAGGCGAGGAAGTGCTGAACACGCTTTTGACCGAGCAGTTCGGAATGAAATACGAGGGCAACGCCCAAAACTACCGGATCCTCAACTTTCTGGAGAAACGGGCGGGCAGCGACTCCGGCCTCGATCTCACTGCCGCCGTTCTACTCGCGATCAATAAGTACCCGTACTGCCTGGACGATCCGGGAAGAATCAAAGGGGTATACAGCTCCGAGTGGGACTCCATCAAAGAGCTGCGGGACAAGTGGCATATTCCCGATGGCTGCCGCACTTTGGAAACTCAGCTGATGGATCTGTGCGACGACATCGCCTACTCTACCCACGATATTGAAGACGGGATTCGCGCTGGGAAAATCCAGATGCACCGTGCCTTTTTCGAAGATGAATGGTTGTCCGAGCATTTGGTGGAGGAGATTGTAAACGACGAGGGGAACTTAGAGGTAGGCTGGGAAAAGGTCGACATCAAGGGGATGGTCAAAGAAACGTTAGCTTCTTATCTGGAGCAATGGGAGGAAGTCTACGTCTGGAGCGGCAAGGAGTCGTCTCGCGCCCGGCGTGAGATGAAAGCCCGTTGGGTGAGCACTTTTGCGGGCCGTGTAGGGATTATCGACGATCCGGATCGGAAGTGGAAAAAGGTAACCTTCGTCAAAGACGGCCGCGAGGATTTCGAGCTTCTGCGAACGATGGAGATTTTGAAAAAGCTGGCATGGGTCACGCTGATTAAAGACTTCCGCGTTCAACGGCTGCAAATGCGCAGCGAAATTATGATCCGCAAACTGTGGGAAAGCTTCATCCTCCCGGAAAACGGCCGACGCATCATTCCGCCAGACTGGATCGATAACTACGAGCGGCATAAAAGCAAATGGCCATGGCCTCGATTCGTGGCGGATTACATATCGGGGATGACGGATACCTATGCGGAAAAAGTATACTCCGAGCTGTTCGCCAACAAGTCCGGTTCGATCTATGAGAGGGATTGAGCGCAACGGCGATCTGGACCGATTCGTGCAGATTTGCGCGAACAAGAAAGCACCTGATGGTATCTCAGAGCAAAAGGACAAATGGATTGGCGGCCATAACAAAGGTCGCCTTCTCTTTTTTAACCGGAAGATGGAAGTGAGATCTGCCCTCTCACCATAATGGAATGTTCCGTCTTCGAACCAAGCGGTTATTGCCATTTGAGCCCTTTGTTTCTTTCATTCCATATTCCAAAGCCTTCGGAGTAAGTTTTATCGAAAAACATCGGCAACCGTTCCCTCATCCCTTGCGCAAGAGGGAGCTCATTCAGCTCCTGTTCATCGACCCAGAAAAGCTCGCCTTCCTCCGTTCGCTCCAGCAATTCTCCAGTAAACGCTCCGGTTCGATAACTGAACACAAAATACTTATCCCCAGTCTCATTGTTGTACCAATTGACGATTCCGCACAATTCCAAGTCAGATACCGTGAGCCCCGTCTCTTCCTTGACTTCCCGGATGGTGGAATCGATAATGCTCTCTCCATCCTCGATATGGCCGCCGGGAAAGGCGATCCCTTTCCATGATTTCATCCGGTTTTGGACGAGCACCTTATTTGTCATTTTATCGTAAATCATGCACATGTTGGTCAATTCTACTTTCGGCAATTGGATCCCGCTCCTTTTCTATCGGTATATCATATATTCCAACCGCTGCCTAGGAAAAACATAACCACCGGCATGGCCGGTGGTCGGTAGTGAATAATCTATTATTCCCTTGGATTGTCCTACGGCTTTCGGGCTAACACGCATAGAATCTCGGAATCCTCCCGGTAGGGTGCTCCAGAGGTGTCGGAGAATAAGGCATCTACGCAGAATCCGGTGGTACGTAATGCTTCCGTCATTTCCTCCGATGTATAGGCTTTGTCCCATAACCGGTAAATTTCCGGTTGTCCTGTCTCGTCCAGCACGATGTATTGGTTTAAATGCAGCCTCCACTCGCTATACCACCAATTGGCTGTGAGAACCAGGTGCGGCCCTGGCCGCCAAAAGCCGCTATCCGCTTCGTACCAGGAGCGCTCCTCTTTGACATCCTTATACCGGCACGGCTGAAAGACGTCGAACAGCAGCCGGCCGCCCGGCTTTAGCGCCTGATGAATCCTGCCCAAGAGCCGGTCGCGATCCGTAGCGGGAAACACGCCGATATCGCAGTAGATGAGCGTAACCAGATCATACGCTTCCGTTTCGTCCAATGTCAGATAGTCCTGGCAACGATACGAGAGATCAAGATTTTCATGCTCTGCCTTTTCCGCCGCATAACGGATAGAACGCCCGGAAAAGTCGACGCCTGTAACGGAATAGCCCAACCGGGCCAAACGGCTGGTGTAAAGCCCTGGGCCGCAGCCCAAATCGAGGATTTTGAGGGACTCCCGATTACCGTCTTGGCCAAGCCAAGAATCGATCCAACTGACAGTCGCATCGATGACGGCCGGCATCCGGCTGGCCGCATCCGTATTCGGATCGAGGTGAGCGGCCAGCATCTCCTTAGATATATGCTTGTCCGTCCACATTTGCGACCTACCCGCTGCGAAGGGCTCGGGACGTTTCGCTTCTTGCATAATGGTTTCGAATCTCACAATCTTCTAGCCCGCTTTCTTTACTATGGGTGGAAACCCTTTTAATCGAGATAAGCAATTACCTGATGCAACCTTTCCAAAGCTGAAGGCTCCAGCTTAAGCGTATGGGTCGGCGAACCGGAACCTCCGTAGATATAAGGATACCGGAATAAGCGGCGATCCAAAATGCACGGAAAGGATAATCCCGCCATTGGGACGCTGCCGACGGAGAAGCCCGTCAGTTTTTCGACCTCTTTTGGCTTGGCCAGCTTCAAACCCGGCAAGTTGAGCTTTGAAGCCAGCTCCGCAAAATCCAGGCGGTCCCGGTCTCCTGAAAATATGAGGGAGTAGAAACCAGCCTCCGCTTTCAAAATGAGGATAGGCGCCGTTTGCCCAAGCTCGATGCCCAAAATTCTCTCGCCGTCTTGAGCGGAGAGGATCGGTGCTTCATGCTCAATAATGTCATAGCGTACATCTTTTTGTTTTAGGCAGGCGATCAGCTTGTCCATAGACAACCCTCCTTTTTCATAAAATCAAAAGCTCACCCCGAAATCATCGCTTCGATGACCGGGTACGAAATCAAATGCCGATCCCTGTATGCCGCGGTTATGACATCGTTCTTCGAACTTACTATCCCGCCCTGCAGCATAGCCGCTTTAAACCCTCGTTCGTATGCACCGTTATATGTGAACAACACGCAATATTCCGCCGCGTAGCCGGCAACCACAACGAAATCAACTTGCCGAGCCGTGAGGATGCTCTTGAGATCCGTTTCCCAAAAAGCGTTGGAATAGATTTTCGTAACATGAAGATCCCGCTCATCAACCGCAATATCATCAATAATCGCGAGTTCGTCCATACCCAGTGTCGGCGCTTCCTCAATGTCCTGAATGTGTATGATCGGGCAACCGGCGGAACGCATGATCTCAGCAGCATAATTGATATGCTCCACGGTTCTTCGGACCATCACCGGGTCTACTTTTTCCAAGTACGCTTTTTGCATATCCACCACTAATAATGCCAGATTCATCTTCATTCCTCCCTATCAGTCGCTATTTCCTCCATGCTAACATGCTGCACCAATACGGAAAAGATTATCTTTTCTTGAAACCATTTTTGGACAGCCTGCTAAATAGCATATCCCCGAACGACTTATGTCATGTTTCCCTACATGAATTTCTCTGTTATACTAATTTTGAGCCGATATTCACAGCAAAACGTTGAAATCTGGCAAAGGATCGTGAGGATCTTGAAAATCAGATTAGCGGTTATCGGAGTGGAATCCAGCATTACCCAAGCGATGCGGGCCTTTAATAAGTATAAGGAGATCGAGATTTTCCCCCACGTTCTGGAGGAAGCGACAGAAATCGGACAATTGCTGAAAACATATGACAGGGATGTTGACATGTGGTTGTTTACCGAACAGCTCGCTTATCGCACTGCCTTACATGTGAGCAAAACTCCTCACCGGCTGTTTTGCCTGTCCAGTACCGAAAGCAGCTTACTCCTCACCCTATCCGACCTGCTGGTCCATAAAACGATCAGCGCCGGAGAACTGAGCTTTGACAGCTACACTCGCGATGAGCTGCTCTCCGCATTTTCTGAGCTGCATGTGCGAGATGCACCAATTCATATCGTACCGGATGCCGGAACGTATGAGGAGTGGGCGAACTACCATCGCAGCAGTTGGCTGGAGGGAACAACAAAAGCGGCGATTACTGGCAGCGCATTCGTGTATAACCGGCTGCAACAATCTGCCGTTCCCGTCTTTCTGCTCAAACCGACGGAAGCTTCGATAGATAATATGGCAAAGCTGATCATTCAAGCCTGGGAAGCCCTTCGCTTGACGGATGCCCAAATCGCCGTACAGATTTTCGAAGTTGCTCCCCCTTCCTCCCTAATTGACGGAGATCTCTCCACAGACTATTGGCTCAACATGGAGCTGTCGACGACAAGAAAGTGGCATACCTATGCCAAGCACGTCCAGGGCTCAGTTCGCAACGTCAATTCCGGCATCGTCATTATCTACACAACTCGAGGGATGATGAGCGAACTTACGAATCACTTCTCGCTGATTCCCGATCTTCCGGAGATTCGCGGCAGCGACAAAGAAGATTTAACTTGTGGCATCGGCATCGGCATAACCGTTCACGAAGCCGAACTAGCAGCCGGACTCGCCCTTCGGCATGCAAGGGAGTATGGCAAAGGTTCCTGGATGGTCATCCTTGAAGATAAATCCATAACCGGCCCTCTCGGCAGAACGGATCAGCTTACGTATTCCTATTCCTCTAGCCAGCTGGATAAAATCAGCAACCGCAGCGCACTGAGCGTATCGACATTGGGCAAGCTGGACTCCATTCTCAAAAAACGTGGAACTGATGAGATCAACGCCAATGAGTTGGCGCAATTCATGCAGATCTTGCCAAGAAGCGCCCGGCGAATTCTTATCCAATTAGAGACGGCAGGATATGCCAAAGTCGTAGGAGAAGAAGCCCCTCACCCTCGGGGCAGGCCACGAAAAAAATATCAGATCCAACTTCGATAGGTATGATAACATACCTATCTTTTTAGTGTTAAGTATATTGACAAGTTGAGCTTTATTACCTAAAATACGGACATAGCCGAAATTGAACCGTAATTTTCGGGCAACAAATGGAACTCATACACAATGAAAGTGAGGGAATGTCACATGGAAATTGGCGTAAATGGGATTTGGACGATTTTGGGGGCTATTCTGGTATTGTTCATGCAATGCGGGTTTATTTTACTAGAGGCCGGATCAACCCAAATGAAAAATGCCGGTCATGTCGCCGGGAAAACGATCTTTACCGTAGGTATTGTTTCGATGGTCTTTTGGGGTGTTGGTTATGCCCTTATCTTTGGTTCTCATGGCGGTTCCTTCATCGGATGGGGAGATTATTTCGGATTCGATGTGAAGGACGTAACCGAAGGCGCCACTGTAGCGCCGACCGTCATGTTCCTGTTTCAATTAGCATTTGCGACAATCTCCATGTCCATCGCCTGGGGCGGTTTCGCTGAACGGGCAAAATTATCCGCTTATCTGATCTTCTCCGTTTTATTCTCCGTTTTGATCTACCCGGTTATCGCCCACTGGATTTGGGGCGGTGGCTGGCTGGCCACCCACGGCAAACAAGATTTTGCCGGATCGACGGTCGTTCACCTCACAGGCGCGATGGCTGCACTTGCCGCAACGCTGCTGCTCAAGCCCCGTATCGGCAAATATGACAAGAACGGACGGCCGAATCCCATTCCCGGCCACAACCAAGTGTTCACTACTCTCGGCGTCATGATTTTGTGGATCGGTTGGTTCGGCTTCAACGCAGGCAGCACCATCACAGCCGGTGACGGCAGCTTCTTCGGCTTCGTCGCCGTCAATACCCAACTGGCAGCCGCAGCCGGCGCTGTTGCCGCATTGCTCATCTCCTGGGCCATCTCTGGTAAAGCTGATCTGTCGGTTATGCTGAACGGCGCCTTGGCTGGTCTTGTCGCCATTACCGCATCCTGTGCCTTTGTAGAATCTTGGGCGGCCATCGTCATAGGACTTATCGCAGGCGTCCTCGTTTACGCAGGGATGCGGATGTTTGAAGCGCTGCGCATTGACGATCCCATCGGCGCCCTGTCCGTTCACGGCTTAGCCGGTATTTGGGGCACCTTGTCCAACGGCTTCTTCACCACCTCGGAACTGGCTGAAAAAGTCGGCGTCGGCCGAGCCGGGCTGTTCTACGGCGGCGGCTTGCACCAACTGGGCGTTCAAGCCATGGGGATTGCCGCTTCCGGCGCTTTCGCCTTCGTCGTTTCCTACGCGATCCTGTATATCGTGAAAAAAGCCATCGGCATTCGCGTTGCTGAAGAGGATGAAGTCATCGGACTCGACTTGAGCGAACACGGCGCGTACGGATATCCGGAGCACATGAAGCAAATCGCCGCCGCTCTGGAATCCGAAACGGAACTCCCGCACAAGTCGTTCTCCTAACGTTTTCTCTCACCCCTATCCTGATATATTTTAAGAGCTGCCTGATGAGCCATCGTGACGATGCTCAACCAGCAGCTCTCTTTTTTGTCGTTCATAAGACTTTCCGTTCGGCTAGTTCCTCAATAGCGTTTTGTACCGGGCGAAGGCTTCTTCCCATTCATCTTGATCATCAGGCAAAAAGGATCGTACAGAAAAAGATTGACGAACCGCGGCTCGCGCTTCATCCACTCCGGCGAACACGCCAAGAGACATTAGCTGGATCAAAATATTGCCGATGGCGCTGGCTTCGACCGGTCCCGCCCATACCGGACGGCCGATGGCAGAGGCGGTCATTCGGCAAAGGAGTTGATTTTGGATACCGCCTCCTACCATATGGAGTCCGGCAAACCGGTTTCCGGACAAAACCTCGGTTTGCTCTAAAGCATTGCGGTATTGGCAGGCCAAGCTTTGCAGGATACAGCGGACGATCTCGCCTTTGGACTCCGGGATCGGTTGCCCGGTTGCCCGGCAGTACTCGCGGATCTTATCCGGCATACGGGAAGGGTGAAGAAATCTTGCGTCATCTGGATTAATAAACGACCGAAAAGGCGGCGCCTTTTCCGCAAGCTCTGTGAGCTCGGCAAAGCCGATTGTCTCACCCTCTGCGTCCCAGGTTCGCTTGCATTCCTGCATCAGCCAAAGTCCCATAATATTTTTCAACAGCCGATAGGTACCCCCGACACCCCCTTCGTTGGTGAAATTCCATTCCATCGCCTGTTTGCTCAGCACCGGCTTTGAAATCTCCGTCCCCAAAAGCGACCAGGTGCCGCAAATCAAATAGGCGAAGTTCTGCCCTTCAGCCGGCACGGAAACTACAGCGGAAGCTGTGTCATGAGAAGCGACAGCGATGGCTGAAATCGCCGAAACGGCAAGTTCCTGACATACTTCGTCTGTTAAAGCACCAACCTGTGCTCCGGGCTGAACCGGCTGCAGAAAAAGGTTTGCAGTCAGCCCCAACTCCTGAAGCAGCGGTCGGTTCCAGTCCCGGGTATCCGGCCGGATCAGCCCGGTGGTAGATGCGTTGGTATACTCTGCACTCTTGACTCCGGTCAGTAAATAGAGCAGCAAATCCGGAATCATCAGCAGCGAATCGGCTTGTTCCAACATTCCGGAGCCAGCTTTTTTCATCGCGCATAATTGATAGATCGTATTGAATGGCTGAAACTGCAGCCCGCTTTCTGAAAACAATCGCTCGCTCCCTGCCTGTTTGCTGACTTCCTCCATGATGCCGATGGTGTGGGGATCGCGGTAGTGATAAGGATTGGCCAACAACTCGCCGGTAGCTCCGATTAAGCCGAAATCCACCGCCCATGAATCGATGCCGAGGCTGGCGATAGGCACCTCCGTCTGCGCCGCCAGGCGAATGCCGGTTTTGATTTCATGCAGCAGCCGCAAAATATCCCAATACAAGTGATCTCCCGCTTGAACCGGAATATTCGGAAAGCGGTGAATCTCCCGGATGGAAAGCTTGGAACCATTGGAAACAGGCCATGCTCCAGCACCGGCTCCCGGTTCAATTTCAACCCCATCTCCAGATTCAGAACCAAACCCTGCCCCGTCCCCGCTCTCCTCCCACACGCCAACGATCGCTCTGCCGCTGCTTGCGCCCAGATCAAAAGCGAGTACCGCAAGCTTCTCCCTCACCAACTGGCACCTCCGACGCCGCGAGCTAAAATCTTTTCGCCGTAGCCACTTTGGAGATAAGCTGTCATAGGATCAGGCGACAAGCCCATTTCTTCCCGAACCGCGCTTAAAAGGGGCGTCACGTTAAGCTCAAAGGCGGAGCGGACGGCATTTTCTGCTGCCAGCACATCCTGCTTATCCTGTGCAGCTTTAACTTCCTCATGATTGACCAGGAGA
This sequence comes from Gorillibacterium massiliense, assembly GCF_000455485.1. Lineage (GTDB taxonomy): Bacteria > Bacillota > Bacilli > Paenibacillales > NBRC-103111 > Gorillibacterium > Gorillibacterium massiliense. The sequence goes on from NZ_CBQR020000117.1 coordinate 15,295, forward strand.
GCTTTGGCATATTGGGTTTGTACATTCATCACCGAGCGGATCATCGCCGGAATCTTTTGCTCAATATTGTGGCTTTGGTCGATCATATAGGCAATATTTTCTGCGGTTCGTCTTACACCGGCATCAGAATCACGGGCAGCGTCCAGAATTTGATAGAAAATAAGGAACAGCTCATAGGGATTGATCGAACCGACGATCAGATCATCATCGCCATACTTCCTGCTGTTGAAATGGAAGCCGCCGAGTCTTTTTTCGCCCAACAAATAAGCGACAATATGCTCAATGTTCGTCCCCATCGCGTGATGTCCGGTATCCACCAGCACTTCCGCCTGCGGCCCCAGCTTGCCGGCCATATTGAAAGCCATGCCCCAATCCGCCAGATCCGTATGATAAAAGGCCGGTTCATAAAATTTGTATTCGATGAGCATCCTCATCTCCGGCGTCATGGCCGCATACATTTCCCGCAGGCATTCGTGCATCCATTGGACTCTGCGACGGATATTCGCCTGCCCCGGATAATTGGTGCCATCGGCAAACCATAGGCTGAGCACGTTGGAGCCTAACGTTTTCGCGATCTCCACGCACTCCAGAAGATGATCCGTTGCCTTCTTGCGAATGGACGGGTTCGAATTGGTGACGCTGCCCAGCATGTACTCATCTTCCTGAAAAAGATTGGGATTAACCGCCCCGATAGAGAGGCCAAGAGCGGCGGCATGGGTTTTGAGCGCAACATAATCCTCCACTTTATCCCACGGTATGTGCAGAGCAACGGATGGACATATACCGGTGAATCGGTGAACCTGGGCCGCATCCTCCAATTTTTCAAAGGGATCGCGGGGCACGCCTGCCTTTTTAAAGGTTTTGAAACGCGTCCCTTGATCCGCATACCCCCATGACGGCGTCTCCACGCGAAACGCCTTCAATTTGCTTTTCACATCTTCCAGATTGATTCCCCGATTGGCTTGCTGCGCCGCAAACACTTGATAGGCTTGATCCTGCATCATGGATTCCCCCGATTGGCTTAAATGGTGTTCTTGCTAAAAAAGTACCAAACCTAAGCATCCGCTAAAATAGCTCAAACTCAAAGTTGAGAACACCATTTTCTTAAAATTGTCCAGCAAATCAGTTCGAGAATTGTCGATGTTGAGATTACATTGTAAAATAATAAAAGCCTTATTTCCTCCATCCAATAGATGATATTATTCACGATACTAAAAATAGTCCAGCCTATAATCCTCTTTTCTATAGGAGATGCCTCTTCGATGAATCTATTCCGTATGCCGAGACTTGCCCAACTGAATGTCAAATGGACCGGTAACCACCAAGGCAACAGCCCTCTTGCCGATTATGAGCATTCCAATCCCTATTTTGAACTGATGATGGTTACGGAAGGACCCGTTTATTTGAAAACCGATAGTGACACTCTCGAACTGGCTTCCGGCGACTGCTTCCTCTTACTGCCTTGGGAGCGGCATACCGCTTGGAAACGAAGCCATGAGCAATCAGGGTTTTTCTGGGTTCAATTCTCCGTTACGCCGGAGTTGATTCCGGCATCGCTTAAAGATTTGGCAGCTGTCGCTAGCGATCAGCGGCTGGAAACAAGCAAACAGGAGCTGCGTATCGCCGGAGATGAATCGGAGTTTTTGGTGCTGCCCCGACATTATCACCCCGTCCGTAGATACGAGCTCCTGAACCTTTTTGAGAACCTGCATCAGGAAAGCGGCCGCCCCCACGGCTACTTCCATTTTCGCTGCACCTTGCTCTTAGGCCAAATTTTACATCTGCTGGCAGAGGATCTGCTGAACCGCGAATACGGCAGCCTGTCGGCTCCGGCCGCATATGGAACGTATAGGCAGCTTGTGAATTACTTAAATGAAAGCTATAGCAACCCGATCAGCCGCAAGTCACTGGAGGATTTGCTGAACCGTAAATATGAATACCTCTGTCAAATTTTCAAAAAATACGCGGGCATGTCGATACTCTCTTACGTCCATCGCCTGCGCATCCAGCGGGCTCAATACCTCCTGCGCAGCAGCGGGCAAGAGATCAAGGAGATCGCCGAATCTGTTGGCTTTGAAGATTCCTACTATTTCAGCCGGCTGTTCAAACGAATTGTCGGCGCCAGCCCGACGGATTACCGCAAGCAAGCGGCATCAGGTGGCGTTCGTTAATTGGAGAGCAAACCCGTTATGCCCGGCAACTAATGGAGAGTCCAAGCCTCGCAAATTCAGAGCTAGCGGACTCCCGCTCTTATTGATGAGCAAGTACGCAGCAAGCCGCCCCTGTTCATCGCATAGCCGTACCAGCTCCGTCTGTTCCGGCAAGATCACCGTCTCCACTCCGATAGTCTCCAACAGCCGTTTTGCCAGCTGTTTCATTAAGCTTTTGTCAGGGATTCCCGCCACGAACACGATCCGTCCTGAGCCGATCGCTCTCTCTGCCACTGCGGCAGTCCCCTCTTCCTCCTCTGGCACCGTAACGCTTGCCAGGATACGTGCATCGGAACCTTCCGGCAAGCGGAACTTTTGAAAAAAGCAGCTGAGCGGAAAAATACGGGCTGCCTCTGCAGGTATACCTATTCCCCCCTCCAAACTCAATTGCACTTCCACCCTGCGGTGCTCGGGAATCACATGCCAGCGGCCAAAACCCAGACCGAGCAATCGTTCCAGTTCCGTACGCGTCTCTCCGTATGTACGCCAATGATCTTCGTTCATCTGTCCGAAGTCGCCTGTGATCACTACAATCCCGCCTCCCTCCGCATATTCCGTTAAACGTTGCGTCAATCCCTGCTCCATCACGATATGCAAGGGAACCAGGATCATTTTGTAGGAAGACAACAGATGCCGAGCATCCTCTGAACTTAGGAAGTCGATTCCCAAACCAAGCTCAAAAAAAGGAATATAGAGGTGTTCATAAATCGTTTTGTGGTAGTCGACGTCCATATTCATAGTCCGGTAGGTTATGGATGACTCATGCGAATGCAGAAAAGCGACTTCGCGGATCGGCTTAAGTCGGGCAAGAACGGCGCCTTCACCAACTAGCCATTCGTTTAGTGTACGGAACGCTTCGTAGGTTTCACCGGTCTCCCCGTCATAGTCAACAATGCCATGCAAATTCTGTTCCACCCCATACTGGATTTGCCGCCAACTGAAGCCGCAGATCAATTCCGCTCCCCGGGCAAAAGACTCCACGGCCTGAAGCTTAGCGTGAACCGCGGAAACGCCGAATTCCTGAAAACCGGTATGCTGCTCCAGTACCCAGTATGGTGTTTCCTTTTTGATTCCCCGGTAGAAATCATGATGGAAGGACGCCAAGGAGGGGACCAGATCGTAATTATCGAAGGAGACGACGTCCAGCCGGTTGTCCATCCGATGATCAAACAAATCGCTCCAGAAAAGAGTAAACCGATTGGTCGTAACCGGGATGTCACGGACAATCTCTTTTAGATTATCATACTGGCTGTACAGAAAATCCTTCATAGAATCCGAGTAAAACAGCAGATAATCCTTGCGAA
>NZ_CBQR020000118.1 GCF_000455485.1 Gorillibacterium massiliense
CAGAAAATCCTTCATAGAATCCGAGTAAAACAGCAGATAATCCTTGCGAAAAGTCGGATTGAAAAACTTAAGGTTATGGCTCAATGGAACTGGAATCTCCGACCAGTTTTGAAATTCCAGGCTGAAAAAAACTCCTCCCCAGCGCCGGTTCAACTCTGTAAGGGAACCGTATTTATGGCGCAGCCACTTCTGAAAACGAATTTTGCATGTATCGCAGTGACAGACGAATTCCTCGCCGCCCAGCTCGTTGTCGATTTGCCAGCCGATCACCGCAGGATGATCCCGGTAATGCTCGGCCATCGCGCAGGTGATCCGGTCCGCATAGAACCGGTAATTCCGGTTATTGAAGCAGTAATGCCGCCTTTCACCGGGGACGAAGGGTTTGCCTTCTCCTGTTACCGGTATGGAGTCCGGATGTTTGGCGCTGATCCATGGCATCGGAGATGCAGTCGGCGTGCACAGAATCACCTTTAAGCCTAAGCGATGAAAAACCGTGAGGGCTGCATCCATCCAGGAAAAATCGAAGGTTCCGCAGACCGGTTCAAACCGGCTCCAGGCAAATTCACCGGTTCGGATAAAACGGAATCCCGCCCGGACCATTCGTTCCCCATCCTTAAGCCACTCCTCCGGGGGAAAACGTTCAGGGTAGTAACTGGCGCCTGTCCATAATCTCCGATCGATTGTCATGACTCGTTAACCTCCTGTAAAGAAATCTCTTTTATCGAGGCCCCGCTCATAAAACCGGGACGGTACGCCAATATCGCACCGTCCCGATTATTTATTTCTTTTCCACGCAGCAGGTCAAGATATTGACGCAATAGGATTTGTAGCCGTCCGATTGTTGGATGGAAACTGTAAAAGTCAGCTTATTTCCCGAGACTTGTGCAGGCACGATTTTACCGTCCACGACAACAACCGCTAGATCAGATGACATTCCTTGTGGAAGGGTAACGGTGACATTTCCCCCGCTTTTGCCGGCGAAGCGGCCTTGAATCTGATTGCTTGACACGAGCTGAGCGCTGACGCCAAAATCGCCGCCTGACCGTTCCAGAGCCAGATCTCCATAGTTCGCCTTGGTCCCGTCAAAAATGGCGATTCCCTGGGGTCCTGCGTAACCCGTCGTTCCGGTAAACCCGACATTGATCGGCCCCGATGCCGTGGTTATCGCTTGAGAGACGGTTTGCGCCGTATCACTCTGAATGACGAACTCCTTCCCGCCTACAATAGCTCCCCAAGACGTGCTGGCCACCGCCTGTGGCTCAGGGGCAACAATGTGCAATTCATCGCCTGGCCCATCCTTCGGTGTATAAATATTCGGCTGCGGCAGTTCCCGGAAGAACCAGGAACGGTCGATAGTCCCAAGTGCTGTGGAGGCACTTTGCCATCTCATCGCAATGTTGGCCGATCCCGTATTGTGAACGTATTCGACTTTAATGTCATAGTATTGATTTTTATTCAGGCTGATCGGCGTTGAGCTTCCTTGGGAATCCGCTACCAGGACACCGCCGACCCAAACCTTAGCGCGGTCTGTCGCGGGTGTGACGAAACTGAAGGTATAGCTTTCGGAAGTCGGCACCTTCACTTCGCCGGTCCATCTGACGCTGAACGTATCCGGATCGACTCCTGCCACCGGAGACCCGGTCGACCAGTTATACCCGACAGGAAAGCGGTCGCGACTTACCGATATGCTCTTCAAGGAAGTGAAATCCACGTTATTGAAGTACTCCGTCGTCAGTCCCGTCTCCCGGTTCGCCCAATTGAACAACGTATCCGCCTTGTTGTTCCGGTCATCGTAAATGGAGAGATAGTCGTCCCGCAGCATCATGATGCCCCGAGATAAATAACCCGTGAGCCGCGCATCCGATGTCGCACTAGTGTCCGCCCGGTAATACTGGGCAAAATCGAAATTATACAGCACATTTCCCATACTGGAGCCATGGAGGCCGTACCCGCAATTGCTGCATGCTTTGGCCAGGGAGAGATTATCGATATCGAGATAATCTCCGTTCTCTTCGCCGCCGTTCCAGCTCCACGTCTTCCCTTTAGAGGAATAATAGATAACGCCGTTGGCACTTACTCCGCCCCAGCGGTAATTGTTGTTTCCGTTTAGCTGCTGGATGTTCACATACGCTTCATTCGGGCCGCCGGCATCATAACGAAGAATCGCTCCATAATCCGTGTAAAGCTTGGACTCCAGATTCGGATCCACCCCTTCTTTGCCGCCAGTCATTTCCCATAACAGTCCGTTTGCGAGAGTCGGATTGCTCGGCTTCACCAATTGGGCCGAACTGTAAAGCACATTGTACCATCTGCCACCCGGCATCAGCAGCTCCTTCCAGGAGTGAGCGCCTTGGGGAGGAACTATTCTCTGGGTGCCTTCCGCATTTGGCATAAGGGCATTCATATTCCAATCCAGCCATTCGTAAAAAGTCGGGTCTGCAAGTACATTGGTGCCATCATACTGCTGCAGGCTGTAAGCCGCATTATACGCACTTTCCATGCTGGCGTAATTATAGGTGGAGATATTTTCAAAGAACCGCCCGCCGCTTAGGTTCAGACTGGAATTGTCTTTGCGGACGTATTTATCCAAAAATTCATGCCACATGGTCAGATAGGCGTTCTTCCAACGTGCGGCATCGGGATGGCTGGGGAACACAGCCGGCATAATGCCTAGTCCTTGCTTATAGGCGACGGTAAAGTTCGGCTGCCCGCCGAGCATGCTCGTGTGGGGCATCGCATTGTCGTCTTCCATCAAATAGGCGGTGAAGACAAGAATCGCTCTTGCCCGCTTGCGGTCACTCTCCGACCAATTTTCACGGCTGTTGGCATATTCCTCTGCCATCGCTTCCTGATACCAGCCAAAGTGGTTGGCTCCGAGAGAAGACGACATATCCCAATACCGCTCCGAAAGAAGCAGATAACGGTTGACATGTTCGTCCTCCCACTGCTGCTTCGTAACCGTTGTGTCGGCATAAGCGGAAGGAGGTATCTTCAATTTCTGATGAACATTCTCCGTAAAATCAAACACCATGTCTTTGTAGTGATCCAGACTGAAGTCATTCAGCTTTTCGGTCAAACGCACCTCCGGACCGGCGCCGAATTGGCTGTTGCTGTCTGTCGGGTAGCCGCTCAAGGTTTTGGTTAACATTACCGAGGTTCTTGTTACCGGCTGACCTTTTGCGGCTGCGGCATAGTCGGCCGGCTTGATTCCTTCGATAACCGCCTCGCTCCGGGGAATGATCCCCAAAGCCCAGTGGCGTTCTGTTCCGACCAGCTCGGTCTGCATATATTTATCGTCGGAAGTATTGTAAAAATACAAGTTTTCCGGCTTATCCGAGGTGAAATAATAATAGCGCGAGCTCGTTTTCCAGTCCTGTAAATCCCGAACGGAAAAGATGATGGCATTATCGCCGCTGTCCTTCCAGAATACCGTCGCTTTATCTACCGATCCGGAATTGGGTTGATAAATGCCTAATTGGTATTGAAGCTTGCCGGTACTATCCACCGGGTTGATTCCATATTCACCGCTGTTGTTTTTCTGGGAAGCCGATGCCAGCAGATAGCCTCCGTTTTGCATGGCCAGCCGTCCATCCGGGTCGACCCCGTTTTTATAAGAGAAGCGGAAAAAGACATTATCGGCGACTTTTAACCCGCTCATTTTCTCATCCACGGTTACATGCTGTTCATTTTGCTTGACCGTCAGTGTCATCTCGTACGTCCGGCTGCCGCTTAGGGCATACGACACTTTATAAGTGACAAACAGCGGCCCTTGCTCCACAACGGTGCCGGTTACGGAACTGACCGTAATAGTAGAAGGTCCCGACAACGTCCCGCCGCCAAGTAGAACACCGGACGATCTTCCCATGGCGAGAAGAGGAGCTTTGACTTGTGATAAAAGCGCATTATTGTAAGTTGTTTTACCGGTAGGGACTTGGATTTGCTGCTTATTCGCGGTAATGACCGTTGTAAAATCCTTATTATTGCTGATCGCAATCGGCGTTGCGCTCAATTTGTAGGAAGGGTCATAATCGACCGTAAACGATTTGCTCTCGTACTTTTTCAGACTGGTGCGGAAACTGATCGTCGCCGAGGTGAGATAACCGTTGCTCTCTTTAACGTTGGAAAGCTGATAGACTAGCGGATCGTTTGCTCCGTACTGGGTCAGCTTAAGATTTTCCTTCTTCACGGTACCAGCAGGCGGGGTAATAAGATAACTGATCAATTCCTCAGGGAAATCGTATATCCCCATGTAATCGGTGATCGTCCAGGAATTGCTCCAGATTTTACCGCCGACCGTTATGGTTTTGGTAAACGAATTATTCGTTTCATCAGATTCACCGAGTGTACCATCGGCATCGGCCATCGCCGTTACCGGCAAGGAAAACGCTGCCGCCGTCCAGGTCCCGCTGGCCGGAATCGTCACGGATTGCCCGGGTGCGATGGAAGAGGTGTATGCCGCCGATGTCGCCAGTTCCTTCCCGCCCGTTTGGAACGATACCCGATGGCCAACGCCGGCTATCGTAGCAGCGTTTCCCTGATTCTTCACAACCGCGGAAAACGTGACCAAATCCCCTTGTTTTGGTTGAGCGGGCGAGGTAAGGATATCGGTAACGACCAAATCGGGGGCATCCGAGTCGGCATAGACTTCAAACTCCGCTACACGGGCCCGGTTAAAGGTGGCAGCTGTAAAGTTGAGTCGAACATAACGGGCATCGGTAGGAGAAAAGGTTATAGACTGATCAGAGCTTGCAGTGGAGAATGCATAGGATTTGGATGGAACGATGTCGGTGAAGACGGTTTTATCGATGCTGCCTTGAACGGAGAACGTCATGGACGTACCGTCATAAGGCAATTTGACAACGGTCTTGCTGATCTTATACGTTGTGCCTAAATCAACGGTCAAGGTAGCCGGAAATACCGTCGCCTCCCAGCGGGATACAAAATCCGCTTTGCCGTTATTGGCGTTTGTCGCCTTATAACCATTGTCGCTGCTTGCTTCAATAGGCTTATTTAGCGCGATATTCGTGCCTAGCGGGGCGGCCGATGCGCTGTGCAGCGCGGATGGAACGATGATGATGATCGCAAGAGCAATCAAACCTAATACGGACCGCATTCGTTTCAGCAAGTTAATCCCTCCTTCTTCCTTACCACTAGTGGACTAGTACCCTCTCCGTCTCATCCGATAATCGGCGGGGCTAACGCCTTCTATCTTTCGGAAAGCTTTGTGATACGTGCCGACTGCCCGATACCCAACGAGTTCAGCGATCTCGTACACCGGTAAATCGGTATCCACCAACAATCGAATGGAAGCCTTCAAACGTGTTTCCGTCAAAAAATCATTAAAGGTTACGCCGGTATCCTGCTTGAAAAGCTGGCCTAAATAGACAGGATTCAGAAAAACCTTGTCAGCGAGGATCTTCAACGTCAGATTATCGCGATAATAGGTCTCGATATAATCTATTACGTCGCGGGTAATTTTACGAGGTTTATTTCTGCGGATTTGTCCCAGGTATTCCGCTATGCGCATGCCTAAACGTTCAAACCACAGCTGGAGCTCCATCATCGATTGCTGTTCCCTCAGCTGCTGCCTGAGCGAAAAATGGTTTCCCAGCACATCGTCCAATTCTCCTCCATACCGGGTTACGAGCCTGGCCAACTGCAGAAGAGCTTCCATCAACATGCCTTCCAACAGTTTAAGGGGGATTTTTCGCTCCGCTACTTCTGAAAATAAGGTTTGTACAGCCGCTGATATTTCCGCGAATGTTTGGGTTTCTACCGCCTTCAGCAGCTCATCGACATTCCAGGAGGAAACGCCGCTCCAGGAGTGAAGCTTAACGCCCTGCAGCCGTTCATATCGCAGCAGCGCCTGCCCCTCGAGTTGCAGCTTCGCATCCAGCAGCGCTTTAGCCCCGTTGTACGACGCTTGAATTTCTTCCTTTGCAGCAACGGAATAACCTAGGGCAAGAACGGCTCGAAGTCCGAAGCGGGCTTTAAGCTTGCTGTTCAACTGCTCCACAACCCAATCGGCGTTATCCCCGAGCAAGGTCGAGTTCTCCAGAATGAAGCCCGCATAGCGAAGCTTCTCTTCATCCGGAATAAAGGGGCACCCTAGAACATCTCGGAGCAACTGGACGATTTGATTCCCGGCCTCCAGGCTAATCTCGACAACCCCATGATTAGGCTCAATCTCCGCAAGCAGGATCCGGCGAATGCTTCCGGCATCTAGCCCAAACCTTTCCGCACGAGCTCCTTTCTCTTTCGTATAAGAAGAGAGGAGCAGTTCCCTCCAGGCTTGATCCCGGAGAGCGGCGATTCCGCCCTGCAGCATACTTTCGTGTTCACCCTGATCTGCCAGCTCCTGTTCCAGCTCGAACAACACCTTGCGCAGCTCCGGTTCGGTAATGGGCTTTAGCAGGTAATGCCGCACTCCATATTTCATCGCGGTCTGCGCATAATCAAAGTCGCTGTAACCGCTTAAGATGACAAAGTGCAGACGTTTGTCCATTTTGCAGCGGGCGATAAGGGTCAGTCCGTCAATAACCGGCATGCGGATATCGGTAAAAACAACATTCGGCGCCAACTGCCGAATCAGAGACTCCCCGTCTTCTCCATCCGCCGCCTCACCCGCAAGCTCAAATCCTAAGCTCATCCAATCGACCATCGATTTGAGCCTTTCCCGTACAGCAGGCTCGTCATCTATAATCAAAACCTTGTAGGTCACGAAACATCCCCCCTGTTAAGGTCTGTCATATAGAAGATAAAGGATACTGCCGTCCCACTCTCCAGAGCGCTTTCAATTTCAACGCTACTCCGGCTACCGTACCAAAGCCGTAATCGATCCGACACATTCTTTAGGCCGACATGTCTATCAATCTGTGAAAAAGGATCTTCCGATATCATCCTACGCAGCATGTCAACCGTTTGTTCGGGCATGCCAATCCCATTATCGGCCACGCACAATCGGATGCAGGCACCCGTGCGCTGTGCCGTCAACGTCAGCTCTCCGCCCTTTTTACTCATGGATATACCGTGCAGGACGGCATTTTCTACAGCAACTTGCAACAGCATTTTTGGTATTTTGACCGGACGCGCTTCCTCATCGATAATAAAGCTCCAACCGAGTCGATCTTTCATCCGGTATTTTTGGATAACGAGATAATCTTCGACGAATTGAAGCTCATCCTCTAGAGCAATAAGGTCCATCTTCCACTGGAGTGTCCGGCGAAAGGATTTTGCCAGTAGATGAATGATGTCCGCAGCCTCGCGGCGATCCTCCTCCATGCCATGAAGAATCGCTTCCAGCGTATTGAACAGAAAGTGAGGATTGACCTGACTTTGCAGAGCGTACAGCTCGGCATCCCTCTTTTTGATCAGCGTCTCTTTCTGCTCGGTTTCAATCTGCACCACTTTGGCAATTAACTCTTGCAGACGAGCGACCATGACGTTGAAGCTGCCTTCCAAATAACCGAATTCATCATCACGCTTGGCGGCAATCGACACGGCAAAATCCCCCTGCTGCACCTGCTTCATGCTTCGCGCCAAACGCTTGATTCGCCCTGTAATACTTCCTGCGATGAGGCCTGCCGTAATCATGGCAAATGCGAACATGAGGCAATACATGAACAACTGGTCCCGTTTGGAGCGGTTCACTTGTGCCAGCAGCGAGTCCGTAGCGATGGTTTTAACAATCATCCATTTCCCTTCGCTATATTCATGTACCGGAAAAGAGAAGATCAGCACCTTCGCTTTCTTTCCCCTGTCCGTTCCATCCTTCATCGCAAAAGAAGCTTCGCCCGCATCCAGACTGGTACCCAATTCGAGAGAGGTGACGGAGGTGCCCACCTTATCGGGATTCGTGGAAGTCACGATATCCCCCTCCGGCGATATCAAATAAATGGTCGAGCCTTCTCGGCCCTCCTTCATGAAATCGAAAAATTGCTGCTCTTTGATGCGAATGGCTACGAACCCCACATCATTGATGTCATTTTGCTTCAATATGCGGAACAGCGTAAGAGACCAGTTGTTATCTTCCGTTATGGAGAGTTTCCACTTTACCTTCCCGCGTGCGCTCGACGCTTCCCGGAATAAAGCCTCTTCCGGAGAGCCCGGCCGGATATAGCTAATTTCCAGATCGTTGTACATCATCGTGCTGTTATTGGTATAAATCGTGACATGCGTATCCGGGTAAAGACGCTCATACTGCTCAATGGTCGGCTTGATGAGCGTATAATAGCCTTCAGCGCTTTCTCCGCGATTGATATAATGAAAGGTGAAATATTCCGATATTCGCCGGTCAAAGACAAGTGTCGTCGAAAAATCGATATAGCCCGCCAACCGGTTGCGGATATTTTCCTGCAGCTGATTGCCTGCCGCTTCTTCTGTTTTGAGCGTTTGTTCCAAGAGAGAATCGCCGACATTCTGAATCGTAATGAAGGCAACCAGCCCGAAAGGAATCAGCAGCGCAAATAGAAAGCTCAGCATAATCCTCGCCCGGATGCTTTTCAACCAATCCACCTTGATCTGCGACCGTCTTGTTTTTTTGTTCACCGTCCTCTCCCTTCGCAAGCAAGCAATTTCCCATTAAACGCATAAGAAGCCGCTTGTAAAAAGCAAGCTTCTTATGCGTTTATATTCATATTACCCGTTTTTTTCCATTAGAACAATTCTAAATATTCGACTATTTTCCCCACAATTCCAGTCGCTTCTTGATTCCGGCGCTCATTTCCTGCTCCCAGGCTTGAATATTGACGCCTTTTATTTTCTTCACGAAGTCATCCCAATGCTTATCGAACTCACTGTCGTCCGCCGACATGATAATGCCGGGCACTAAGCTGTGGCGGAGATCGTCAGCTTTTTTGGCAGCCAATTGTGCAGGCGAATCGGCAGGAATGCTGATCGACCAGGCGTAGCCATAGGGCGGACGGTCACCCGTAACATCGAACATTTGCCCCCATGCTTTCACGCCGTACTTATCCATCACCTTTTTCGTCCAGTCATCAGAGTTGTTATATACGTCTTCAATGTTAAGCGGGGAAGCGTACTGACCATCGTCCAACTTGATCGCTCCGCTGGTTTGATTCCAAGAATAAGCTTGCAGCCCTTCCTTAAAGCGATATTCCGGATCCGTGTTCAGCTTGTCGACTACTTCCTTCTTCATGACGCGTTTGCCGTTCACGACATCGTAATGAACGCCTTCGACACCCCAGTTGAGGGTGACGGCTCCTTCATCGGAGGCAAGCCAGTCAAGGAATTTAATGGCGGATACCGGATCTTTGCAATTGGTGGAAATCCCCAGCCCCCAAGCGTAGCTTTCGCCAATGACCTGACTGCGGTCTTTAATCCCTTTCTCCAGCACAATGGGGAATCTGGCATAAGCCCGTTCCGGCATGCCGGCTTTGCGCAAGGCTGCTTCCGCATCCGTTACATCCCATGTGCCTTCGATCATCGCCAACACCCTTCCGGTAGCGACGAGAGACTTGAACTGGTCATTTTTCGTAATGAACGAGTTTTTGTCAATCATGTTGCTTTTGTACAGTTGGTTGAGAAACTTCAGGTAGGTTTTGAATTTGTCTGTGGTATTGAAATATTGAACGTCAAAGGTTTTCTGGTCGACCAAAGCGTCGCTGTCGTCCGTTAAGCCGTTTACCCATAATGCAGCGTTGTTAATCGTGATGTTGTAGCCCCAAGTATCCGTCCAAAGCCCCCAAGGAATAAATGGCGTTCCATTCAAGTCTTTGACTTTAGCCATGTAATCCTGCAGCATTTTATAGACGTCATCCAGCGTTTCGATCTTGGGATAACCGAGTTTGTCGAGAACGTCATATTGAATGAGAAGGCTTTGGTTGGCATCGACGATGTCTTGCGGTTTTGTTTTCGGACTGGGAATAAAGTATATCTTTCCGTCCGATGGATTCTTCAGCTTATTGAGCGAATCGCCAAACGCCTTCTTGATATGCGGGCCGTATTTATCGATTAAATCATCCAAAGGAATGAAGGCTCCCGCCTGAACCAGCTTGCTCTGCATGCCCCTTGATTCGATAATGTCCGCGTATTCGTTCCCCGCGATCATAACCCCGGCCTTTTCCTCCAGATTCGTCCCAGTGATGTACTCGATCTTCAGCTTAACGCCGGTTGCTTCCGTTATTTTCTTGTCGATGGCTCTTTCCCACGGATAGGCTTTGCCATTGGAATCAAAGGAATAGAATGAGAGCTCAACGGGATCCTTTTTCGGTTCGGGCGTCTTCGTGCTCTCCACCGTCTTTGTGGGAGGAGCCGCTGAAGGAACTGTAGAAGGCGACGGCTTCGCCTCGTTTTTGGAACACGCAACCGCTGTTCCCGCTACAAGAATAAGCGTCAATAAGCCGGCCAGTAATCTGTTCCCCTTTCTTTTCATGCAAGCAATCTCTCCTTTAGTCATGGTTATTTATCATAAAACGACGGACATACGCGTTCTGCACATCGTCTTATTTTGGGTTAAGCTTTCCTCAACCTTTTACGGCCCCTAAGGTAATTCCTTTGACGAAGTACTTTTGGATAAACGGATAAACGGCTAAAATCGGCGCTGTCGCTACGATGGTGATGGCCATCCGGATGGATTCCGGCGTTGTGGTCAACCCTCGCCCGCCTGTGTCGATCTTGTCGCGGATATTTTCGATATTGCCGACTTGAGCTGTGGATCGGGTAAGAATTTGTACCAACTCAAACTGCATCGTCGTCAGATTCGGCTTCGTGGCGAAAATAAACGTATCGAACCACGCGTTCCATTGGTCGACGGCGACAAACAGGGCGATGGTTGCCAGTGCCGGCTTGATGAGCGGCAGCACGATCCGGGTATAGATGGTGAAATCGTTGGCTCCGTCGATTTTGGCAGACTCCATCAAACTAACGGGCAATCCGTCGATGAAGCTGCGCATGATGATCACGTAAAAAGCGTTCAAAAGCATGGGCAGGAGATAGACGAGAAAGGTGTTGCGCAAGCCCAATCCTTTTATGACAAAATAATACGGGATGAGTCCACCGCTGACATACATCGTTATGACGATCAATCTTTGGAACAGAACACGCAGTATGAAATCTTTTCGACTGATGGTATAAGCGATCATGGATGTTGCGAAAAGGGAGAGAACGACACCGATTACGGTCCGCAGCAATGAATTGCGGAAAGCGATAGACAACGTATCGATAGACAGGACGGTTTTAAAATTGAGCCAGGTCCAATCCCGCGGCCATATATAGACGCCGCCCCGCAAGGAATCGATGGCGTCATTCAGGGCAAGGACGAGAATATTCCAAAAAGGATACGAGGTAACGATGCCGATGATGGTTAGATAAAAGTAAATAAACAGATCGCTGCCCCACTCACTGCGTGTTCTGATTTGAGTCTTCCGCATGTTTTGTCACCTCGATCGTCATAGAATATCTCCGTCGCTAAATCTTCTGCTTGCGCGGTTGGCCGTGAAAAGCAGCAGCAGGCTGATCGCCGTATTAAACATGCTGATAGCGGTGCTTACCGAATAGCGCTGCATGCCGATGCCGTAATTGTATGCATAGATGGGAATAGTTTCCGAGTAATCGAGGGTGAGGGGATTCCTCATCAAGAATGTTGCGTCGAAGGAAGCAGCTGTGCTCATCAAATTACCGATGTTCAGCACGAGCAGAATCAGAATCGTCGTACGGATGCCGGGCAGGGTGATATGCCATATTTTCCGCAGCCGGTTTGCGCCGTCCACCTCCGACGCTTCGTACAGTTCTTGATCGATGCTGGTGATGGCAGCCAAATAGATGATGGAGTTCCACCCCATTTCCTTCCATACCTGGGCGACGGTAATGATGCCCCAGAACAGCTTCCCTTCCCCCATCCAGGCAACAGGCGAATGGATGAAGCCGAAGGTCATGAGAATCCGGTTGACGATCCCGTCATACGGCGACAGAACCGTATAGAAAATGCTGACCACGACAACCCAGGAAACAAAGTGAGGCAGATAGGACATCGTTTGAATGCTGCGCTTGAACCATTTATTGCGCACTTCGTTGATCAGCACAGCAAGTAAGACGGAGAATAGGAGACTGAAGACGATGTTGCACAGGCCGATGACAAAGGTGTTGCGCAGTACAGTGTAAAACCGCTCATCGTGAAACACTTCCGAAAAATACTTGAATCCGACCCACTTTTGCTCGGAAAAGCTCAGATTCGGCTTGTAATTTTGAAAAGCCATCACCCAGCCGGCTAAAGGAAAGTATGAAAATACGATGAACCATACGACAAAAGGCAAGGACATGAGCAGCAGATAACGCTGCCGGAACAGCAGCCCGAGCCGGGAATGTTTACGATGCGTGGCAGGCATTGAAGTCGATACGCTATACAGCGGCCCTCTAGACAATTCCCTTCCCTCCTGTTTGAATGCGCTTTCTTCTATACATAAAATATAAGCGTTTCCAAAACATGGGGAAATGACGCAACTAAAGATAAACGTGTCGAAAGTATAGGAAATGACCCTGGGAAAAGAAAAAGCCTCCTTTTCAGGAGGCTCTGGTAAATCAAGATTCGGTTCTTAAAGCTTCTCGGCTATCACGGTGAAGGTCTTGGGGATCCCTTTGTCAAAGGTTTCCGAGGACTGGTTGGGCAGCTCCTCTAACGTACGGATAAAAAGCCCTACCTGGGCGACAGCCGTGACGATTTCACCGAGGGTCCAATTGCGGAGCAGTACTTTTCGCTCGCTCTCCAATTCGTCGCCACCCTCTCCGAGATATTTGGAGAAAGACGCGTCCTTTTCCTGGAGAGACGTATCGAAATAATCGCCGGTCACTTTATGCTTACGAATGTTCGCTGTCGTTCCTTTGGAGCTGATCAGTTTGGTGGACACCGGATGAAAATCCTGCAGCACCAACCGCCCACCCTTGGTCAACAAATCCGCCGCAACTCGAAACAATGGCTGCAAATCGTGAAAATAGTGCAGAATGCCGTTTTCCATCATGACGATGTCATACTGACCCGCGGCTTCAGCTTCCGGCAGGTGCAGTACATCCGCTAAAACATAGCGCACGGTTACTCCCGCGGCTTCAGCCAGTTCCCCGGCATAGCGCTCATTATCGGCGGAATAATCCGCAACTGTCACGTCCGCGCCTAACAATGCCAGAGCTACCGCCTTATTGCCGTTGGACCCGAGCAGATTCATCACGCGTTTCCCTTGAATCTCCGGACCAAAATGCTTGTACAGGCTCCCAAGCCTTTTCGCCGGATTGTCCTTGATCTTTGCTGCCGCCTCCTGTGGAGTACCGAACCGGTTCACCCAAGCCTGATAGGCGCCGGAATTCCAGGTTTGTTGATTATGCTGGTTGATATCGTTGTCGTTTATCATCTGCAGAATTCTTTCCTCCGCTGTCTTTTTATTAAATTATATCACATTCGTAGCAACCAAATAGCGCAGCCGGTAGGTATGGGTTTCTCCCGCTAGGTTCGTTAAGACCTCATCCACCGATCCTGTTTCCACAATCGTGAGTCCCGCAAAATGCCGCCGTAAATCCTCCTCCGAAAAGAAATGCGCTAGCTTCCCTGGTTTATACTCGTAGGTTCCCGGCTCTGTTTCCTTGCCTAAGCCGCAATTCGCATCCTCGTCAGAAAAACAGGTGATGTAGAGCAGCCCCTTCTCGCCTAAGTGCTTTATCAAATTTACGGTGAGACTGTCACGCTCCATTTGTTCAAACAGATGAATCAAATCGTAGCAGTAGATCCCGTCGTACGTTTTTCCCGTGGCATGATCCAGCGCCGAGCCCTCGATGAAGGTGGTCCTTGGATCAAACTTGCGAGCAAGCTCGATGGCATCAGGTGATAGCTCAATCGCATCTACAAGGAATTCCGCCGAAAACGCTCTCGTATTTCTTCCGTAGCCTGCCCCGGGAACAAGCACCGTCTTTGCTCCATTTTCGGCAAATAATTGCCGGGCATGATCTGCCGTCGGACTGGCTGTCTCTCCCCAAATCATGCCTTCATTCTGATAACGTTGATCCCAATAGTCACTCATAGCCGCATTCCTACTCCCAACTCAGATCGTAATTTCAATAAGATTCTCTTTCGGTCAACTCATCCACCTTATCTTTTAAACCCGCCGAAAAAGCCAACTGGGCATATCCGAGAGCGCCCTGATCTTGTGCGCCGTTCCACCCATTTAGCGGCATGTTCGATTCTCATTAGGATCACCTGAATATTCTCAGATTTTTTTGTTGACCCTGACATTAGTGTGAGGGTTTATAATGAATCTTGAAAGGAGGGTGTCCATGAAAATCGGAGAGCTATCCAAACGAACAGGTGTCAGCATCCGCTCCCTGCGTTATTACGAAGAGAAAGGGCTCATCGCTTCCATTCGTCTGGAAAACGGCTATCGGGATTACAGCTCGATGTCTGCCGAACAGGTGGACACGATCCGCTTTTATTTGAGCCTTGGCCTTACCACCGAGGAAATCGCCGGTTTCCTGCAATGCGTGATGATGAACAAAGAAGCTTTTTGCAAGGAAATCCTGCCGGTGTATAAAAAAAAGCTGACCGAAATCGATCAACAGCTGCAGCTGCTCACCCAACTCAAGTCGAATCTTGAAGATCGGGTCAAATCCATTTTACAGGAAAACCAATCCACAGAGGAGGAAAAGTCATGAATCTTACAGCGATTTCGAAAGACGAATTTTTAGCCAAGGTACAAGAAACCGATATTACTCTGGTTGATTTCAGCGCCGTATGGTGTCCCCCCTGCAAAGCGCTTCATCCGATTTTAGACGAACTAAGCCAGGACTTGGGCCCGGCGATTCCGATTCATATGATCGACGTGGATGAATCTCCGGACGTAACCTCCGCATATGGCGTTATGTCCATGCCGACGGTTATTTTGTTCAAAAATGGCGAACCGGTGGAACGCATTATCGGTCTGCGGCCAAAATCGGTGTATCAACAAGCGATTCAAAAGCTGATTTAAGGTATACTAAGCTTTATAAATTGAACTAAGATTGAATGGATTCCGTCACTGCAAAACCTGATTATTCTTCTGATCGCAAAGGCGACCGCTGACGCTTTTCCAGAACAATCGGTTTCTCCGCTCCTTCATCCCTTTTTTTTCGTTCCATTTATTTAGCAAGCAACTTGATCTGCTCTGGAGGCCGCTTATCAGCATGACGTACACTCGCCAAAAAATAACCGTATTTTTCTTTCTGCTCTGCTTAATCGGATTTGCCGGCAGCGCTGCTCTCGTTAGCGCCGACAAACTGAACCGTTTTGACAAGACCGTGATCGACTATGTGCAAGGTTGGGAATCTCCCGGTTTGACGGCGTTTATGAAGTTCATCTCAGGCATGGGGACAGGTTTACCCATCGTCCTCATCATGCTGTTCATGGCGTTTATCCTTTACCGCGCCTATGATAACCGGAAAGAGCTGATCCTCTTTATCGTCGCCTCCGCCGGTTCCGCTCTCCTCAATCTGGCGCTGAAAAGCGTCTTTCAACGAGAGCGGCCTAACCTGCACCGTATCGCCGAGGCGACCGGATACAGCTTCCCAAGCGGCCATTCCATGGCCGCTTTCAGCTTGTACGCCCTTCTTGTCATTTTGCTGTGGGAGCCTATCCGCAGCGTAAAGGGGCGTATCCTGGTCTCAGCCCTAGGCGGCTTCATGATCTTGGCCACCGGTATCAGCCGGATTTATTTGGGCGTCCACTACCCCAGCGATGTATGCGCCGGCTACTTGGCCAGCGGTTGTTGGCTGGCTGCGCTCCTATGGCTTTTTTACTACTCAAGACTGTTCCGTGCCAAACGTGTCTAGGCGGAAATGCTCCTTCACTGTAGCGATATTGGCTGTTAAATCGGAGCTGCCGTCCACTGTGATAAGCTTAAAGGAATAAGCTGCCGCCTGCCCCGCTACAATCTTCGCGAAGCGAATGTCCCGCTCCATCCAATTGGCAAAAGCCTCCTCGGGATCCCGGCAATCCTTCAGCACATCTCCCACCCAGCTTCGCTGTGAATATTGGGCAAGCTGGAACTCCTTTTCCGGCACAATCCAAACGCCGAGATGAGGAGCCTCCAAAACCGCGCATACCTTTTCCGGCAAAAGAGCCGCCCCTTCCGCCAATACCGGCCTTCCCGCCGGAAGCTCGCGGATATCCTCCAGAATCATCGCGAATTCTTCCCGGTAGAAAGCCAGCTCGTCTTCCACTTGTTCCTGGACAGGCCGGGAGAAAAGCTGACCGGAATTCATCGATTTGAGTTTATGCATGACGGGATGGCGGTCCGGGCGGCAGCGGGCAAAATGCCTGTCCATCGCATCGTCGCAGCGGTAATAAGTCAGGTCGTACTCACTTGCCAGCTTCTCGGCGATGGAGCTTTTTCCCGAGCAAGGGGAGCCGCCGATCCAATAGATTTTATGTTGTGTCATATGCAGCATAAAAGTCCTTTCGGTTGTCATTTTAAAATGAAAATAATGACGGCGACGGCCAGATACGGAATGCAAACCAGCAGCAGTTTATCCGTCCACTTTATGGTTAAATTTCTATCCTCTTTGGATATAGGGATCACATTCTCGCGCCCATAGCTGTTTCCAAACGTACCGGAAAACAGCATCGCGGCAATTAAAACCACAAGTCCGATCCCGAAGCTCACCTTAAGAGCGAGGCTCAAGCCACCGTATAAATAGCCGGCCGTGCTCAAGATCAGACAACTCACGATACTCCACATGAACGTTTTCACAAGTCATCCACCTTCCTCTCACAGGAATAGATACCTTCTTGATTGAAGCCTTCACTCCGGTTTCACTACGATTTCCTTGACCGTGCCGTCTCCATAACCGACGACGATGAAATCCGCCATGGCGGAAAACAGTCCCGTCTCCACTACGCCTGGTATTTGCTTCAAGCTCTGTTCCAGCTTCTCAGGATTGGCAATTACGGAAAAATGACAGTCGGCAATCCAATTCCCATTGTCCGTTAGATAATTGTCATCTTTGTCTTTGCGAATAACGGGCCGGCATCCCAAACCTGCCAAATTCTTCACCGTTAGCTCATAGGCAAAGGGTACGATCTCCACGGGCAAAGGGAACTTGCCGAGCTGATCCACCAGCTTCGAATCGTCAACGATCACGACAAAACGTCTGCTGTTGTAGGCCAACACTTTTTCCCGCAGATGCGCTCCGCCCCCGCCTTTTATCAAATGGAAGAATGCATCCACTTCATCGGCGCCATCGATATTGAGGTCAATGCTCTCCACTTGGGAAAACGGAATGATCGGAATTCCCCCTTCGCGGGCAAGAGCTTCCGATTTCTTCGAGCTTGCCACCGCTTTGATCTGCAAACCTTCCCTCACCCTGCGGGCGATAGCTTCAATCGCCA
Source organism: Gorillibacterium massiliense (assembly GCF_000455485.1). Taxonomy (GTDB): domain Bacteria; phylum Bacillota; class Bacilli; order Paenibacillales; family NBRC-103111; genus Gorillibacterium; species Gorillibacterium massiliense. The sequence continues at coordinate 17,360 of NZ_CBQR020000118.1, forward strand.
ACTCCGAAGTGGAGCCAGAGCCAAGGCCGACAATCATTCCATCCGTGATGTATTCCACAGCCCGCTCGGCTGCTGCTTGTTTGGCGACGCTCACCGTCAACACTCCTCTTTATTTCGTTAGAGTCAAGATACCATTCCGGTACGAATATTCATAAACCGGTTCATGCTCCGACATGATATTGGATATGTCAATTACCGGCGGCTTGCTAATTCTGTTCAAAACGGCTAAATCCTCGTGATTCCGCCGGACCGACTGAAGCACCGACGCGGCTACTAGATTGCCATTTTCCGGGCGAATCAGTAGGAGATCAGGCCAGCTTAAATGCAAGCCCTGAAATTCGACGATGAATTCGTCGGCTCCGTCGCCATCCAAATCGATAAACCCGGGTGTCCCCCACTCTTCGAATCCCGCCAGTTCTCCGCTTTTCGCATCCTCCACGATGAGCAAATACAACCCCGGACCGTTGGCGTTCATTTCGATGGCGCCAATCAGTTTATACCGTTCCTGCCCGGAAATGAAGCGGTTAAAGACGATGACGTTAGGAGGCTCCTGATTCGCTCCAGCTTGCCCGAAGGAATAGGACAAATCCCGTATCAAATAGCTCCGTCTCTTGTCCTGAAGAACGCCGTTCCATTGCTTCGGAAAATAAACGTCGTCCTTACTCTCCTCGTAAAGAGTCAGAGTCATTTCTCCCTGCATGTCCGTTCCAAAAGGAACTGATTTAAGCCGCTTCCATGCCGAATCAGACTTTCCCGGCTGCAAAGATTCTAATTGCAGAGGTCGAAACGTCAGCTTGATCGTATCCGGCAGCGGCGGCAATGGATCAGGCGTTTCTGTTTGTTTAAGATCAGGTGAACCTGTTGCTTCCAGTACGTTTGCGGGCTTATTCGATGAACTAAGGAGCATCGCTCCCGATGTTACCGAAGTCGCTTTTTCATTAACGCAGCCCGCTACTACCAATAGAATAAAAAGAAAAATCAGGCTTGTTTGCTTCATCGAACCACCGCCGCTACTTGTTTCCTAATAGACGCACATCAAAGAGCGGAAGTTTCAGCGCTGAAAATGCACCACTATGAATATCCAATATTATACATCGGATGAATCAAGAAAGGCACTCCCCTCCCGGAAAGTGCCCTGTCCAAAGCCCTCTATATTGAAAAAAGACAACGTTGAAAGCTCTCCGCCAACTCCCGAAACCCCTTCAAGCTGATGTCCGCATCAAATCCTATATCCTGCCACCATCCGGCGATTGCATCCGCTTGTTCCCGCACCCGGATAAGGGGAACCGTTTGCGGTTGCCCATATACGGCGGAGACCGCTACATGCGAGCCTTTCGTCAATTCTGCCTGCAGCGTTGGAATGACCGTACGGGGATGGAGAAGATTGGTGTTCGCTTGGGGATAGATCAGCAACGCTTCCTCAAAACCCACCAATCGGTGAATGGCGACGGTTCCCGCGTCACTGGCGGCCTCAGCGAAGTAAGGGGATGTTTCCGTTGCGAGCCCCGCATCAAGTGATAGGGCGAACCCTCCTTCTGCCGCTGTCAGTACCCGCCCCGTTTCGATCCGGTGGACGCGGATATGCCAAGGCAGACCCGTCAGCAGCCAAGTGCGAACCTCAACATCGAACCAAGGCATCCAGCGTGAATAGGCAAACCCGGCGCCGTGAACCGATTCCTCGTTTCTTCTTCTTACCCGAAACAGGTTGTCCCGCTCGCTTAGCGCCAGCATAGAGTCGATGGCTCCCTGGCTTAACCCCCACTCGGCACGAGGAACGCTGAATCCAAACACATTCGAGTATGCAAACTTCTCATACTTAGCTGACGTATGGGTATGCTCGTTGGTGGAAGAATGCCCGGCATTGAACGCGACGACGTGCCCGTTCCCCGGGTCCCTGACCACATCCAGAGTCGGATGCTGAGGATGAGCCCGGGGCGGCAGCTCCGGCAAAGACAGCTCCTCCGCCTGCCAAAAGGGATGATCATCCGGTAGAGCAAGAGGCAAAAAGGTCTTCATGGCCCAATAGGGAGAACCGGGGCCATTATAATTTTCCGCCATCACCAGATTGGGATAAGCGTATCCGACGCTGAGAGCGCCATCGGGGCGGAAAATCGGCTTGCTGAACCACCACCGCAGATTGCGCAGCACGAGTCCCTTGATTACTCCCATAGGGATGGCTTCCGATTCCACGCCGGCGAAAGCCATGGCGCTCCAAAAAGCCGACTGGGCAAACCGGTAAGTGAGACTTCTCCCGTAAGGCAGCGCAGATCCGTCGGGAGCGAACCAGCGGATGAAATCCTTGGCGAACCGGGTAGACCTCGCCTTAAACCGGCCGCATCGTGCGGGATCGACGTGTTCCATAAGCTTGGCATAGATCAAGCTGAAATAGTGAATGGCGATTGGAGTGTAATAATCGCTGTGGCCGCCTTCTCCGTCGGAATACCAGCCACCAGAAAGGGAGAAGTTTTCGATCCGGTTCAGATTGCGCTCCATCCCGGCTTGATCATAAGGCAAACCCAGCCGACAAAAGCCCATATTGACGAGAACCGGAAAGAACAGCCAGTTGCAGTCAAAAACCGGATGTTGGTTGCACTGCCCGAGCCAAGCGGCCAGCCGATCTTTCTGCGGCTCGGTAAGAGGCTCCCAAACGCGATCCGGAATAAGCGCCAACGCTAGCCCGAACACCGCCATTTCCACGAAACGCTGATCGTAATCTCCCGATTCACCCCAGTATTCGACATGGCTGGAATCCGTTCCGTTGATGATTCCTTGCAGGCAGGTTTCCCAAAGCGGATCGTCACCGCCTCCGGCCAGCAAGGGAACCATGCCCCAAAACAGACGGGAGAAGCCTTCCATCTCGGCAAGAGAGCCGGGATAACCGCAGCCGCTTCCACCCAACTGCAACAACGCGCCGCCAGGACTAAAAGCCAAACTGAGAGGTTCATAAAGCTGCCGTACAGCTAATTGCATATCACTTTTCGTCAGCAACGGATTTCCGCTGACGGCTTGTATGAATGCTCCCATTTTTTCGTCCACCCCCCGTAATCCCGCCGGTTTCCTCCAGCTAGTCTTATTCCCAGAAGATCGTCCGGGTACCCTTCAACCGAGCTAACCCCTCGACGAAATAGTAATCCCCGTAAATAAGCGGTACGTCGATGTTCCTACCTTCCGGATAATGGCTTGTTCCGTGGGTAACCAAGCCTTCTTCCTCTGCATTGTCCCAGGCTCCATAGTTGCGATACAGCGACTCCAAAATCCGTTCCGCCGGCCCCCGGTACAGGTGATCTTCCAATGGTCCCACTTTTTCCGCCAGCAGCAAAAGACCGCTAGCGGCAATAGCTCCCGCCGAAGAGTCGCGGTATTTGACGATTTCGGGAGGCAACCGGAAATCCCAATGGGGGACGGAATCCTCCGGTAAATTGGCGATAAAAAAATGTGCCACCCGTTTGGCCGCATCCAGATATGCTTGCTTGCCGGTATGGTGGTAGCTTAGGGTCAGCCCATACAGCGCCCAAGCGGTGCCCCTGGACCAGGCGGATTCCGCCGCAAAGCCCTGGCCGCCAATGCCGCCGCGTCGTTCCCCCGTCCAGGGATCGAAATCGACGATATGATAGACTGAGCCGTCGGCACGGACAAAATGCTGCACAACCGTGTCCATATGCGCTTCCGCAATGTGGCGGTAGCGGGGGTCGCCGCTAGCCTCGGATGCCCAGTATAATAGCGGCGTGTTCATGGAGCAGTCGATTATGGCGAATCCGGCGTTTTGATCGTTTTCGCTCCAAGGATTCCAAGCCCGGATATACCGACCTGCCAGATTGAACCGCGCCGCAAGAAAATTAGCCGCCTTAAGGGCCCTCTTGCGGGAAACCTCGTTGCCGAGAAGCTTCCATGAAGCAAGGCTGGTCAACGTCCACATGAAACCGATATCGTGATCGAGTCGCGTGTACTCGTCCAAAACGCCATCGAGCCGCTCCTCGCACTGTTCCGCTACCGTCTTTAACCGTTCGTCGCAGCTTTCGGCGTAGAGGAGCCACAGCATTCCCGGCCAAAACCCCGCCATCCACCAGTTCGGCTCCGCCAGATCATACTTGCCCTCCACGCTTGCATGAGGGAACCCGCTGCCGATCCGCTCCGTGTTGCGGATCGTCTTTTCCAATGCCTTATCCCATGCTTCTTCCACCCATGCCGGTACATTCCGATCTTCTGCCATCGTTCGCTCCGCCTTTCTCTTTCTCCCAAAGTCGAATCCGCCATCCCTCCAAGGCCCGTGGCTACCCGCGGTATTCCACCGGAGTCAAACCCGAATGAGCTTTGAAGGTTTTTATGAAATAGCTCTGATTATCGTAGCCGAGGTGCTCGCAGATTTCCCCCACCGTTTGCGAGGTTTGGTCCAGCATTTCCTTGGCCCGCTCCATCTTCATCCGTGTCACGCACTCAATGAAGGTTTCTCCCGTTTCTTTTTTGAACATGCGGCTAAAGTAGCTGGCGTTCAAATGAAGCATTTCCGCAACCTCGTCCAAGCCGATTTTTCGGTTCAGATGGAGAGAGACGTATTTGCACGCTTCCTTCACTTCCGGCCGCTTGCTGCCGGAAACCGCCCCTTCCCCTTCCGCCGCAATCATCAATTGTCCGTTCAGCCACTCCCGCAGCTCGCCGATGGAATCAAGCTCCGCGATTTCCTGCTGTAAGGCGTTGGCGGAATAACCGGTGCGGATGTATTGTAGCGTGCGCAGCTTCATTTTCATATCCAGAAGCAGCTTCAGCACCCAATCCTTCACCGCTGCAGGAGGAAACCGTTCGCTATGGATTCGCTCCATCCACCCCCCGGCAATACG
>NZ_CBQR020000119.1 GCF_000455485.1 Gorillibacterium massiliense
GGCAAGCATCAGCCGGCCGTTTGCCGATCATCGCTTCCCGCAGATCCAGACTGGCGGCATCGTAATATTGAAATATATCCTGCTCGGACAAACTCTCCGGGGCATACTTGACCAAGGACCCGGCTTCCAAGTAAAACCGCTGGCCATCGTCCTTCAGCAGCGTTTGCAAGCTTCGCTTCAGTTTTTCCGGCGTTGCGCACTCCGTCCCGAGTATGAATGTTGATCTCAGCTTCAACACCCGGCGCAAGGTGGCTTGAATGATGCCGATGCCGGACGCTGCTTTGTCATAGATGTTCGTTTTCAATCCCGGTCTATAGGAAATGAGCAGCAACAGCTTCCGTTCCGTATACGGGATATACTGCATGCGCAAATCCAATTCGCGAAGCGCTTCCTGCATGACGTTGGCCACGGCGAATTTCAGCGTCTCTTCCGCCGCAAACCGGTGCTTGATTGTTGGGTAATCATCGATATGCCCGACCGCAGCCAGACAAGCCTCATCACCGACGAAAATACCGTAGCCGCTCGCTTCCTCCAGCCATTTTTCCGGGGTCAAAAGGGGTTGGTGGATAAAGTTCTTGAATAATTGCTCCTTGCGCAGTTCCTGGGAGTGATTCACCAGAGCGTGAAGCCGAAGCTGCTCGCCGCTGACGATCTTCTCCTCATCCAATCCTTTGCGGATCCGCTCCAGCATCCGAGCCAGATCTTCAGGTTGCAGCGATTCCTTCAGCACATAGTCCTGAACCTTCAGCCGCATCGCTTGCTGGGCATAGGAAAATTCGTCATGGCACGACAAAATGATAATCCGAGCATCTTGATTCTGTTCCTTGATCTTAGCGCACAGCTCTAATCCGTTCATCCGCGGCATGCCGATATCGGTGATCAGCAGGTCCGGCATCTCCTCCTGGGCATGCTCCCAAGCTGTCGCTCCATTTTCAAAGGCTCCGATCAAGTGAAACCCAAGACCTTCCCAATCAATGGATTCCGACAACAGCTCCAGTACCGGATAGTCGTCGTCTGCCAGCATCACGTTATACATCTCCATCCGCCCTCTCGTATGCAATGGTTATTCGGATAATCGTTCCCTGATTAGGCGTACTCTCTACTTTTACGGAAAAACGCTCCCCCCATAAAAGCCTCATCCGTTCCACTACATTAATGAGCCCCATTCCCGAGAAAACTCCATTGGCGCTGCCTTCGATCCGGTCGGGATCGGTTTGGCCCGCCTCCGCCAGCTTTTGATTTAGCGCTTTCACCGCTTCCGGTTCCATTCCGACGCCATTATCCTCCACGGACATCTGCAGCACCCGGTTGTTCATCTCCGCTTGAATCCGGATAAGCCCGGCTTTTTGGTTGAAGCCGTGAATCAGAGCGTTTTCCACAATGGGCTGCAAAAATAACCGCGGCACTTTCACGAGCATCGCTTCCGACTGAATGGCGAGGGACAGTTGAACCTCCTCTTTTTGCCGCAGATTCATCAAGTCCACATAGTGACCCAGCAGCTCCAGCTCCTCATGGAGTACGATTTCATCCTCTTCCCGGGTGATGGTCATGCGCAGCAAGGTAGACAACGAACTGATCATCTTCGCGCTCTCCGGATCACCTTTGCGCAGCACTTTCATTCGAATGGAATTCAATACGTTAAAAAGAAAGTGGGGATGAATCTGCGCCTGCAGCATCCTCAGCTCCGCTTTGCGCTTGCGGTTCTGGGTCTCGGAAACCTCCGCGATCATTTCCTGCACCCGGTCCAACATTTGGTCGAAAAGATAGCCGAGACGGCCGATCTCATCCTTCCCGCGAATACCGGAGCGAACGCTTAGGTTTCCGCGCTGAACGGCGGAAGTAGTGCGGCCCAGCCGGACGATAGGCTTCGTAAAGGCCCGCAACAGCGCAAGGAGAATGAGCAGGAAAACGACGATGGACGCAAATTGAATGAGAAATACACGGTTGAAAATGGAGTTAATGTTGACGATGGCTTTGGCGTATCGCTGTTTGGAGACTAGCCGCCAATCGTTGAAGGATAGGGGCTGCTCGGTAATCAAATATTTGGTAGCCCCCACCGTCACTACAGTCGTATTCAACTGACCGGAGCCGGAACCGATATCCGGGAAAATCTGGCCGATCTTGGACACATCGCCACTGGACAGGATGCGGTTATCCCCATCTATGAGCATGATTTCCTGATCGGACGGCAACCGTTTAAAGAGTTGGTTGATCCGGGTTTCCAATTGGGTCACAACGACGTACCCATAAATTCGCGCATCATCATAACGTAAGGTACGGGCTAGAGAAATTTGATAGGGATTCTCTTTCGATATGTACTGGAACTGAGTCGGTCTCGTTCCTACCCAGTAGACGTTCATCCCACTGATATTGTCCAGTTCTTTGAACCAAGGTTCTTGGGTAAACAAAGACGGATTGAAATCGTTCGTCGAATAGTTGGTAAAGGTAGAACCATCCGTGAGAATAACCGTGACGTAGCTGGAGTCGCTGATGGTCAGCGTATCCAGTTGATTGATGATCTTGTTTTTATCTAAAAACCTTTTGGAGGCATCGTCGTTCGCCGTTTGTCCGAAGGAGACCAATTTGAAATACGAGATCATGTCCGGATTCGTCGTGATATAGTTGGCCGTATTGAGCATGCTCTTGAACTGGTTGGAAAGGGAGGTGTTGAGCAGCATCATCGAATCCTGGGAGCTCGAGACCGCCTGGCTTTGCACCGCATCCTTTGCAAGAGACGAGGAGATCAGCTGCGTAAGCGCCGCTGGAATCAGGATACATGCGATGGCGGCAGCCATCAGCTTATGGCGAATAGATAGAAAACCGAGTTTGTTTTTCATTGCCGGATCGCATCTCCTCTCCCCTACCGAAAACGGTTACAACGGGAACGTAAAAGCAGGGACAGCGTTCGGCTGCCCCCGCAATGCCAGTATACCATTTTTATTTTTTGTTGGAGGCGATAATTTGTTCGGTCCGTGCTTCGGCGTTTTTCACTGTCGTATCGATGTCTTGCTGGCCGAGGATCAGCTTCTCGTATTCTTCGTTTACCGCCTTGAAGACTTCCGCTTGATAGGAAGCGGCAGGCACCATTTCCGAAGCTTTAGAGCCCAACAGCACCTTGATCAATGCGTCTTTGTCCACCAATTCCGGATTCTTCGTGCCAGCCAAAATCTTATCGATGATCGGGGTCAACTGGTCGTTGGTTACCTTGCTCCAGGACGGAACGTTTTTCGCTTGGATCAATTGGCCTTCTGTCGTGTACCAGCGGACGAATTTGTAAGCTTCTTCCTTTTGCTTGGAAATGGAGGAAACCGCCATGTAATCCGTCGTCACCGGAGCGTAACCGATGGTATCGCTCTGGTTATTTTTCGGATAAGGAGCAACCGTCACGTGGAAGGTCAGGGGCAGCTTATCCGTACCGCCGATTTCTGTATTCATCCAACTGCCGATGGTCAGCATGCTTGCGGATTGATTGAAGAATTGGTTGCGATAAGCCAGCTTTTGCGAAATGATGTCCGTGTACGGAACGGAGGATTTATCTTCCTTCTCCATCTTCACCCGCAGCTCCAGCGTCTTCTTGAAGTTGGGATCCAGCAGGTTAGAGGAACCGTCGGCCTTCAGCAAGTCGGAGTTGGTCGGCTGGTTCATCATCATCAGCTTGACGAATTCCATCCAGCCACCGCCTTGGGGACCGTGGAAATACGTGCCGTAGCGCTTGTTGGTGCCTTCGCCTTTGGTCAGCTTCTTGGCATAGTCGGCGAATTCATCCCAGGTCCAATCCGTCGGAACGGCCAAACTCGCTTCATCCAGATGATCCTTGTTGATCAGCACGTACCAGGGGTTGAATTTACCCGGTAGGGCGTATACTTTTCCATTCAGCGTCGTATCGACCTTGTATTCGTCCTTCACTTTAAACCCGCCGTCTTTGGCGATGAAGTCGTCCAGCGGCTCCATCATACCGAGAGCTACCCGGGCGGCGTATCCGGCAGGATCGCTGACCATCAGCAGGTCGATATCTTCCTTGGAGGCAAACGCAAGGTCCAGTTTTTTCATAGCTTCTTGAGTGTCGCCTTTATCGCTCAGTACGATAGGTTCAACGGTTACTCCCGGATGTGCATCCTCGTAGGCTTTCAACGTATATGACCAACCGTAGGTCGATTCCGGTCCGAAGGTGTAAAGCCGCAGATGTACGTTTTTCGCCGGTTCCGTTGAAGACGCTGCAGATGAAGACGGTTTTGTCGAACCCGCCGCATCGCTAACGCTGTCTTTCTTGTCGTTGCCTCCGCAGCCCGCCAGCAAACCTACGAGCATAGCTCCTGCCGCCATACCGCTCAACCATTTTTTCTTGTTCATGACAACCCTCCTGATTGGATTAGCTATCTTGTCTTGACACCCCAAATTATAATGGTGGCGCTTTCATTCTCCATGAAACAAAATTTACTTTTTATGAAATATTTTTACTTATTTATAAAATAATTCTATTTACCTATCCCTTCACTCCACCTAAAGCAATGCCTTCGATGACGCTCTTTTGCCCGATGATAAATACGATCAAGAGCGGCAGAATGGCAGATACGGCGCAGGCCATAATGAGAGAATAAAACTCGCCGCTCATGGACGTAAACTTTTGCATCGCCAATTGGATCGTATACAGCTTATCCGTACGTAGGAAGACAAGAGGATTTTGATAGTCGTTCCACGTCCAGATGAACCGCAGGATCGCGTAGGTCGCTACGGCCGGCCGTACCAAGGGGAGAGCGATGTTCCAGAAAATGCGGAAGTGCCCGGCTCCTTCAATTTTCGCACATTCGATATACTCTTGATGGACGCCCATGAAAAACTGCCGCAGCATAAACACCCCGAGAACACTGAAGGTATTCAGCAAAATGAGGCCGATGTGGCTGTTGAACAAGCCGATTTGCCGGTACAGGATAAACTGCGGAACGAGAATCGCTTGGCTCGGAACCATGTAGGTGATCAACACGATCAGAAACAACGGACCGCTTGCCTTGAACTGCACTTTGGAAAATCCGTATGCCGCCAATGCGGAGATTAAGCAGGAGCACAGTGTCGTCAGCACGGCAACCTTGATGGAATTCCAATAGTAAACATAGAACGGATAGTCGCCGAACCAGACTTCCTTGTAGTTGGGAATCGCGTTCCAATGCCGCGGAATCCACTCGATCGGATAGACGAACACCTCCGTCTCCACCTTGAAGGACGTCACGAGCATCCAGATAAAGGGCAGCAGGAAAAAGATGCTGATGATAAAAAGAATTATCGTAGTGATGGCTTTACGCCAATCCAAACGGAATGAGGCCTGCATGTTCTTCTCTCTCCTTCCCGATTAATAATTAACCCATTTCTTTTGTGCGAGCCACTGCAAGCCCGTGATAAGAAGCACGAAACCGAGAAGGACGCTGGATACGGATGATGCGTAGCCGACCTTCAAGTTATTGAACGCCTGATCGTATAGATACCAAACCATGAGATTGGTCGAATTTATCGGCCCGCCTTGGGTCATGACGGCGATGATGTCAAAGATTTTGAAGGTAGAGATGACGCCGGTGACCAACAGGAAAAAGGAGGTTGGTGAAAGCATCGGGAATGTGATCCGTGCGAACTTCACCCACGCATTCGCTCCGTCGATTTCGGCCGCTTCATAGAGGTCACGAGGAATGGATTGCAAGCCTGCCAGATAAACGATCAGGTTGAACCCGATGGATGTCCAAACCACGATCATCATGATGGACGAAAGCGCGTAATGAGGGTCGGCGATCCATTTGGGCGGATTGTGGAAACCGATCGACTTCAGTACCTCATTGACCGGACCGTAAGATGGCTGGAACAGCACCTGCCAGACGACAGCAACGGCGACGATACTGGAGATATAAGGCATGAAGTAGGCGACTTTGAAAAAGCTTTTCCAGTATACATTCCTGTCGATCAAAATAGCCAGCACCATGGAGACCATCATATAGATCGGAACAACCAAAAGAAAGATGATATTGTTGCGCAACGACTTCAGAAAGGTCGGATCGTCGAAAAGCTTCTTGAAATTGTCGAAGCCGATCCAGTGAATGCCGTTCCAGCCTTGAACGAAATTCCAATCGGCGAAGCCCAGCACAAGGGTGGCGATAATCGGTATCAGCACGAGCACCGAAACACCGATCAACATCGGGCTGACAAACAAGAAGCCGGCCAAGGTCTCTCCGCCTTGTAAACTAAGTCTGATTCTTCGCCGCTCTTTGGCCCTGGAAACCGGAGCAGTTGCAGTCGGGTCTGCCATACAAACACCTCTATCTTTTTAGTAACGATTGCCTTCATTATATAAAAAAAACACCGTCATCCTTTGACGGTATTTTGATCACATTCGCTATAAATTTTACTTTTCATCCGTTGAATTTGCGGGTTATTTCTTCATAGGCATCGTGTGTGCCGACATCATAGATCATACCACCCGCAAAATATGCCAT
>NZ_CBQR020000120.1 GCF_000455485.1 Gorillibacterium massiliense
AGATCATACCATCCGCAAAATATGCCATAATCGCGTTGCGGCGATACAGCCACTCCGGAAAATAACTGGGCGCGTCAGGATTGCCCCCCTCTTGCAAATACTCGCCGATGAGCCCGAGAGTCGTTTTTTTGTAAAGGTAGAGCGCGAATACTCCGATATCCGACTTCGGATTTGCAGGCTTTTCCTCAAAGGAACAAACGAGACCTGTTTCATCCAGCTCCACTACGCCCACTCTCTGCAGCTCCTCACGGCTATCCAAACGCTGCACCAAAATGCAGTCTCTGTCCTGCTCATAAAAGAAACGAACATACGCATTCAAATCAAAAGTAAAGAAATTGTCGCCGGCCAGCACCATGATATCCTCTTGAATCTGATCTTTCTCAATGGCAAATTGCATATCGCCGATGGCTCCAAGACGGGTTTCCAACGATAGTGTCCCGTCATTCAAGATGCGGACCGGTTTGCCCGAGAAACTGCTGCGCCGGTTATCCAGCCATTCCGAAAAATTCGGATAAAACTTGTCGTTGCAAACGAGGAGCACTTCACTCACCTCATCCACCGTATCAAGCTTCTCCATGATAAAATCCAGAATGGTTTTGCTTCCTTCTATAGGCAATAACGATTTCGGCTGGTTCAACGTCAATGGATACAACCTTGTAGCATAGCCCGCGGCCAAAATGATGGCTTTCATATGATTCTCCTTTTGGGTGCCTTTACGTTTCGAATGCTTGCTGGACAAGCGGATTGGACAAAATGAACTATTGACAAATAAATATTTTTGTGATATAATAATATGTTTCGTGTATTTACTAGATTTTCTCCATCTGTTATTATAGTTCTGCCATCGGCCACGAGACAAGGCTGACAGGTTGGTATAACATGACAGGAGGAATAATGATGACATCTCCCTCAGGGATTCAAATGCTGGATATCTCCGCCACTGTAATGGGTAAAACCCAATCGATCCATCCTACGCTCATTTGGGATGAATCCGATATGATTCTCGTCGACACGTCCTACCCGGGCCAATATCCCCTTTTGCAGGCAGAAATCATGAAAACCGGCTTACCCCTGGAAAAACTGAACAAAGTTATCATAACACACCAAGACATTGACCATATAGGCGGCCTTCCTGCTCTTCTGCAGGAGTGTCCGTCCGCCGATGTTATCGCCGACCCTATTGAAAAACCGTATATCGAAGGTGAACGGATGCTGGTGAAAGTGACGCCTGAGGCCATCGCCCAAGCCGTCGCCTCTTTGCCTCCTCAAGTACCCGAGGCCATGCGGGCAGCTTTCAAGCATGCTCTGGAAAACCCGCCGAAAGCCCCGGTGAATGCCACGGTTTCCGATGAAGAGGAGCTTCCTTATTGCGGCGGAATCAACATTATCGGCACCCCCGGACATACGCCCGGCCACATCAGCTTGTATCATCGGGCCAGCAAAACTCTCATCGCCGGAGACGCCTTGAACGTGGAGAATGGCGACCTTTGCGAGCCCACTCCCGCCAATTGTTGGGACTTTGATATGGCGCTCCATTCGCTAAAGCGGCTGAGCAAGTATGAGATAGACCGCGTCATCTGCTATCACGGCGGCAGTTTTACAGGCGATTGCAACAAAAGGATCGCTGAACTAGCCGGGGAATAACGACGTGCAAAAAGCTGCGGCTTTGATCCGAAGGGACTCAAGCTGCAGCTATCTTTTTTTGGAGGCAAAGGATATGAAACGTGTTTATAAAAAACTTAGCTTAAGTGATCTCCACCTGGTGCTGCGAATGGAACAGGATTTCCGCAGCGGCTTCATCTGCGTCGACAACGCGCGGCAGTTCCTCTCAAATCCCAGCAACTGGCTGTTTGCTTGCATTGAAGATGAGCGGATCATCGGTTTTGCTTACGGATATGAACTGAACCGACTCAATGATATCGGCAACATGCTTTACATTCATGAAGTTGGCGTACTCCCTGAGTATCAGCGGCAAGGAATCGGCAGGGAGATGCTGACCCGGATGAAAGAGCTTTGCACGCTCTCCGGGATATGCCGTTTCTTTTTATTTTCGCAAAAATCCAACACAGCGGCATGTGCCCTCTATGAATCCGTTGGAGGGGAAGCTTCCCACGAAGATGATGTCGCCTTTTTTTTTCAGACAAAGTGAATGTCCGATAAGACCCATCCCATGCGGATTAGCGGATTAACACGATTCTTCGATATAGCTCAAAAGCTCCGTTTTATAGGTATCGATTTCCGGACTCCGTTTATCATTGATAATGACATCAAAATACAAAATAACAAGATCATACAAGGCTTTGCTTAAGCTTTCCTTGTTCATGGTTACTTCGTATGTTTTTTGCAATCTTTTTGCATACGGATCATCCAAAGCATCGATCGATTTCAAATAGTCGTGATCAATCTGATTCGAGACGCAGATGATTTTGATAATATGGTCCCTAATATTCTCCATATCCTTTATTGCTTTTATGTAGGATCGGCGATTAACGGCAACAACGGCGTTTTGAACGAATTGCCAAAAGCTGCTGATTGAATCATGGACAACTTCTTGAATAACCGCGGGAACATGGGAAGCCAATGATTGGGACAATCGTTTCTCAATGCCGCCTGTTTTATCAAATTTGACAATCCAATTTGGCTTCGTTGCACGCAGCTTTTTTAGAGACCAAATCCCCAGGTCCAGGTTAAGGTAATCCCCCATGAAAAAACACGTTACGAATATATCCTCTTCATGTCGATACGTCTTGTGCCTCAATACGGTTTTGTTGCTTTCCAAATACTTGATAAAAATCTTGTTGATTTCCTCCGCCTGATCCGATTCTTCAATCACTAAAAGGACGTCGAGATCGGAAAACTTATCCCGAAACCCCAATGAACCGGAGCCCACCAATAGAAATCCGACGATCTCCTTTTGTTCATACGCGAAACTGACCAATTCATCAAGGAGCAGTTGCCTATCTTCACCCGTGTACATGTATCGTTCACTCCGATTCATCAGAAAAACTCATAGACCCCATCCGCAAAATAACGATATTCTTCATCCGATAGAGTTAATTTGCCATACGCATCGATAAAAACCTCTTTGTCCCTCTCGTTATCGAAAGCGTAAGGTTTCGGACGGATTGCTAACGCCGCATCATACCTGGGATCCCCGAATGCCGCTCCAGCCCAGTCGATAATCCCCGCGATATTACCTCCGCTGTCCACCAAGACGTTATCAATTGTAAAATCGCCATGAATCAAGGTATTGCCTATGGGGGCAGGCCGATGCCACTTCAATTGCGCGAGAAGTTCGGCAGAACCGTCCACCTTATTATGGGTTAAGTTGTATTCAGCTTTGAGCAGCATGGCATCCAGCCAAGATTGACTGTTCCCGGCCAACTCAAGTGGACATGGGCAGTCATGAATGTTCCGCAAGGCGAGACCAAAGTTTGCAATTGCCCTTTCCCTAGCTTTGGTTGTCTGTCTTCCGGATAAAAATGCTCGCAAGCTCACCCCGTCGATATAATCCATTAGGAGCCAGCGCGTATTTCTCTCTGCATGATAGCCATACACTTTTGGGACGGGCAATCCTGTTTGGGAAAGAATCACAAGTGCATCGTATTCTGCCGCCAACCAGCGATTATATAGCTCGTTTTCCGTCTTTTTCACCACATACTTTTGTCCGGCAGTTTCAAGAATAGCGACGACCGAGGTCTGGCCTTGTCGGGGAAAAGAGAGGCTTGTGATTTCTCCGGTATGCTCTACGATCCCCTCAGGCAGATCATGAATGGTCATGGCATGCACCTCTACTGTTATTAGAAAAGAGTCACCTACTCGCAAGGCAATGGCTAAAATCTCCAGCAAATAGAGTAAATTCGCCTAACCTAGTATCGGTTCCTTTTAATCATTGATTTATGCACCAAATCGTCATCGGCCGGTCATCGAAATGATCAATTCCTTGGCCAGCGTACGAATGGAAGGCGGCGTCTCCCCTTCCTTGAAATCGCAGCTCAAATCTGATTTTGATCTGCTCGAAAGGGGGAACGCACGCGTTATTGGAGAATGAATACCCAGGACATATCCATTAACGTTGTTAAATCCGTATTTATGCGTTTCTCATTTTTTTAAGTAATTCTCTTTTAGCTTGCTCGACCACGTCGTGTATTTCTTGGTTCGCATCAATTATGAGTTCCGCTTTATCCTTTACCCGGATTCCATTGAGTAAATACATCTCCCTGACACCTCCATATAAATAATCCGATAAAAAATGATCCAGCAAGCTTAACAAAGCTTCTGGATCATGCTTTAAGTTCTTTATCAGATCATAAATTCTTCTTCCAAGAGATAGTTCAGGACTAATATCCAAATATATGACGAAATCGATGAGGTCCGCTACCTCCTCTCTTTGTTTTCCAAAAGGTTCTTCAAGTAATATGATCTTGCCTGGTTTTAATTCTATTTCTTCTTTTAGTTTCACAATTCCGTACTCTTCTGCCCACCCGATCTTCTTGTCTACGATTACGGATTCACCATTTATGAGACAGATTAAATGCTCTCTAAGCAATGGCGTTTTAATATCATTGGGATTTCCGCCGCTGTGAATCCAATCTGCAATACTTTCTGGAAAGTCTTTTCTTGATGCGTAATCATCGAAAAACAATGGTACGGAATTCGCCAGCACTTTAGCTAATTCAATAACTAACTTACTCTTTCCTGATCCGGAATAACCACTAACTGCAACTACGAAAGGTTTTTGCATCTACATCTTCTCCCATATAAAAATTTAAGAGCAGACCTCGGTTGAGGTCCGCTCTTATTGGTGAACATCATAACATGGAAATTATGGATGTCAAGTACTACCAAAATAATTATCTAGGAGTCTTTAGGTTATTTATACGTCTATTTTCTTCTTGCATAAGCCAATGCCTTATTCCCTTACCGGCAAACGGTTCATCTTTGTATCTCGGTACAACATGTAAATGAGAATGATAAACAAACTGACCGCCTACTTCCCCGATATTCCAACCAAGATTATAACCATCTGGCTTATATTTTGTGTCCAAATAAGTTTTGGTTATATCAATCAGTTTTTTTGTATCTATCCATTCCCTTTCTGATAAATCAAATGGTGTTTCTTTATGTGCTTTCGGTATTATATAACATGCCCCTATTAATATATTATTATCATCAGCGACGCAGACAACTGAATCATTCTCAAATAAAACATGCTGAAAATTTTTGTGGTAATTACAACACTTACAATTAATATTTGTATCCATCTTAACCCCCCAAAATAAATAACATAATAACCGATACCGAGGTCCGTATGGGGCGACTTACCAAATGTTAATTATCTCTTCAAATGTACGGTCACCACTTACCTTTAAAACAAGTGAAGAAGGAACAAAGCTATTCCCTTTATAGTTAGGTGTTCCGGAATATTTTATTTTGAACCCATCTTCAAGTAACTTCATAACAATTCGATCAAAACTTTGTTTCATATCTACTGCGAAATGTGGAGCGTATAAAACATTACTTGCATCATCAACTCCACCAAACTCCAATGGAAATAAATACATCTTAGCTAAGTTTCCATTTTTATATTGTCCTATTGCAGAATCTATAGATTCAATGGTACTAAAATCTGGCGATTTGCTTTTGTCGTTTTTCCTGAACCAATTGAACATGAGCATTTTCTCCTTTTTCTTTTATGATTGTTTAATGAAATTATAGATAACGTTCTTGTATCCCCGAATCCGAGAGGCTTAAGGTCGCGCCAGCGACCGGGTGACTCCGCCACTTAGCCTCGCAGAATTGTCTGCCTGATTCCACTTTCCTGAAAAACCTCGGGCAGATTGAGGGCCGGAAGCGGGAATGTGGTGTTATCTGATGTCGAGGGCTTCCCGAAAAACTTAATATTAATCTCCTACTGGCTCGAAATACTAGTAAATGCTTCAACATCCTTCTCTTGAAATATTGAAATTCGATTATCCTGTTGGAATGTATGATTCTTAATATTTACTTTCGTAAATCCATGCTCTCCAATAATATACAGAATGTTTTTATGAATTAAATAGTTTTTTACTCCAGTTTCTATATTTTGTTTTTTCTTTAAATCGTATAAATTCTTAGATTCCCCACTCTTCAGAATTTGAATAGATCCATCACCTATAGATAGAACTGTATCTTTGCCTTCAGAATATTTAGTACATGATGTAAATAACATGCACAAAATGAACAATATAAAAATTCGCTTCAATGACATCACTTCCTTATATTTTATACTTCGATTTCAGATAACATTTTTGTATTCATGAGCCCGAGAGGCTTAAGGCAACTTATTGCGGGTGGCTCCGCCACTTAGCCTTGCAGGATTGTCTGCCTGAGCCCACTTCCCCGAAAAACCTCTGGCAGACCACGTACGGTGTTATGCGAAGGTGCCCTGAGTTACTTACATTAAGTTAACTTCCTTCTTCGTTTTAGTGTTCTACTAATTCTAAATATCAGCTTTGAGTCATTAATCGTAACAGTTAGGTTCTTCTGCCCGCTAATAAAATGATTTATTTGCATTCTTCTATTTGGGACCATTAACATTGGCAGCTTTTTCGGAATAAACCATCTTAACTCAGCTGTCTCTGGACCAGTATTTATCAATTCCCCTCCTGTTATTTCTCCGAAAAATAAGTTTTGAATGTCGTAATAAAATGGTCTTTCATATTGACCAATTTTATTTAATATCCGTATTTCAAGACCTGTTTCTTCTTTAACTTCCCTAATAGCACACTCAATATCAGATTCATGTTTCTCTTTTCTCCCTCCAGGCAAATCCCAGAAAGGGAAATCTCTTCTCTTCACCAGTAAGAACTTATCCCCTGATTCACTTAAAATAATTGTAAAAGAACCATGAGTGCTCAACTAATCACCATATTTCTTAAATAAATTTCTTCGCACTTTCGCATAACGTTTTTGTATTCCCGACGCCGAAAGGCTTAAGGTTCTCGCGTTGATCCGAGCGCAGCGATCAACCCGAACCGGGTGGCTCCACCACTTAGCCTTGCAGGTGTGTCACCTGATTCCCCTTCTTCGAAAAACTTCTGGTGACCAAGGGCCGACAGGTCTGCAGCGGGAATGCGGTGTTAGGTTTAGCAACACTTAATTCCAAATTGCCTTAAATCCTGCTTGTATTCGTTGCATTCATATAATCTTGTCTAATCATTCCATACAAGATAACGTTCAAAAATTGATTATCAATATATGCAAAGTTTCTAAGATTTCCTTCTTGAACAAATCCCGATTTCTCCAATACCTTTCTTGATGCGTGGTTGCACTCTGCTGTAAGTGCCTCAATTCGTTCTAACATTAGATATTCATATAAGTAACGTACTAAAGCTTTTGTGATTTCTGTTGCGTATCCGAAGCCCCAATACTTTGGATGAAGATTGTAGCCAATAACTCCCCTTTTGCATCTCGGATTATATGACAATAGCCCGGCTTCACCAATATATTCATCAGTATCCTTTAAGAAAAGAGCTTGAAATTCACATTTATTATTGTTGTAATTACTTAAAATGATTTCCAGTGTTTGTTCCACTTCTGAAATGTCCTTTACAACAGTTTTGTCAGAATATCTCCAAACCAATGGCTCAGACCTTAGCATAATAAGATTCTCAATGTCACTAGAACTGTAGTTTTTTAGTATAAGCCTTTCGGATTCCACAATCATTTTGAGGAACCCCCCCCGAAATATTATTTTTTGTTATAGTTTTACGACTATTTCACCTAACGTTGTTGTATTCGCGAACCCGAGAAGCTTAAGGTGCATCAGCGCCGGGTGGCTTCGCCACTTAGCCTCGCAGGGTCTTCTTCACGAAAATCTTTGGGCAGAACAGGGAGCGTTAGCTCCGTAGCGTGAATACGGTCTATGAAGGATGGTGCTTCTTAACTTACCCCAAAACTAATCATTCCTGTTTTCATCAAAAGGATCTTCCACATTCGGCATTACAGGAGACAAATATACATCTTGTTCCCGAGATAGATTCCCACGAACTAACTTCCATACAACAAAACAATTTGAATTATCGTGCAATTTACTGATGTCTTCATCGTCTTGAATATAAAGTAATCCATATGATCCAGGCATTATTTCACCGATCTTTTGAAAAAGTTCAATGACATATTCACTTCGATGATTATGTATTCCTGAGATACATAGTGAATCTAGTCCATTTCGTTGTCGCAAAAAAACAAGCTTCTCAGTATCTACTTTTGAAATATAATTAGTAAGCATCTTAATAGAGTTTTCTTGCTTTACTTGATCATTATCATGTGTGTGATATCTTAAAACAACCCAACCGTTAAACTGGAACATAGCTTGCTCCTTTAGATTTTTATGAGCTCTTCGACATCTTTCATACGTCTCTCGTATACACGAGCCCGAGGACCTTAAGCCCCAACGGGCGGCCGCGATGCGGTTAGGTTCACAGGGTTGTCCGCCTGATCCAGCTTCCACGAAATGCCTCGGGCTGACCGAGCAGCCAACAGGCTGCGATGCGTGAATATGGTATTATATGAAGTATCTGCCTTCTTCGAATTAATCTTCAACACAAATATTTATTTTATCTAAGTTATTAAAAGGTGGATTTGTGCAACCTATTAACACTTTTTCGTTTGTATAGCTCATCACTATCTGATAAGGCGTTGTTTGACTTATCAGTTGAATTGAAATGTCTTGATTATCTAATGGTTTTATGATGTTTATTATGTACTCTATATCTTCTTTGCTAACTCCTCCATTTTTTTCAAAGACATAAAATGTTCGTTTTGTAGAATACCAAATATATTCATTAAATATATATGGTTTATCAAGTTTATCTTTATAGTAACTCTCTGTACTTGCTTGCAATTCAATTTCCTTTTGAATTTCCTTGTTTGATTTCCATTCTTGAACGTAATTATTACCTATATCGAAGTAAAAGAATATTGCAATCATTCCAAATAGTATTAATAAACTATATTTCAGCTTTTCAGTTCCATGCTTATCAATATAATTGTTAATAAATATTATGCCTACAAAAAACACAAGAAAGTGTATCCCAATAGACTGAATAACTGGGATTTTTACAGGTGATAACAATTCAAAGTGTGCTAGTATTAAAAACACTCTACCGACTACCCAAGTTGCTGTTATTAATAGAAATAAACGAAGGTACATTAAAAAACCCCTGTCTATTAGTTTTTTTATTCTGCAAGTCTTTCGTCTAACGTCTTATTTGTGAACTTCATAAAAATCGCAATAAATATGTATTCGTGAATTTAGTAAGATATCCTTTTTATGGATAATCCTCTGAAACAAACCTTTCCCAGATACTATTTGGCGCTACGAATTTGATCCGATAAATAAAAAAAGCCCACAATATAAGTGGACTTCATTCGGATATTATTACTTATAGGTATCGCACACCTCTTAGAGGCATTATCGTTTTCGTATCAAAGGATGAAGTATTTATCGCTAAACGGGAAACGAAAAAGCATGACTGAATGGGTACGCCTTGTCTCTTTAACCGCGATCATCTTCAAAATTCATATGAAAAACTTGCTGCCATTTCGTATTGGTGAAGCCGCAACTTTCGTAAAACCGGTGGGCCTCCGTGCGCAAACCGTTGGAGCGGACGCGAAGCGTTCGATAACCTTTTGCTTTCGTCCACTCTACGCATGAATCTATCAGCTTCCGTCCAACTCCCATTCGCCGGCAGATGTCATCTACGACCAAACCGCCGATTTCAGCAAAAGGAGCGGACTCCAGCGCAAGACGACCTTGAACATGAACCCATCCTGCCAGTTTGCCATCTACTTCCATTACGAAAACGGCATTTTCCCCATCTTCCATTAACCAGCTTATGCGCCTACAGACCTCAGATTCATCGGCGGGATATCCGAGCTGAGTGGATAATCGGGCGATTTCGGCGGCATCCTCAGTTTGAACATTTCGTAACATCATGGCTACTCTTCCCCCATTACGGAACGATTAGACAAAACGAATCTCCTCAATACTCCTCGTACTACCCAAACTCCTCAAACCACCCGTTTATCGCAGATACGAAAGATCAAGCTTCGGTACTAGACCTTCCACCGCCGCGCGGTCGAGCAGGGAGGTGATCGCTTCATAGCCGGCATCGCCAAGATTAGCTGTAAACTCATTGACGTAGAGGTTGATATGCTGGTCGGCAACAGCCGGATCCATCTCTTGAGCGTGCTCCAGCACGTAAGCCCGGGATACCTCGGGATTCGCCCACGCATACTCGACGGAAGCGCGAATCCATGCGGCTATAGCGTCCAGATTCAGCGTTCGGCGGGCGATGATCGCTCCCAAAGGAATGGGCAGCCCGGTATCCTGTTCCCACCATTCTCCCATATCCGCCAGCAGGTTAAGGCCATAATTTTGATACGTAAACCGCGCCTCATGAATGACAAGGCCGGCATCGATTAAACCATCGCGAACGGCTGGCATGATTTCGTGGAAGGGCATGACGACGATTTCTCCAAGTCCGCCCGGCACATGTCCGGCCGCCCACAGCCGAAACAGCAGATAGGCAGTGGAACGGTCGCTTGGCACCGCGACACGGCGACCCGTCAGCTCTGCAGGCGCAAGGGAATCGCGTGTCAGCACCAACGGTCCGCAGCCTCTGCCTAAAGCGCCGCCGCAGGGCAACAGAGCATATTCGGGATGGATGTAGGGCAGCGCCGCATAGGAGATTTTCAAAATATCGAGAGAATCCTCTCCGCTTGAAACAGATAGTTTGTTTGTAATATCGATATCGGCGTAGGTCACGTCAAACTTCGGCGTATCCGGCAGCAATCCATGTACCAAAGCATGGAAAACGAATGTATCGTTGGGACAAGGCGAAAAAGCGATTTTCAAAGTTTCGTGTGTATTCATGAAAAAACCTCCCGTAAGACTGAACTAGCTGCTTCCAAAGCCGAAAAGGCTTCTTTCATTCTCCATGCAGACAAATCTCTCGGACCGACTCGGTTGGAGATGGAGCGGATTTCGGCAAAAGGAATCCCCGCTTCTTGGGCGGCAAAGGCTACGCCATAGCCCTCCATCGCTTCAACCGCCGCATTTGGCACTAATGCGGATCGCGATGCCGCCGTGTCTACCGTTCCTGTTGCCGTAGACACGGTCAGCACCGGTCCTGTCATGACGGCAATTCGCGCTGACCGCAACCGCTCCTCCAAAAGAGCAGCAATCCGTTGATCCGGATGCAGCAGGTTTGAACCGAAATTCATTTGATCCAGAGTGCGGAAGCCTTCAGCCGTTTCCACGCCGAGATCGGCGGAACGAACCTCAGAAGCGACTACTACCGAGCCGATCTCCGCCCGGGGATCGATGCCACCGCCGATTCCTGCGCTAATCACCAGACTATATTCTCCAGAAGACGCCGCCAAAAAGGCGGCAGTCCGCGCGGCTGCACTAATAGGACCGACACCGGCCAACTCCACGTCAAATCCGGTCGCCCCCGCCAATCCTCGCAAGACAGCCGCTCGCTCGGCTTCGACAGCCGTCATGATCAAGATTCGCTTGCCCAAAAGCGCAGCACCGTCCATATTGCCGCCAGCCGACCTTTCGTCTTTTTCAATAATCTCCATCTGAACGTCCTCCAAGCATTCCGCAGCTCGATTGATCATGGAAAAAGGAAGACGGCAAGAGCAGTAGCTCGTCGTCTTCCTCTATCATCTGATTACTCTTGTTTTAATCCTAATCCATTGGACAGCCTCTGTAAAGTCAACTGAGCCTCATCGTTTCGGGCTCGGGCTTGGCGATTTTGCTGCCGCACTAGACCCTTTCGGGTTTGGAGATTTCGCTGCCGCGTTCGAAGCCCCAGGTTTTGCTGTTGGCGATACCGCGCTGGAAGAGCCAGGAGACGGCGACGGCGATTGACCGACATCACCCGGTGAACCAGATGGCGTTGCCGTAACGCCTCCCGATGTGCTGCCTGGCGAAACGGCTGCAGGCGAACCGCTTGTCAGTGGAGAACCGGAAGGGACGGTTTGCGCCGGTTTATCGCCGGAACCTGCCAACTTAACGATAATCGCGATCAAGACGAAAACCAGAACTGCCGTCATGGAAAGGACCGTCAAGAACCGCCGATAACGCCTCACCATCCGAAAAACCGGAAAGCCGGTTTCATCACGCAATTGCTTGATAATTTCGCGGAATTCTTTACCCGCTTCCGGTGCTGTGAGTTGGGCATAGATGTCCCGTTTTCGCAGGGCCTTCCGCTCCGTCTCTCGGAAAAATTTGCGCAGCGCATTCCGGTATGGCGTCCGCATGCGTTTGCCGGATTCGTCCTTGAATAGCGGGCTGTTGGACGTCCAGATAAGAAACTCCCACATGCCCTCGAGTCCCTCGGTCTCCCGGTATACGAATTGGAGCAACTCCTGATACGCCATCTGATAATCGATTCCCCGCCATCTCGTGTTCCATTCGGCAAAGGTGAAGACGGTGTTGATATAATGCTCGGACGTCAGCCTTCCGCTAATTAAGCGGCGGATGATCTTCTGAACCTCTTTCATCTCCCGATCAGACAAGTCGGAAAAATCGAAAGTGGGTTGTGCCAGGTTTTGGGGCATTTGTTCGCCGCCCAGCAATTCCCTCGCCGCCGCTCCTCTCGTCGCGATGATTTCCCGGACGGCGCGGAGCAGCGTCAGCTTTTTCGCCTGATCATCCGTCAAATCTACTCCCGTTTGCAGGCGGTCTTCCACGAGTATGTAATCCACTTGGCGCAAATCGGACAGATCCATTGTAGGCAAAGCAATCATATCCAAAATGCAACGGGCGGTCTCAAATTCGATGGCATCGCAAAAATCCTCGAATCCTTTATCGCCCCGATACCGCTTATAGAGCTGCTCGATCAACCGGAACAGACTGCCTCCGGCTATGTACGGCTCACCCGATTTTACCAGCAGTTTTTTCACTTTCCCGCTAAATTGCCGAATCACATAGGATTGACCCAGGGATGCCAACGATTGATCCGTCCAAAAGGCGATCTCCTCCTGCAGATCATTGATCGCTTTTATCTTCATCAAACGTTCGGCCAGCAGAGCTTCGTTCAATTCGGCAAAATGCGGCTCCAGCCCGATACGCTCATATACCTGCCTCTGCAGCAAAGGCTGCTTTTTCAACGCCACCCCCGCTTCCGCCAAATAGGCGTACAAAGCGCTATTTTCCAGCGTCCGAACAGCATGGTCCAAAAACGCGATCAATGCCAGCGACAGCTCCGCCTTGTGGTCATCCGGCACGAACCCGTAAAATTCGGCAAATCCGCTAAACATTCGGATCGGCAAGACACCGATATTCGCTTCTGTGCCTCCCTCTTCCCCATGCTCGGGTACGACTTTCTTTCCGCCTAACTTTGCCGCTTCATCCCGCATCAAAACGAGCAAAAGTTCGGCTAGTTGCGGTTTTTTCGGAGCATTCGCAACCCGTAGACAGTGAAGAGCACTATCGATGACGGCCCCCATATCCTCCGTATACCGTTCCCGCTCCCCCCGGCTGATTCGGTACAACTGGGCCAACTGATTGTAGACATCAAGAGAGAGCTTGTCCGTCAACGTACATCCCTCAAGCGCCTCCTCGGCGAACTGGAAAAAGGAAGCGAGAGCGTCCAAGTTGTTACGGTTCTCCCACGCGAAATCCAGATAGCAACCTTGTTTGCCTATGTCTCCTGCGGGAAAACGGTTGTTGGGAAAATCGAAATTGATATCCTTGCCGATGCTGCGGTCCCCGGGCCGAATGCTGCCTTTCTCCACGAACATGACGTCAATGTTTTTCCGTCCTTGGGGCTCGTTGTTGTAGGTGGCGAAGCCGAAGTGACGCCGAACCTCCAAAGGCAGACAGTCGTATAAAATCTCCAGCAGCCGGGATGCCAGCTCTGAGCTTTCCGATATCTCCGCATCAAGGATGATGAACACTTTTTTCTTGGTGGCAACCGCCGTCAAAACCGCCGCCAGCAAGCTGCGAAACTGCTCCGCGTCGATGCCTAACCGCTGCAAAAGCTCGTCCCGCGCCGCTGGGTGAAACCCGCTGCCATAATCCAGGTCGTCCAACTCCGGCAAGCTTTTTCCCATGGAGGAATCATACGAAGCCTGAAAGCTGTTTATCCGGAAAAGCGCAGGGGGATTCAGCAAAATTTCATCGCGGCGTTCAGGAGGTACGACATAGTTGTGGCTGAAAATAACGTCCCGTTGGCCGGTATAATCCGGCCCTGCGAATACGCTTCGGCCGATGACCAGTTCCCCGGAATCCGCGGAAAAAACCGTCAAAGCAGCGGGATAACGGGTAGGGTCCTTCTCTCCCCGTCGCAGCAGCTCTTGCGGGGCGATGTAGAGACAGTAAGGATGGAGCGTTTTTTTAATGAACCCGTTGTCCAGTCCGGGAGACTTGGCTACCGTATCGAAACCTTCCCCGTTTTGAAACAATCCTTCACGGGCACGGGTGTAATATTGCTGCTGGATCTTGTCGCCGGTCATTAACGATCTCTCCCCTCGATGTACTCCAGCTTGTGCAGAAGCCAAACGAAGGGCTCATCTACGCGAATCGGAGTGACTACCCGCTCCAATTGCTTGTTCACCGGGTTACTGCCCAGAGCGGATACGGCAAAATAGGCGGTATTGTTGAAATAAACATCGACAGCATCTTTGAACGGACGGTCCACTTTTTCAATGAAGCGGCGGATTTCCCCGTCGATATTGGTGAACTCATGCAGGTTCAAATACTCGGAATGAACCACATTGCGGAACACGTTGCTGTTGGTGTCGATGTAATCGCCATCCTCTTCCCGCAGATGCTTGAGCATATCGCTTTTGGTCAGGACGATGGCGGTGGGGATGTCCGTTTTTGACTTTTCTTGATGGCCGATGAAATTTTCGAACATGGAGATGATCACATCCCGCGGCTCCGCATGACGGTTCGCCAAATCGCCAGTTTCCTCGCCCAGGCTGACAATGAGCCGATCCCGGATGGTTTTGATCTGCAGAGGATCAACCATGAAAAGGATGCCGGCGGAATTTTTGATATGTGCCGCATAGATGTCCAGATAATTCCGGTCCGTCATTCCCTCCCCTGCCACATCAAAAAAAGCCAGAGTGAGCGGCGGCAGCGTTTCATCCTTGAACACAAAGTTGAAGATGAAGGGTTCCATTTTTTCGATTTTTTGCGTCGCGCCCAGCATCATGCCCTGCTCGAAAATCGGTTCTTCGTAATAGGTACGGAAGCGGCGGCTGATGTCCGCATTCATTGGAATGCAAGCCGCGTGAAAATTGGATGCCGTCACATGCTGAAGAGTATGGATAAGGGAGGTCATGTAGACAGATTTGCCTACCGAGGTGGCTCCGACGATGGAAATGATGTTGCTTGGCACCTTCCCCGCCGGAATCGGCAGTTCATTGTGGCAATACGGACATAATCTGCGCCGGGTTAAAATACCGTGGCGGTCGGTAATACCGACGAGGACGTTATCCGAATAGATTTTGTTTTCCTCGGGAATCGTCCGCGGACTGATCACCGCCTCTACGTCACCGACGGAGTCCAGATTGAACTTGGCCCGGTACTCGTCCAACGCCTGATCCTCCTGCAGGGCGAAATCCGGGTCCGTTTCGCTGTAATGGGCGGCGCGGAACACCACATCCTCCGGCTCGAACCGGTGGAAGCAATGGGCGCACACGATATCGTAAAATGGTGGCCGCACTTTTACCGGCGGTTTGCGTAGCAAATTTTTCAACGTTTTCAGCATGCCATTTGTCCCCCTTAAGAACCGTGGATCAAGTCGAATGTCCCGCCATAAGCTTTGCCGTCTGTAAAAAACAGCTTGACGCAATCGTCCCGGCCAATTTCGATATCCGGCAGCCGGTTGCGCCCGGGACTTAAATCAAACAACAGTGGATAGCGTACGCCATCGTCTATGGAAAGCGGAAGCGATCCCGCTTTTTTCACGTAACATAGGGTTTCCTTTGGCACGGGCACCTCGGTGGAAACGGTCATGCGAGCCGTACGCCGCCTTCCCAGCCAGCCGCCACTGTACTCGATGGAACAACGGATGACCGCTTTGCCTAGGCTGAAAGCAACTTCGTTTTCTCCATCAGTCTGACGATAGACAAGCAGTTCGCCCTCCTGCCTGACGCATGGAAAAATTATATACCGGTAAAATCCGATGCGATCGATCCGCTCCCGGAATCCGCCGTTCGCTTTGTATTCTTCTCTAGTATAGAGCTTCATTCCTGCCGCTCCCGATTCCGGAAGCCGCTGTGCTCCCACGCCTCCCGTACCTGGCGCATAACCGTACAGAAAGACGTAGCGCAAGCTGCCGGGCCAATCCCAGGTGAGTATGCTGCTTCCATCCTGAGTCCGACAGTCGACACCGGAGATGTGGAGAGCAGCCGGCGCTTCCCCGCTCCATGTCCATTCCATTTCGTTCAACCCCTCTATTTAAAACTGCCGCTGCCCCCACGAGCCGAGCCGTAACCGCTGCCGGACGATTTACCTCTCCGGTAGATGGATGACGGTGCATCCGTGCTGGACTCTTTTACAGCCACGATCATGGTGGACGCGGCCAAAATAGCGGCCAATACGATATCCGCGACGAAACGTACAATACTGGAACTGACTGCGGCGTTCAACCCCTTTTCCAGCAGGAAGCCGGATACCGCTCCGGCGATTGCACCGCCGATGATGAAGCTTTTGGCCAGATGGCGGTTATTGAAAATAATCCCTAGGGCCAAACCGATCAACGCACCTAACCCCGCTACAAAAAGCACCCGGAGCATGGCATAGTACAAACTCGATTCACCCATGCCTACGCGCTCACCGGTTAAGTGCCAGTCCCGGCTCAAATCGTAGATTTTCGTAAATGCTCCGGTCAAGCCTTTTACATGTCCCACCCGTTGGAGGGTGCCGTCCGTGCCGCCAGCCAGCCTCTTCAATAACTTGCTGGCGTCGCTTCCCGTGCCTTTCATCCCCACCGTATGCAAAGGAATCCCTTCGCTCTTAAAGGAGGCGACGGTTTTCGGCACGTCCACATCGCTGTATCCGTCGGAAAGGAGAATCACCATACTCGTTCGTCTGTCCGAAAGAGCGTTCAATTGATCAAGCCCCAGCTGCAGCGCTTGTTCGATGTTGGTCTGCCCTTCAAAAGGATAACTGTCCAAGCGTGCGATTACCTGATCTTTATCTGCTTGAGAGTTCAGCGCCACGAAGGGCTGCAGCAGCTCTGCCCGTTCGTTGAAAAGGACGATGGACACCCGATTGCCGGTCTCCATCCGTTCGATCAACTGCTGGGCGCCGCGGGCACTTTGCCGGTTTGCATCGTTGTCTCGCATACTTTCCGATTTATCGATGACTAGAACGATGTCCTGGGCAGGCTTGTAGCCGCCGAATCCAAGACCGTAAATGGATTGAAACAGCGCCCCGGCAGCAAAAAGCAAACCGAGGGAAGCAGGCACCAGCAGCTTCCAGCCCGCTCCCGCATGACGATGCCGCCAGCCTCTTCCATTCAACACCGGAGAAAGGGTTTCCGCCCATAAGCTCATCAAGGCGATGGCAAGCCCGAGCACACCGAAATAGATGGCCATGAGTAATACATTGGGCATGCGCCCTTCCTGCCAACTGAGCAGAAACTCTCCCGCTGCAAAGCCTGCGGCTCCTCCGGCAAGACTAAAGAGAAAAAGTAATCCACTCCATTTGCGGCGATACATGGCTAATCCCTCCAAAACAAACGTTAACGTTGCGGCTCTCCGGCTTCATCCGGCAAGACATGCGGCAAAGCCTCCGGTAAATCCGCCGATAGATCTCCCGGTAAAGTTTCCGAAAAATAATCCCTCATATCGGACTCGTGAAAGACAAAGCCGTTTTGCTTATAAGATTCATAGTACTTTCGGGCGGTACGCATATACATCATGTCGTCTAGACGAAAGCCGCCCATGATATTGAGCTTATCGATTCCGCTTGCCTTCCGTTCATGGACGCAGCCTAACTGGTAAGCGCGAATCTCGCGGTCCCGCTGAAAGGCAAAACGGATAAACTCGCTTTCGTAGTCGCCAAAAAAATATTTTTCCTCGTACCGGTGCTTTTGCGTGTAATGGAACAACGAAATGCGAATGGCCGCGC
This sequence comes from Gorillibacterium massiliense, assembly GCF_000455485.1. Lineage (GTDB taxonomy): Bacteria > Bacillota > Bacilli > Paenibacillales > NBRC-103111 > Gorillibacterium > Gorillibacterium massiliense. The sequence continues at coordinate 18,146 of NZ_CBQR020000120.1, forward strand.
CATCCTCCAGCCGTTCGTACAGATCCCGGAACAATTCTTCCTTTGAAAGCACCAAGTGCCGCTCCTCAAAGCGGACGATCACATTGGCCCGTTCAAGCAATTCCTCTTCAAAGGACTGTCCGAACACCGGGTCGGTAAAAACGTCCCGGCGGCAAATGGCAATGAGCCGGTTTTGCAGGGCATCCTCACTCGTCGTGGGCAATGCCGGCATATCGCCGAAATAATTCGAGTCAAAATAAAACAGCGGTCCTCTGCGCGCGGCGATTTCCTGGACGATACGCTTCACCTGCATGCCGTAATACTCCGGTAAATTGCGCTCCAGTTCGTCTTGGGTTTCTGCCATCATTTCGTGGAAGGCATTATCGAGAGACGTATCCAATTGCCGCAGCTTATCCACTTGGCGGCTTGATCGCTCATGCAGCTCCATCAGTACGGTTTCCGCAAAACTCAGAAGCTTGCTTTTGATCTCCAAAAACAAAATGTCATAGCGAATGCCGTAAATTCGCTCCAGCAGCGCACGGTTCATTTTGCGTTTCGCCCCTTGCGAGAAGAGCGGGAAGCTTCTCCCTCCGTGCAGACTCTCGCAGGTTTCATCGTACGCATCCTCAAGCGCTTGCCGCGCGTCCGCCAGGGAACGGGCTGTTTCCTCCGCTTGCACATGAAGCTCCTCGTATAAGCTGCTGCCGCTTTTCAGCTTCGTCCACAAATAGACCGTGTAAAAGGAATGCGGCGGACGCAATTCTCTCTGCAGTCTCTTCTCCAGCTCATCGGTCAAATTTACCGCTGCTGCAGCCCGATAAGCCGGTTCCTCAAACTGCGTGGCAAAAAACTGCCGGCTGTTGCCACCGTACAGCGCCTCTTCCGCCTCCCGTAAAGTGAGGGGTTTAAGGGAATCCAAGGAAATGTTCCGGGCTAATAGCGAATACATTTCCGTGAGCTGGTCTCCCGACGGAAGATAGGAAGCCGCACGCCGCTCTATCGAATCCCGATCGAGTCCAAACAGAGAGGCGACAGCATGGCGTTCTCCGCGGCTGCCCTCCTCCAGTTGATCAAGATACCCCTTGAAAAAGGTTTTGAGTACGATCAGTGCAATTGCCGCATTCGGTCTTCTCAACTCGGCGAATCCGGCACTGGAATAGACACGGTCGGGAACAGCAGGAGAAGTGATGTTTTGTTTATATTGAAGATTGTTATAAACTCCCGTTTGACGGTCAAACTCATGGATCGTCCGCCGATTCTTCAGCACGTTCAGGCTGCAAATCGCTTTGTAGGCCGACTCCAAACCGCCCTGGGCCAACAGCCCGCTTTCGTCCTTGTCGCCGAGCAAATACACCAGGTCGAATAAAGGAGAAGGCGAATGCTCCACTTCAAGAGAGAAACCATCCTCCGTTAGCAGAAGCGGCGCGCGAAACCGATACTCGCGGTTCTGCCATTCATCCAGCTCCGTCAAGAAACTGGAACCGAGAGCGGAGGAGTAAGCAAAATCCTCTCGGGTCTCCCCTTCCTTGATCAAGGCGTAAAGCTCCAACTGAATATGCTTGAAGGTTTCGCCGAGGATCGCTTTAGCGAGCAAGACGACTTCCGGCAGAACCGCGTTCAGCGGATCATCCGCTTGGGTAACGACGGACAGATGCAGCCGTTGAAAATCACCGAAGCGCCTTCCCGCCGCGGCAACCCGGTTGCCGATTTTACGCAAAAGCCGGTTCAACTCGGCAAGGGGCTTTCCGCTCTGATAAAAACGCCGGCGGCTTTCCGGCCGGACCGTTTTCCGGTTCAGCCGGGATGGAGGAATCACCAATGTTTCTACGTTTGGCATTTCTCTTGGCGTCGTCTCTTCATAGACATGCAAATATTGAATCCCGTCGCTATTGCTGCATTTGCGGGTCATGACCCGGTGAACGGCCTGGAGAGCGTCCGCCGACTGGTCTCCGATAAACAGGAAGACAAGCGGGTGGTACAAGCTGCGCTGCTCGTCGATCAGGTCATGAGCCGCGTCGCTCTCGCTGTCGTATTCATTGGCAAATGTCCATAATCCTTCGTTCACGGTATCCCTCCCCCCAAACCTATCTGATCTATCTGTCATGGATGGAACTACGACAGACGAAATCATGAATTGTTTTATCGTAATGTGCTTAGCATGTCGTTTACTTTGATAACCGCCTGCCGGTAAAAGCGGTACATCTCTTCACCGTTCACCAACTCTTCCCGGTCATAATCAAGAGAACCCTTCGCTTCCTGATAAGCGGCAACCATGCTTTCCAATTGGGCGATGAGCGGTGTGATATTCTCATCGGAGGTCAGCTTCTCGCTTCGTTTGGCTGCCTTGCGTTCGACTTGAGCCGCTTTTTTCGGATCGAGAGAACGCAGCTTATCATAGATGGCATAATCCGTAAACTTGTTCGCCCGAAGCAAGTTCACGAATGGCTCCCAGCTTTCTTCTTCGGCGTCGACATCGTAGACGTATTGTGCGCCCTTTTTGACGATGGTGCCGGTATACATCGCTTCGATGAACAGGCCCAGCAGGTGTTCCTCATCCTGGAACTTCGCCAAAATCCGCTCATAGCGGGCGATCTCGGCCGCGATGCGGCCGTACTTCGCATTTTCCCTGCGTACCGAATCGAATAAATCCGGATAGCGGATCAAGCTTTCCATCGCCTGTTCCCGGTCTGTGCTGTTGAAAATATCCCGTACGGTTTCCTTCTCCAAGCCTCCGGCCAGCAGTTCCTTCAAACCGGCGATGGCTTTCTTCACCTCACCAAGATTCGGCTTGGGCAGATCAAGCTGCATATTGTATCGGGCGGCGAAGGCATCCGGATCGAAAGGAACGCCGAATACGCACTCGAAGCGGCTGGTGGTCCGGGAGTCGACGTTCTTTTCCCGGATGATGCGATAGTTTTCCGCTTCCGCGAAGGCGCCGCGGACTTCCGCGTTATAGGCTTTTACTCGCACGTTTTCGTAAGTGTCGCCCCAGGACATTTCCGGGATTGGCGAGGGCAGGTTCACCCAGTTCACCTTTTCCGATTGTACCAGATGGCGGCCGTTGCCTTCGGCTTGCAGGATCGTTTTCTCGTAGCTTTCCTCATAGCTTTTAAGTGGTGCGTAAGAGAACAACGGCACCCCGTTTTTCGTGTTCAGCCAGAAAATCCGGTTCTTGACCTCGCTTTCCTTCACGGTGAAGCGGGCATTTCCGACAGCGTGGGCCTCGAAATTTTTGATGCCTTTGTAGATGTTCGGCGCTTTAACCGGGACCGAAACGAACCCATAAGACGGGAAATGGAAGCTGCCGGAGCTGTTGCTCAAGTGGAAGACCGGCACAGCCTCCTCGTTCAGCCGCTTAGCGATGATCCGTTCCATAATGTTTTCGATGGATTCGTCCTTGCCGTATTTGATCAACAGGAAATCTTCCATGGACTTGGTGATCAAATCGCCAAACTGATCGGTCATGAACTCGGAGATGGAGCCGACGATGTCCACTTCTGCTTCCTTAATCCAACTGCTGGAGCGGGCCATCAATTCCGCCGTAAAGTCGCGGATCAATGTCTGCACGTTTTTCTCGTCCAAAATGTTGCCAATGACCCGCTCGACATCGGGAACGTTGACGATATTCCAATAGTACGTCCGGTTGCCCCGGTGATCCACGTCCTCGTCGCCTCGTGCAAGGATGGCACCGTTTTTCTCAAAAATCACGTTCAGAGCGTTCAGCAGTTCGGCAAACACTTCGTAAATCCGGGAGTTCTGCTCGTTGATAACCCGGTACAAGTCCTCGTAAAAGTCAATCATCTGCTCGAAGCGTTCCCGGTCGGATAATAGCTGATACTCCTGAATTTTCGCATCGATATACAGGTTTTTCCGCTTCTCTTTGGAGATGAACGCATCCCGGGCGTCGCCCAGTTTTTGCTCGGCGTTATCTTTGGCAGCCTCGATGTCATCAGGCATCCGGTGCAGTGTTTCCTTTAAGCTTTCGATGTACGATTGGATAAGGGCAAGCAGAGACGGGCCTTTCGCCGTATAGATGATCCGGTTCGCATAAAAGGGGCCTTGCTCGGGGTTCAAGAATACCCGCTCAATTTGCTCGATGAAGCGTTCCAGCAGTTCGCCGGGCAGTTGTCTTCTGGCCTTGATATACTCTTCCCGGGCGCGGCTCAGGAAGTTCATCTCCAGCTCGGTGTCCATATTGACAACCTGCAGCTTGATCACGCTCTGATGGCTCAGCCGCTCGCTGTTCTCATAACCGGGTAGTGGCTCAGGAACGCGTTTCAAAAATTCACGGTGAATGGCGTCGGGATCGATCCCCAGTTTGTGGGCGAATTTTTCCACATCCTCCCGACTTGGACCGACTTTGAACATAGTTTCCATCTTCTGGAATAGACAGTATGCCAGATAAGTGGTCATCTCTTCGATAGGCAGTACGGCGGAGGATGCGCCGATGATGTTGTACTGGTAATTGGCGGCATACGGCTTCGCCATCTGATTGATGTTGCTGCGGATATTGCTGATGTAATCGTGAATGGCGAATTCCTCGCCGGACTGCTTCTCTTCCATCGCCATGAAATTCGTGATGTTCTCGGCGGTTACGTTCATGCAATAATCGTAGGCGTTCTCCAACAGCTTCCCATCCAGATTGGTGGCGGAGATCAAATGGGCCAAATTGAACGGCGGCAGCGGCGAATTGACGGTCAGCACATTGCCGTAGCGCTGGCGGAACCGCTCGCCCCGCTCGTCAGCGTTCATCCAGTAGTCCAATTCCTTAAGGGCAGCATAGCCGTTTTTCTTGATATATTCGCGGGTGTGGTCCGTCAGACTCTTATTGGACAAATTGACGTCCGGCATAAACAGATAGCCCAGCATACTGACCTTGTCGACCCCGGCTTCCGCATACTCGCGTTCCATGAGCCCGCGGATGATGTAGGCAATGTCGAGGAAACCGCCGCTGCCCGTGCCGCCGGAAAGACCGGTGAGCAGGAATACCATCAACTTTTTGTTGGTGCCTTCGGTGAGGGTTTTGATTTTCTTCTCGATGGTTTGCACGACCTGCAAAATCTTCGTGAACAGCAAAAGCCGCCCGGTTTGCCGGTTGCCTGATGCGCCGCCTACGCCGTCCGTGACTAGCAACTCAGGTGATAGCCACTCCGTTATGTAGGGCTCCAACACCTTGCGGTTTTGCAGCAGGCTGCCGATTTCCGCATTGGACAATAGGACGAATTCCGTCAAAGGGTCGAGACCGATGCCTTTATACTTTTTTTGCAGTTCGCCTTCGTTGGTTTCAAAGCCGATATATTCGATGTTATCGGGCTTCTCCCGTTTTTTCTTGGACAGGGGATCGTTCGGAAGCTTGAACCGCCGATTGATCTGGTACTTCAGTCGAAGCAGGGCGTCGATTCCGGTGCCGCCCAAGCCGATGACGAGCATCGGATTGTCGATGGTATCCACCCGGATTTTCTCGGAAATAATTCCGCCGCCCAGTGATACGTCCATCTGCTGGATATGCTCTCTGACTATCGCTTTCATGATTAAAGTCCTCCTCAAGAGACAGGTTCGATAGGTATAACCGGAATAGATTACAAAATATACTCCAACTGTATAGATTTATTGACGTTTTGCAGCGTGATCTTCAGCCGATCGTTCTTGCGGATTTCGATGCCTTTGCCAGCGTCCACTGCCCGGCCCGCTCTCTCGATGACGCAGCCGGACCGGTTGATCAGGATGATCGTGTCGCCCTTGCCTGGCGTGAACAGGATCTTATCGGTTTCCGCCAATTCCGGAGCCAATTGAAGCAGCTGATGCAGCTTGAATTGGCCCTTGAAGGCGTTCAGCTTCTTATAGTTCGGATTCGTGCGGTCGCCGGTATTTTCGTCCCGCACTTCAACGATCATTTGACCAACAAAGCCAAGGTTGGCTTTCCGGATGCGGCTCATAACCAAAAATGCCGCAACAGCCGCCACGATGAGGACAACCGCTCCGATTATTACGCTGAGCCAAGGAAAGGGTTTCTTCTCAGCCGGTACTGCCGGTGTCGGCGACGGGCTTTGACCCTGCTGGCTCGTGCCCGCCGAAGCATCCACCACAGCCGCATCGGAATCCCGGTAGAAGCTGGCGTCCTCTACCCTCGCTTTCACCTCATACTTGTTGCTGTCGGGAATGACCCACTCGCCGGTAAAATCGCTGCCGTCCTTTGTGAGCGGGAATTCCTCCGTTTTCTTCGTCGCAAGGTCGGTGACCAAAAGCGTCGATTTGAGGGATTTCATCAGATCCGCATCGGCTAAGGGTGCGCCCCCCGATTCCAGATGGGCTTTAACGCTCACCTTGTCGCCTTTCTTAAAGGAGGAACCGGACAATGGCTCCATGACAAGGGAGAGATCGTAATTGAAAACCAAATTAATGTCGATTTTGTCCTGGGAGACGCCCTTGACCATCAGCTTCCAATCTCCCTGCGCCGGCTTCATCAGCTTAAGCAGCGTATAGGAGGTGGATCTGGAATAGAGCAGCTGATCCGATGGATAAGGGATGGATTTGCCTGAAGGGTCGTACAGCTTCACTTCCACAGGCTGCTGTGACACAATGGAAATATTCGCTTCTAGAACATTCGCATTAGGAATCGGAACTTTCACTTCCTGATAGCTGCCGTTAGCCGTAAACCCTTGAAGGGGGACGACCTTTAGCTTGAGCTGGCTGGCAAAGATTTCGCTTAAAATTTGCGGCAGCGTGTCCGCCGTATCCGTTACGAAAGATAGGCCCCCGGTATCGCTTGCGATCTTTTCCAAAACCGACTTATTCAGCTTGCCGTCAGCGTTAAGCCCGATGGTGTAAATGCGGATGCCTTCAGCTTTCGCCTTCTCCACCGCTGCCGTCAGCTCCTTGTCGGATGCTTCCTGACTGCGGCCTTTTTGCAAAGAGTTGTTGCCATCTGCCAGCAAAACGATCATCGGATGATGATCCGGTTCCCGGCCCGCTTCCAAAACTTTCAACGATTCTTTGACACCGACGGCGATGTCGGTATAGGGCCCACGAACCAATTGATCGATAAACGTCTTCAAATCCTCTTTGTCTTGCGGCACCTGGAGTGTAAGCAGCGCTTTTTCCCGGATTATCTGGTCAGTATAGGCGATTACGCCGATTTTATCGCCCGTAGGCGAGGTCATATCCACAAACATCTTCATCGCTTCGTTAGCGATATGCTTTGAATCGCTGTTATTCATCGAGGTGCTGACGTCTACCGCCAGTACCGCATCCAGCCTCTGATCCGCAGTATCCGCTGCATAGCTTGGTTTGCCTAATAGTAAAGTCGCGGCGAGAACCGCCAAAGACAACCAACCTGCTACATACCGGTATGCGCCTTTTTTTCTCTCTCTCACAGCTTTCCCTCCGATATCTTCTATGGTTAAGCGCCTATCCCCCCGGCGAAAGACTAGAAACATGACACAGCCGATAGTAAAATGAACCTATAGGCTGTTTTACCTCTTTTTCAATAGATTGCAAAATTTGCGAATCTATTAGTAATCATACCTTTTGAATGTAAAAAATACTATTGCTTTCTATCTTTTGCAGGACAGACATCAGGGGTATAGTTAAGAAAAAACGGGTTCCCCATGACTTTTATACGGGCAGGTGTTCCAGATGTTCCCTTATTTGCTTATTTCGGCGGTAGCCGTTTATATTCTCGTAAAATGGCTGGTCTTCCGATGGAGCAGCCGCCGCAATCCTTCCCAGCAGGAATTGGATCTGAAGCTCTTGAAAATGTTGAATCCGGGGAGGGACATGGAAGATGAACGATAAAGCCGCCGTCCATTTTTCCAAGCCCCATGTGACTGCCACCCGCTACGAGCGACTGCGGCTATGCCGCAAATGCGGCGCCTTCACCGCCTTACCGGGAGACACCTGCTCCTCCTGCGGTAAAAAGACGGCGTTTATGCCCGTTGCCAAACTTGGCCGGAACGCGGAATGGATCAGGCTTGCCGTTGAAACGTCGCTTCTTTTACTCGCCGTTTTGTCGGCCGTCTACTTGGCTGATAGCGGTAAGGAGAAGATGATCACCGCTGCATGCGGTGCGGTGCTTCTGCTTTTTTCCTTGGGCCTGTATCGCTTCTACCATCCTATTCTCAAGATGTACCGGCTAAGCCGCGCTTTTGAAAAGAACGTTGCGCAAATTGCCAAAGGCTTAAGCTCCGACGAGAACGCCGCCGGCTTGGACTATGACGCAGCCCGTTACAAGGAATGCTATGAAAAACTGCGGGAAATCGGACATTTCAAGCTGGATGAACGGATTAAGGTTAACAAAATGGTATGCCTCGGCCATTTCGTCTTGCGCAAGGATATGGATCTGGAGTTGGAAAGCGTCGTTCCCCATGCCTACAGCAAGCTGTTCAATCTTCATCTGTGGGAAGTCTCCAAGGTCAATCCGGCCCTGATCCGAGAACACACCATCGATTATGTGCTGCGGTACCGGTGGAAGATCGATAAGCAGGAGTACGGGCCCAAGCTGCTGACCAACGTAGCGAGTGCAGCCCTTTATGCGAAAAGGAACCTCCCCTTCTGCCAGGATCTGATCGGCGATTATGCCGCTTTCTTGCCCCGGGACCGGTTCCGCCGGCTGTGTCAGATGATATCCGGTGCGCAGGGACGCCCTTATCCCGAGCTCGTTCAGCGTGTGCGACAAATCGCGAATACCCATTATGCTGGTGACGAGGAGATCCAGAGGCTGATCTAAATGGCCTGATCAATCGGAAATGAAAAAGAAGAGCGCGTCCGCGAGGAGCGCTTTTCTTTATATAGACGTAACTTGGCCCTCGATTTATGCAAAAAACATGAAACATTTTGTAGCATTTTTCGACAATTGCAATTGCTATCCCCCGGAACTATGCGCCATCCAAGCTCTTAAGCATGTAAACGTATAAGATCAGCCCTCATGAACAAGATAACCATGGAAATAATGAAAGGGGGCTGGTATAGTCTTATGTTTTCCACCGGAGGTAAGAAAAGGGTTCGATATTCCCGAATTCTCATCCTATCGCTTATGCTGTCGGCGATCAGCGCCGGCGTTGTTCCACTTGGGAACATACAGGCCGCGGCGGATCCGTCTCGGCTCGCCTCTCATCGCATCGCCATCGTCATCGACGATCTTGGCAACGGCATGCAAGGCACACAAGACATGCTGAATTTGCCGATTCCATTAACCGTGGCGATCATGCCCTTCCTGCCTACTTCAAAGCAGGATGCGGAAGCCGCTTTTAAAAAAGGACATGAAGTCCTCGTTCATATGCCCATGGAGCCTTTCCACGGCAAAAAAAGCTGGCTCGGTCCAGGAGCAATCACGACAGACTTGACGGATGATGAAATCCGCAAGCGGGTGGAAGGAGCTATCGCCAACGTTCCCCATGCCATCGGCATCAACAACCATATGGGATCGAAAGCAACCTCCGATCCTCGGGTGATGGCGGTCATCATGCAGGTTTGCCGGGAGAAGGGGCTCTTTTTTCTGGACAGCAAAACAACCCCCACAAGCAAAGCTCCCGAAGAGTCGACCCGAGCAGGAGTTCCTTTGCTGCAGAACGGCCTGTTTCTGGACGACGTATACACCCACGCCCACGTATCCAAGCAAATTCGGCTGCTCTTTGAGAAATCCCGCAAAGAAGCGGATTTGATCGTCATTGGGCATGTCGGTGTTCCGGGGAAAATCACCTCTTCGGCGCTGCGCGAAGCCATCCCCGCTCTGCAAAAGGAAGCGGAATTCGTGCACCTTTCGGACATGCTGCCCTGGCCGCAGCCGATCCCCCGATAAGGATTAAATAAAAAAACAAGCCTGCGTCACCGCAAGCTTGTTCCTTAAAATTAGTGTTATGCGACGTCGTAGCCCTGATCTTCAATGGCTTGCTTCACGGTATCCAACGTTACGGCGCTTTCGTCAAATTGAACGGTTACCGAACCGTTTTTCAAATCGACTTGGGCGGAACCGCCGACTTCTTTGACCGCCTTTTCAACGGAATTGACGCAATGCTGACAGGACATGCCTTTTACTTGCAGCGTAGCTTGCATGAATCTCGTCTCCTTTGTTTTGGAATTTATTTGAGCAATTTATTCACGGTAACGAGCAGTTCATCGATGACCTCATGTTCACCGGCTTGGATGCGCTCTACGACACAGCTTTTCATATGCCCTTCGAGCAATAGCTTACCAACGCCATTCAGCGCCGACTGAATCGCCGCAATCTGGTTCAGCACGTCGTCACAGTAAGTATCCCGCTCCAGCATGCCCTTTACCCCGCGTATCTGTCCCTCGATCCGGTTCAGTCGGGAAATCAGATTGCTTTTCATCTTGTCGGAATGGTGGCTTCTTCTTTCGCTACCCGCCGTGCAACAGGCATCCTCAAGTTCGCCGTGAGTCCCGTGCTCTTCCGCAGGTTTCTCGACATCTGCCATCTTTTTCACCTCGCCACCAAAATATACTATACCCCCTATGGGTATGTCAATATCTCATTTTAGTAAACCGGCTGATCATACTATCTGACAGTCGGTTGTTTTTCTGCACATATTCGATAGCACCATGGAAGTTGTTCAAGAATTAAAGGTCTTCGTCATATTTTTGCCGAACATATCAGTAAAGTAATACGAACGAATACACGGAGGCGTCGTCATGCTCATCCCAACTTTAAGAAAGGGAATACCCCTTATTCTAGCCGCAATCCTTGCCGGATGCGGGAGCACCAGCTCCGCTCATCCACTCGTCTCAGAACCTACATCGTCGATTATCGCTCAAACGGCAGCATCTGTCGCTTCCGCACTACCCTCCACTCCATCCACTCAATCGCCAACCGCCGCACCATCGGCTACTCCCGATTTTGCCGCTCTGCATAAAGGTGATCTGTCCCACCTACACATCGATCTGCCTAAAGGCTGGGCGCTCGCCGATTCGGATCCACTACAGTACTCGTTTATCGACCCTAAGCAGAATCCTGTAGGCAGCATAGCACCGCGAGATTCCGGCAGTTATAAGTTTAATGAAACCGATAAACCGAACCACAGCTCCGTAACGGCAGACGAAACCTTCGATATCCCGGCGGGCAAATGCCAATTTATCACCCTTGATATGGACAACGGAACAGCAGCATCAGGCATCACCGGGACCCATGATATCTATTATGGGATCATCACCGTGCCGGGAAAAGCCGTCTATGTCTTGGAACTTACCCGAAACGATAAAGAATCCGAAACTAAAGATCTGGTTATTGGGATCTTGAAGTCCATCACGTATAAAGATTAAACCGAACGAGTATTAAAATGTGCGTTTTCTTTCGCACAAGTTCTTCCAGCGCAGCAGCCACTCGTATTGTTCATCCGCGATCTCCCGGCTCAGCTTCTCCTACCATTAACTTTCCCACTCCGGCCTTGCCACAAATGACTATACTTAAATACCCCTCTCCGGTTAGGAAAGGGGTATTCTTTCTTATAAGTCAAACCGTTTTCGCCGGCTTCTTCCAATGTTCTCCGCTTCCGGGCAAATCGTCAAACCAAGCCGCATCCGGGGGACAATCCAGGATCATGAATTTTCCGTACAACCCATCCTTCGATTGATGATATTTGAGGTAAGCTTTGCCGCTTTCGATGGCCAATATTTCGATTTTCCCCGATGCGTGGCTCATGGATAAACGCACTCTTTTGCCGAGTCCCGAGGTCCGAGCTTTCGCTTGCTCTACAATCCGGTACACTCTCTCCAAGGGTAAAACAAATCCGCGGTTGCCGGCGACCGGCCGATTGATGAAGAAATAATAAGGGTTCACGCCCGCCCAAGACAGCTTATCCAGCAATTCACTCAGAACCTCGGGATCATCGTTTATCCCTTTCAAAATGGGAGTTTGATTCACCACAATGACCCCGGCGTTATGCAATGCGTGAATCGCTTTTTTGGCTTCAAAAGTCAATTCACGGGGATGGTTGATATGGGCCATAACATAGATTCGCTTCTCCACCGTTGATAAAGTGCGTAGTAATTCAAGTAACGCAGAGTCCTCATAGATGCGCATCGGATTAAAGACCGGCATCTTGGAACCGAGCCGAATGATTTTCACATGTTTGATCGCCCGCAGCCTCTCCAAAATACTGGCCAGCCGGGCTGTGGATAAGATCAAGCTGTCTCCGCCGGTCAAAAGCACGTTGTTGATCTCCGGATGCTCAGCGATATAAGAGATTCCCGGATCGACATTAGCGGAAGCCTCACTGACATCGTCCAAAAAGAGCCGCTTACGGAAGCAATACCGGCAATAGGACCCGCATACCTCCGATACGAGCAGTAAGGCGGTGGTGTGGTATTTATGTTGGCACCCCGGAACCACATAATTGGCATCCTCGTCGGAGGCATCCAAACAACCGTAATTCAAAACCTCCTCATCACCCGGGATAATCAGTTTTCTGATCGGATCGTGAGGGTCCTGCCAGTCAATCAACTTCAGATAATAATCGTTCGCACGAAAAGGGTATTTTTCCGTTATCGGTTTGAGCTTTCTCCGTACTTCCTCGGAAAGTTCCCGGATTTTATCGATGTCCGTGATGTATTTGGGCTGCGCCATAGGATGCTCCTCCTTGATTGTAAGTTAGGTAACCGATGAGCGGTTCTTCCTCCTTTCGCAAGGATCGAGGATGGGCAGCGAGCAAATAAAAAAGACCCGTATCGCAGCACCGACCATAAAGGCACAGTCCTATGCATGCGCGGGCCTATCCATAAAAAAGACCCGCTGTCTACGGGTCAATAAATGCAAGCATTGTCACAAGAGGATTTTGACCCATCCACTGCTGACGAGGTTAGCTGCCGGGCTCGGGAAAGATGGTTCCCTACAATGAAATGATTCGCCCCAAAAAAATGGTTCCCCCGCTTTCCAAATTCAGAACATTCGGAAATTAAGCGTATTTTTATCATACCGAAGATGGAAGGTTTCGTCAAACTGGGAATATACCGGCACTCCTTTAAACCGAGCCGACCGGCCATGCCGCATGCACATGGGTTTCATGGTTGGTGTCGCCGGGGCCGAGCACCTCCGTGGCGCCAAGATCGCGGCAAGCTTGCATAAACGCACGGAATGTCGGATGAGTCGCACCAATATGCCTGCCGTTAAGCTCGTTGATATCAAAGGCGACGCCTTGGTAATGGCGTGAAGCGGTCGAGTGGGAGCCGCCTGCGATCTCGACGACGCTGTAGCTGTTCGTCTGCGCCAGCACACTCATGCCGACAAGCAGATGCGTCGCAAGCGAAACTGTACCACCAGGCGCATTGCCGTATTGGCTGAGCGAAGCGGGCAGCCCTTGGGCGGTATCCGCTATGTTTTGAACGGCAAAGGCGTTATCGACGATGCCGGAATCATGCCTTGTCGCCAAAGTAACCGACGCATTAGCCCCAAGCCGAGTGGCCAGAATAACCGGCGTGACGGCTTCAAGGGTTACCGCGGTTGCCCCGTACGTTTCGATGAGCGTATGATCCGTCTGAAAATAAGGCCGGTTCACTTTGCGAAAGCGGCCTTGGACGGAGCCAAACTGCAGCACCGGGAAAGTATCGCCGTCTTCGGGAGAATATCCGTCACCCAATGGAAGCGACATCCCCCCGCGCAATGTCGCTTTTCCCGTGACATTCAGAATGGAGTAGCCCGCCTCCGCAAGGATACCGGAAATGGAAAAGAAGAGCTCGCAGGCATCCGCCAATTGATTATAGTTCCCGGTAATCCGAATCAGGCCGCCGTAGATGTCGTAGCCCGGGCTGATGGAGCCGCCCGCATGCTGAAGGGTGCCATCGACGGTACCGCTGCCGCATATAACCCCATTATTCAAGAATAATAGCGGACCGGTTCCCACGGAGGCAAGTGTACCGTCGATCAATCGGACCGTCCCATCCTGCTGTTGGAACGTGCCGGAGCCCTGAAACTTCAGCTGCCCCGGACCGATATTGATCGAACCGTAATTCGACAGCGTCATGCTGTCCATCAGCATCATCCCGCCTGTAACTTCGATGGAGCCTCGGTTTTCAAAAACGGGTGTGCTACCATAGCTCCAGTACATACGCACATTTTCTTCAGAGGTTAATCTCCCCTTGAGCGTATTCGTGAACTTCCCACCACCACCTAAGGCTAAAGTGCCAGTCCCCTGCCAAGTAACCAACCCGCTATTAACGATCACGCCTTCATACAGATATTTGTCCTTGTCCCCGGATATCCTGCAAGTACTGGCCTCATTCAATGTCAGCTGGCTTTTCAATGTCCCGCCAGACCAAAGAAACTGGCCACTAACGATCATCTGCTTCTTCGGTACGGTTGTCGTTGACGTAAGATTCAGCATCCCTTTATTCGTCAATTCAAACGTCGTTTCCGCACTGACGGTAGCATCGCCTTCCAGAGACAGCGTGCCTCCAGCCAATACAACCTTCCCTTGGCCCGTAAAGCTTGCTCCTTGCTTGAGCGTATAGGCGCCGATCTCGAAGCGCAGTTGGCCAGCCTCCAGATTTACGGCGCTGCTCGATTGAAAGCCGACGTCGGAAAACGAGACCCGTGGAAATTCCTGCGAGGAGGCATTCATCGCGAGCAGCTTCATCGTACCTTGATTATCGATGGAGCCGCCCTTCCCGTATCCAAATTTCAGATTGGCGTTGTGATGAAACTGCAGCAGAGAATGATTGACGATCTTTCCGCCGCCTCCGAACTGCATGTTGGTTTCATCCGTAAAATCGATGGTGCCGTAATTATCGATGATGTTGTCGTACATGAATTTGATCGGCACCCCTACTGTCTTCAAGCGGCCGGTCTGCTCCAGCTTCACGTCTACTGACAGCGTTCCTCCCGACCAAAGCAGCGTGCCATTACAGTCCAATAACGGCAAAGGGCTGCCTGCCGGCACCGCGATGTCAGAAAGTGATCCGTTTTCGCCAATTTCGAACACGCCTATGGCATCGACCATGACGACGCCTTCCACGACGGCTACCCCACCATCGGAAACCCGGACCCGTGCATCTCCGCCTCCGCAGGTAATGCTGGAACCATGAAGAAGACGGTGCTTCCCTCCGGGTCCATCCAATTGCAGGATACCGGAATCGACGCTAATGCGGCCTTTGTTGATCAGTCCGACTCCGTTCATCGTCATCGTCGTATCGGAAAAAACGGGAACCAGCCCATTTCTGACCGACAAGATACCGTTATTCTCGAAGGTAACCGGCACCCCGGCTAACCAGAACAATTCCGTCGAAGAGGTGCACTCCACTCGGTTAAGATTGCGGATCACTGCCCCTTCCGACATGAGGATCTTGCCGCCCTCCATGGAAATGGTGCCATTATTCGTGATCGTAATAGCCCTGACGTTTTTGTTTGTGCTGCCGGAACAAGACAATTTTCCGCCTGATTCGATCTCGACGTTGGTGTTCAGTGTTCCGCTCTCAAATGTAAAAGTCTCCGCTACGGACAGCTTTGACCCCGACAAGTAGCAATCGCCGCTCAGAGTCAGATTACGGACTCGCATTTCCTTTGGAACGACCGGCCCTTGATTTTTCGCGGTAGGCCTACCCGGAATAATAATGTCATCCATATCCTGCGGAACTTGCTGCGGATCCCAATTCTTTTGATTGTCCCAATTGTCGGTTAATGCTTGCCCTGTCCATGTACAGCTGCCCATAAAATAACCCTCCTCATTGGTATGCGATCCTTTCCGGATCTTCTGCCGGAAGATTTCCCCGGCTGTGAGCATTCCTTTAAGCGGTTGCTCATAGCTTCATGCTACCAGCCGTGTTCCGATATGCAGTCTGCCAAAAGATATATGAGGGGGGTATATCTTTTATGGGGAACGGGCAGCCAAAAGAAGAATCCGCTCACCTGGCGGTTTGCGAATTCATCGCTCAAGGGATCAGCTTCAGTTGTTTTGCCGCGCGAATCGCCTGCACCCGCCCTCCGCCTACAATGTCAAGATTTCTAATTCTCTTGGGGTAAGAGCATTCACATATAGAAGCTGCTCGGCTTCGAGGGCTGTATGACGAACGGCGCGGGCTCCAGTATATACCAGTATACCTTGCAGATAATCGCGGGATATACCGTTATACAGCTCTGGCATATATCCTTTGGCTATCCTCTCCGCAAATTCTCTCAGCAAAACGCAGCTATCCTCTATTTCTGCAAACAGCGTTTGATACCCCTCTCGTTCGCCGAGCTGAAGCGCTTCTTGCAGTTGTTCCTTTATCGACATTCGGTCTTTCTACCCTTTTCGTTGATGAGAATCGCAATTCTTCCATTTTGTAAATAGTAGAAAATCCTTGAATGGCAGCATAATAAAAAAAACCACCGCCTTGGAATCAGGCAGTGGGGATTGAAAAATATACCGTTCGTAGGTTATCGATATCTTACGAACCAATCTTATAGATTGCTAAATACGATATTCCGCAGCTTGCGAGTGATCGGCAGCGTTCCCGCATCTCTCTTTTGCGTCATGAACAGGATGGTCAAGCCGTCGCTGGGGCAATTGCAGAAATAAGCTCCCAGCCAGCCGTCCCAGCCATATTCGCCAAGGCTGCCGAGAATCCCGGACCGGCTTGTGTCGGTCATGACGCGCATCAGGTTGCCGTAGCTGTGCCCACTTAACGAGTTCCAAGCTTCAAAAGCCTGCTGCTGCGAAGCGGACAAAGTGGAAGAGGTCAAATAGCGGACGGTTCTTGGCTTCAAAATTTGCGCGCCATCTAACGTGCCGCCGTTCATGAGCATCGTGGTAAAACGGGCTGCATCGTCGATGGTCGACACCAGGCCGGCACCGCCGGACTCAAAAGCAGGTTCGCGGTCCATCTTTTGCAGAATCCCCAAATTGTTGCCCGTATAAGGCTGCATTCCGCCGTCCGGGGTGTTTTCATAGGTCTTCGTAAGTCTCGACCGTTTGGCGTCCGGCACCCAAAAACCCGTATCGGTCATGCCGAGAGGAGAGAACATTTCTTTTTGCAGAAAATCCCCGAATCCCATGCCGCTTGCGACTTCGACAACCGCGCCCAGCACATCGGCTGAGGAACCATATTGCCAAGAGGCACCCGGCTGGAAGAAAAGCGGGAAGGTTCCTAAACGATTCATGGCATCCAAGGTGTTAATCGGGGCATCGCTGTACAAGCCACGTTCGATCTCCTGAAACAACTCGCCCGTTGCTTTTCCTGCCAGATCTTCACCGCCATATACCAACCCGGAGGTCATGCTGAGCAAATCGTGAATCGTAACCTCGCGAACCGCAGGAACCAGTTCACCGTTTTGTGCAACCTTCTGGTTTTTAAAGCCTGGCAAAAAGCGGCTAACAGGATCGTAAATGTCGATAACCCCCCGCTCCACCAGAATCATGACGGATGCAGCGGTAATCGGCTTGGAAAACGAATAAAGCCGGAAGATAGAATCCCGCGAAATGGGAGTCCACGCTTCCCGGTCAGCCAATCCATCTTCATGATAAAACACTTCCTGGCCGTCTTTGATGATCATCATATTCGCGCCGGAGATTTCATTATTGTCGATACTCTCCCGCAGCGTTTGTTTCATTCGAGAAACGGTGATTTGATCCAGCATGAGGTTTTAGACTCCTTATCACATATTCAAAATGGACGACGAGACGGATGTCCCGCCTGATTCCATCCCATTTTACCACTTCGCTATCATGATTCAACCCCTGGAATTAGAGTGATTCTCCTCATTGCCGCGCTTCTTCTTTTGCCTTACTCTCAGAAAATATATCAGTGTTTTTATATCGATATATTTTGATCGAACCTTCGGAGGCATGAGATGAGCATAACGGTATCCAAATCCGCGTTCAGGCGGCTACCCGGCTATTTGAATTATTTGTACCACAAAAAAAGCCAAGGCTTTTCCACGATCTCCGCGACGGTCATGGCCGAAGAGATGAATATCAATTCAGTTCTGGTGCGAAAGGATCTGGCAAGCACCGGCACGGTAGGTAGGCCGAAAAGCGGGTTCAAGGTAGACGAGCTAATCCGGAACATCATCGAAATGTTGGGCTACAACAACAGCAGCGAAGCCGTTTTGGTCGGAGCGGGGCAGTTGGGTAGAGCGCTTCTGTCTTACGGGGAATTCGAGAGCCATGGGGTCAAAATCATCGCGGCGTTCGATACGGATCAAGAGGTTTGCCATACCGAGATCAACGAAAAAAAGGTGTTTCCTTTGGAGCAGCTTCCCCGCTTGGTCAGCCGGTTGAGGGTACCCATTGGCGTAATAGCCGTTCCTGCTGGCGTTGCCCAGGACATTTGCGACAAGCTCGTAGATGCCGGGATTCAAGCCATTTGGAATTTTGCTCCTGTTCATTTGCAGGTTCCGGAAACGATTCTCGTCCAAAACGAGAACATGGCAGCTTCTCTTGCTGCATTATCTCAACACTTAAAAAGAAACCAGATGGGATGGAGAGCTTGACGTGAACACCATGCACCTACAATATATCGTGGAAATCGCCAAAGCGGGTTCCATATCCCTCGCGGCCGAACGTCTGTATATGAATCAGCCGAATTTAAGCAAAGCCGTAAAAGAGCTGGAGTCATCCGTCGGGATCACGATTTTCAAGCGGACTTCCCGGGGAATGGTGCCGACGCCGAAAGGCGAAGAATTCATCGGTTATGCGAAAAGCATTTTAGCCCAGATCGATAAAATGGAGTCCATCTATAAGACGGAGAAAGCCAACAAAATCGCGTTCAGCCTGTCCGCCCCGCGGGCCAGCTACATCTCCCACGCCTTCACTCTATTCGTGAGCAAGTTAGACGCGGATAAGGATTTGGAAATCAACTTCAAAGAAACCAATTCCATGAAGACGATCAAAAACGTGACGGAAGAAGAATACAACCTGGGCATCATCCGATACCAGAAAAACCATGAAAGTTACTTTCTGAACTTCATCAAAGACAAGCTGGAGTTCGAAACGATATGGGAGTTTGAACCCTGCCTTCTCATGTCCAAAAACAACCACTTAGCTTTAGCGGATACCATTACCCCTGCCGATCTTCATGACGGCGTCGAAATCGTACACGGAGATTTAGCCGTTCCTTATCTTTCTACTACAGAAGCGGCAATGAACCAGAACAAAAGAGGCCAAAGAAGGCAAATTTCCATTTATGAGCGCGGCAGCCAATTCGATTTGCTAAATCAAAACCATAAAAGCTATATATGGGTATCTCCCCTGCCACAGGAGCAGTTGGACCGGTATGGGGTAGTGCAACGGAAATGCTCCACCCCGTCACCGGTGTATAAAGATCTCCTTGTTTATCGAAAAGGATACGCGCGCACAGACGTGGACGAGCGGTTTCTTGCCGAATTATCCGGAATACGGGACGACCTCGGCTTACTGCCGTGATCGTCTTTCCGGTTCCTTAAGCACTTGAATCAAATTTTCAGCAGGCTGACGGCATCACCGATTCGTTTCTCGTAAGCCTCCATGCCGTACTTATCCACTTCACTCTTGTCCTTCATGCCATGGGTCAGACAGCCGGCGCCGCCGATACATCCGCCGGTGCAGGCCATGCCTTCGATGAAGTTGGCGTCGAGACTACCTCTCACCGCTTTTTGCAGTGCGGCTTTGCTGGCTTCGATGCCGTCGCAGGCAATGGGCTGATAAGGAAAATCGGACAGGCCATGCTCCTGAAGCGCCTGCCGGACGGCATCGGCAAGCCCGCCGCTGCGGGCGAAGATCCGCCCGTAATAGGAGGCGTTGTCCAGGACATCCTCCTCCAGACGGGTAATGTCGATATCGCAACTGTCGAACAAAGCTTGCAGTTCCTCAAAGGTGATCACGCTGTCCACATAGGGACGGACGTCCTCCTTCTGAAACTCCATCTTCTTGGCCGTACATGGGCCGATAAACACCACTTTGGCGCCGGGAGTCGTCTCTTTGATAAACTTAGCAATCATCGCCATTGGGGAGAGGTTGTGGGAAACGTGTTGGACCAACGTCGGAAATTGCTTCTCTACGTAACTCACGAAGGCGGGACAGCAGGAACTCGTCAAGAACCCCTTCTCCACAAGCTCCTTCGATTCTTCAAAAGCCACCATGTCGGCTCCCAACGCAGCTTCCACCACGTGATAAAAGCCCAGCTTCTTGATGCCGCTGATCACCTGCCCAAGTTTTGCATACGTAAACTGGCTGGAGATGGAGGGAGCTACAACGGCATAAAGTTTGTATTTCTCATTGTTATCGCTTTTCTTGATCAGGTCGACCACATTCAGAAGAAATGACTTATCCATGATGGCGCCAAAAGGACACTGGTGGACACAAGCGCCACAGGAAATGCAGGTATCGTTATCGATTTGCGCCGCTTTCGTTTCGCTCATCCGGATTGCCTTGACTTTGCATGCATTCTCGCATGGGCGCTTGTTGTTGACGATGGCGCTGTAAGGGCAAACCTTCGCACACTGCCCGCATTCCACGCATTTGGATTTGTCGATATGCGCTTTCTGATGCTGGTCGAAGGTGATGGCTCCCCGCCTACAGCTCCCTTCGCAGCGGTGGGCAATGCAGCCCCGGCAAGCGTCCGTTACTTCATAGCCGCCAACCGGGCATTCGTCGCAAGCAAGCTCGATCACTTCGATGATGTTGGGATTGCCTTTGTCGCCGCCAACCGCTAACTTGACCCGTTCCGCCAAAATCGCCCGCTCCTTGTATACGCAGCAGCGGGTTTTCGCCTCGGGTCCAGGCGCGATGATTTTAGGAATGTCCAAGAGGGTTTCCAGCAGTTTGTCGGCAAAGGCTTGATGCGCTACCTCCCGAAGCACCTGATACTTCAGTTCTTGCACCTGCGTGTCGAATCTTCTCATAGAGATCCTTCTTTCCATCTATATAAGTTGAACGAACGATAGTAAGGATTCCGTCTCTGCAAAACCTGATTATTCTGGAGAGTCGCTGTTGCGCTCAGATTCCATGATTAGATAATCTCATATAAGGAAGGAATCTGATCGCAAAGGCGACCGCTGACGCTTTTCCAGAACAATCGGTTTCTCCGCTCCTTCATCCTTTTCTTTCGTTCAACTTATCTATCTAAAAATAGCTGACTTTGATCGTCTTCCCCATGCCCTTCAGGTGCGTGGCCAACTCGTCTACCAGCCGCATTTTGATATTGAAGTCGATAGGGAGATCCTGGTTCTGATGGGCCGGATTGACCGCTCTGCCGACGAAAAAATTGATGTCAGTGGCCTCCTCGAACAACAGCCTGGCGATTTGCGAAGCCCCGTCTTTTTTCAGGCTCCAGATCCCATAGGATTCGTTGTCCGCCAGGTAATCCTTGGCGTAACTCAACACCCTGTTGATCGTGATTACCCCTTCCGTCACCAAATCCACTCCGTCAATGACGGCGGTCGGCGGGATATCCGGATCAGGGTACTCCAGATTCGGCACGAGCTTCCTGTTCAAATATTCCGCTGCGATCGATGACGTGGTGCCGCCGCAAACGATGTGTTTGCCCTCCTTCGAGAAAAAGAGCGACATCATCCGGCTGCAGTCGTTGCGGTTGGCAGGCGGACCGATGATCAGGTTCATCGGCTCTCTTTTCCGGACGCGGATGGCGCATACACTGGTGTCGTCGCCTGGTTTGCCGCCGTAGAGCTTGCTGCATTCATCGAGCAGAATCGTCGCAAGGGTCTTTGCGGTAAACCCGACATGGCAGAGAGGCTCCATGTAAGTGATGATTTCTTTCCGATCCCAGCCGAAATTGAGAGAAAGCCCGACGCCGGCGTGAATGGCTCCATCGCTGACGGTGAGCATAATATCGTTTTCCCGCAGGGCGATCCGGGAATGGTAGGCGGTTTTGCCGCCGATGGTCAGCTCGGTTACGGGAATCTCCTGATGGACTCCGTCGCGGAGCAGCATAACCATGGGATTGTCGTACTGGATGATCTCCGCTTCCTCGTTGTTCACAATGCGGATAATGGTAAAAGTAGAATAGGCGACGCCCCGGACCGAACATACGGGTAAGGTCGCCGCGATGGTTGTGACGCAATCCTCGATACCGAGGCCCTCCGCCATCATCGTCGAGATGATTTTCGCCGTCAGCGTCGATAAAATGTTGGCTTTCACGCCGCTTCCCAAGCCGTCCGCAAGAACCATAATGGTCGAATTTTCGTCCTGATGAACGATATCTATGTGATCACCGCATAACTGTTCCCCGTGCTTGTTGATGCTTTGCCAGCCGATATCCAGACAGAGATTATTCATCTTCGATCGACTTCTTTAGCTTGGTTAAAGCGATTTTCGTTTCGGCGACGGTTTCGCCTAGTAGAGAGGCAATTTCCTGTACGACTCTCATCTGCTTCTCCACCACCTTGTCAGCTATGTCTACGGTTTGCCGGTTGAAGCTTTCTTTGCGGACCCGGTCCTTCTCCAAATCCGTGATATCTCTCAAGATGCCAATCAAAATGCGGTACTCCTTATCGTAGATGATCGTTTCTTCCACATAGCGTTCGTACTCGGCCAAATATCGTTTGCGGTCTCGGATGCTTCTGCCGGTGGATCTGACGGTCTGAAAATCCTTCGGGTCCAACAGTCGGACAATAGGCTCGCCCATGACTTCCGCGGCACTGCGCAGATTTAGGATCCGTCTGGCGGCGACGTTGATCTGTTGCACTTCCAAATCCTCGTTCAGCACGATGATCCCATTGGGCGTATTGTGAATGATATTTTCCGAAAAGCTCTCCGCCTTGTCCTTCAAGAACGGGAGGCACATGGAAAGATTGGCTTTTCCCTGATAGACGGCAGACGCCTTGTCGCGGCAGGTGTTGTAACCGCACGAGCCACAGTTCAGCTCATGCTCCCGCTTGGATTTGCCCATTTTCCGGAGAATTGCCTCGATCTCATCCACTCCGGGCGCAGATGGCTTTGGTCCGGGAATCACACCGTGTTTATACATCAACTCTGGAGGCAGAGTATCTACCGGGAAATCCTTCTTTCCGGCGTAAGTCGCTACCTGATTGTAAGACCGCACGGGAGCGCGCTGCGCTTTTCCCATGACCGGTCCCCCGATACAGCTGCCTGTGCAGGCGGACATTTCGATAAAGCAGCGGCTCAGGTTCCCTTCCCCGATATCCTCCAAAGCCGCCATGCAATTTTCCACGCCGTCAATGGCCATATAGCTGTAATCCTCGCGGCTTTTGAGCATTGTCTTCAAAATGCCGCCCGTCGTCGGGAAGAACCGTGCCCGGCTTTCCTCCGTTTGGTCCATGCCGGCTTCCAAGCGGATGTTCTCCGCCTCCAGCCACTGGCTTAGCTCCTCAAAGGTCATGGCGCAATCCACTGCGCCACCCGATTTTTCAGCCTCATCTTTTTTTGATAGACATGGCCCGATAAAAACCGTTTTCGCCCCGGGAATACGCCGTTTAATATCCAAGCAGTGAGCGACCATGGGAGAAACGACATCCGCAAGATAAGGCAGTGCCTTGGGATAATAGGTTTGAATAAGCAAATTGACCGAAGGACAACAGGAGGATATCACGATGTCTCTTCGGCCTTCATTCAGCATCCGGTCGTATTCTTTTTTAACCATCGTCGCCCCAATGGCGGTCTCTTCAGCTCCAGCAAATCCAAGCTTTTTCAGCGCCGCTTCAATGGGGGCGATCCCCACTCCGTAATGGGCAACAAAAGAAGGGGCCATGCTGGCGACGACTGGTTCGTCGCCGCCGAGCATAACCCTGGCCATTTCGGTAGAATCTGCGATTTCCTTTGCATTTTGCGGGCAAACCACAAAGCACTTGCCGCACAGGATGCATTCGTCTTCCACTATATGTGCTTGATTACCGGAAAAGCGGATGGATTTGACTGGACAGTGGCGGATGCATTTGTAACAGTTTTTGCAGTTGGACTTTTTCAAATTAAGAAACTTCGTCATCCCGCATTCACCTCGCTGTTCCCCTACAATCGGCTCAATACCTCGTCCTCGAAAAACGATTTCGTCGTTTCAGGCTTGACCGAAAACGGCTCTTCACCGATTTTGACGGATACACCGTTCATGCAATTGCCCATGCAAAAGGTGCCGGCCAGTTCAACTTTATCCACCAGATTGTTTTCCGCGACGAGAAACTGCAGTTCCTCCACGATCTGTCTGGAGCCCTTCAGATGGCAGGAGCTGCCGATACAGATGGTTATTTTCATCGTTCAAAGCCTCCCATATCTTCACAAGTGAACGACGGCTTTGCCGTCTCCTGGCTTATTCGTAATCGAAAACGTTCACCCAATGCAGGAGGAACTCCCGCTCTTCCGGTTTGCCTTTGACCAGCTGAGCTGCTGCTACCAGCGGCAGCCATTTTTGCACATACTCTTTCGCGGTGCCGCTTTTGGAGCAGAACAGCTCCATATACCGGTCTGCCATCCTGATATCCCCTGCCAGCCAGAATAGCATGTAAGTGTGGGCTGCATCAGCGGACGCATTGCCCTGACTCGCATGGGACCAATCCAGAATGTAAGGAATGCCTTCCTCTGTAATCAGGATATTGGTCGGGTTGAAATCGCCGTGGCAAACCTTGTTATGTTTCGGCATGGCATCCAGGCGGGTGAAAAGATCATAACGTGTCGTTGCATCCAAATTAGTCTCGGAAATTTTGCGGATCATCTTGTCCTGCAGCTTGTTTAAGAGCGGCGCTTTTTGAGCGTGAACCTCGACTTGCAAATTCACGAAAAGCTCCAAATACTCCTCTAAGCGATCGGGAGCTTCCGCCATGAGCCGCGCCAACGTCTTGCCTTTGACGAACTCTGTGACGATGGCCCATTTCCCCTCGACGAGACCGACATCGAGCAGCGCCGGAACGTGCAGCGCCGTTTCCTCGACTCTCGCATGGTTGAGCGCTTCGTTCAGGATATCCGCTTTGGAATATGCCTTATCGAACACTTTGATCGCCAAATTCCCATCATGATAAACCGTTTTGGACGTGTGGACCGCAATGACCTTTTCTAATTTCAACCCTTTCCCCTCCTCAAGCTTCTTCGGCTGTACCGTAATAAGCGTTCAGATACATGGTCTTGATTTCGCTAAACAGCGGATAACGGGGATTAGCTCCTGTGCATTGATCGTCAAAAGCCTGCTCCACCATGTCATCCAGGCGATCGAGGAAATTTTTCTCCTCTATGCCGTATTCACGGATGGTTTTCTTGATGCCCACTTGAGCTTTCAAGTCGTTGATGGCTACAATCAAGTTTTCCAGCTTCTCTTCATCGGTCACGCCGCCGAGCTTCAAATAATCGGCGATTTCTGCGTAGCGTGCCAAGGTGTGCGGATGGTCGTATTGCGAAAAAGTACCCATTTTCGTCGGAACTTCCGCCGCATTGAAGCGAAGCACCTTATCGATCAAGAGCGCGTTTGCTACGCCGTGAGGCAGATGGTGGAAAGCACCCAATTTGTGTCCCATCGAGTGGCAAACTCCCAGGAATGCATTAGCGAAGGCCATACCGGCCATGGTGGCGGCGTTAGCCATCTTTTCCCGAGCAACCGGATCGTTCGGGCCGTTGTCGTAAGCGCGCGGCAGGTATTCGAAGATCATTTTGATGGCGCGCAAGGCCAAGCTGTCGGTGTAATCGGTAGCCAGCATGGCCGCATAAGCTTCGAGAGCATGGGTCAATGCATCGATACCGGAAGCGCTGGTCAGCCCTTTCGGAGCGTTCATCATCATATCGGCATCGACGATAGCCATGTTCGGCATGAGCTCATAGTCAGCCAACGGATATTTGACGCCCGTTTGTTCGTCGGTGATAACGGCAAAAGGAGTAACCTCGGAGCCGGTACCAGCGGAAGTCGGAACCGCGATAAAGTACGCTTTTTCGCCCATTTTCGGGAAGGTGTACACCCGTTTGCGGATATCCATGAAGCGCATAGCCATGTCCATGAAGTCAGCTTCGGGATGCTCGTACATCACCCACATGATCTTGGCCGCGTCCATCGCGGATCCGCCGCCCAAGGCAATGATGCAGTCCGGTTCAAAAGCGGCCATCTGACCGGCGCCTTCTTTCGCACATGCGAGGGAAGGATCGGGAGCCACATCG
>NZ_CBQR020000121.1 GCF_000455485.1 Gorillibacterium massiliense
CTCTTTCGCACATGCGAGGGAAGGATCGGGAGCCACATCGTAAAAGGTCGTATGTTTAATGCCCATCTCATCGAGCTTGTCCGTAATCGACTTGGTATACCCGTTCTGGTAGAGGAAGCTGTCGGTGACGATGAATACCTTTTTCTTGCCCAAAACGCTTTTCAGTTCATCCAAAGCCACAGGCAGACAGCCCTTCTTGATGTAAACCTTTTGGGGGGCGCGGAACCAAAGCATGTTTTCTCTCCTCTCGGCGACGGTTTTAACGTTGATCAGATGTTTGACGCCGACGTTCTCGCTCACCGAGTTGCCGCCCCAAGTGCCGCAGCCGAGAGTAAGGGACGGAGCCAGCTTGAAGTTGTACAGGTCGCCAATCCCGCCGTGGGATGAGGGCGTGTTCACCAGAATGCGGCAAGTCTTCATCCGGGCGGCAAAGGCATCCAGCTTGGCCTGCGCCGTAATCGGGTTCAGATAGATAGCCGCGGTATGGCCGTATCCACCGCCGATGACGAGCTTCTCCGCTTTATCCAGCGCTTCGTCAAAAGTCTTCGCTTTGTACATGGCCAATACGGGAGACAGCTTCTCATGGGCGAATTCCTCCGTCTGCTCGACGCTGGTCACTTCTCCGATAAGAATCTTCGCCTTTTCCGGAACTGTAACGCCTGCAAGCGCGGCGATTTTATAGGCCGGTTGGCCGACGATATTGGCGTTCAAGGCGCCGTTGATGATAATGGTCTTGCGCACTTTTTCCGTTTCCGCTTTGTTAAGGAAATAGCAACCGCGGTCGGCGAATTCTTTTTTCACTTGATCGTAAACCGTATCGAGAACGACAACAGATTGCTCAGATGCGCAGATCATTCCGTTGTCGAAGGTTTTGGAATGAATGATCGAGTTGACGGCAAGGACGGTATCGGCACTATCGTCGATAATGGCCGGTGTATTCCCTGCGCCTACGCCGAGTGCGGGCTTGCCGCTGGAATATGCAGCCTTCACCATGCCAGGACCGCCTGTAGCCAAGATGATATCGGCTTCCTTCATGACCAGGTTGGTCATCTCCAAGCTCGGCACATCGATCCAATCGATGATCCCCTCAGGCGCGCCTGCGGCAACAGCGGCTTCCAGCACGACGCGGGCGGCGGCAATGGTAGCATTCTTCGCTCTTGGGTGTGGGCTGATGATGATCCCGTTTCTTGTCTTGAGGGAAATTAACGTTTTAAAAATCGCCGTCGACGTCGGATTCGTTGTGGGAATGACCGCCGCGATAATGCCGATAGGTTCAGCGATCTTTTTGATGCCGTAAGCTTTGTCCTCTTCTAGAACGCCACATGTCTTCGTATCGCGATAAGTATTGTAGATGTATTCGGAAGCGTAGTGGTTCTTGATGACCTTGTCCTCCACGATGCCCATGCCCGTTTCGGAAACAGCCAGCTTGGCCAACGGGATACGCTCTTTACCTGCGGCTGTGGCGGCTGCCAGGAATATCGCATCCACCTGTTCCTGTGTGTAAGTCGCGAATTTCGCTTGCGCTGCCCGGAGCCTGACAAGTGCGGCTTCCAGCTTTTCGACTCCATCGATCACTTCTCTTTTCGTAGTTGCAGCTTTCATGGTCTCTCTCCTCCATTTACTTAATCGGACTAGCTGGTTAGGGGAACGAATATTCCCCATCTGTTGAACGAAGCCTTGTCCGTCAAGCTTTCTTGTTTGCTTGTGAAAATAATAACAAAGTCCTGCGAAGTGCGGCAGATATAAAAAAAGCATATCGATATATATTTATCGATATGCCTGGGGTTGGGAGAAGAAGGAAGAAGGGAAAGGTCCACGAGTAAAATTGGTCATGATCAAACAACTATCTTTTATATAAATCTAAAACCAAATGGAAGGTTTCACATATCCTATTCTGCACGGGATTCAGCAACATTTTTAAGTTGCCGCATTCCTATACCTATGGACGGATGGGGGTGAAACTATGAAAGGTTCCCTTATAATGGCACTCAAGCGGAGCACATCCATTATTCGTCAACTTATCACGTTTCTGTTCGTCAGCATTTTCCCAGGGACATCGGTGGTTACCCGGTCTTTCCGGGTCATCCGACTCGTAAACAGAGGAGAAGTCATCGTATCCCAACGCCGCGCAACCGGCACCGCCACGCCTATCGTCCGATTTCAATTTATTAATGCTGTGACCGGCGTACCGGTGACCAACAGTGTTACCGTAACAGGGACCCGCACCGTCGTCCTGCCTTTTGTTCTTCCTTCAGGAACTTTCCGACTCCGAGTTACCAACATTGGGGCGAGCAATGTTCGGGTGGAGGGGGTTATCCTCGTATTTTAGTTGACCGCCGAATATAGGAAGAAGCTGCGTGACTGCGTAGATTAAAATCT
>NZ_CBQR020000122.1 GCF_000455485.1 Gorillibacterium massiliense
TATTTTAGTTGACCGCCGAATATAGGAAGAAGCTGCGTGACTGCGTAGATTAAAATCTATGCAGTTTTTCTTTTGGACGTTAAGTACCAAAGGTTAATAGATTTTTCGAAGTGGAACCGCATTGGAATGATCGAGTGAGGTCAAAAATACATCTTTTATATAAAGTAAAAAATTGGAAAGGTTGTCGGGCAAATGAACTATGCTTATCCAATGTCATCACCTGTAATGACGACCGCTCCCCACTCTCCATATTGCCGGCCAATCATCGAGGTTACGGGAGAAGGTATCTTATCAGCATCTCCGAACAGGGCGATTATCGTTCTAGGCGTCATAACCGAGAACCCAAGTCTCTCTGCCGCCCAAAGGGAAAATGCCACAGCCACAACGAATGTGATCAATGCCTTGCAGCGGTTAAACATTCCAAAGAATCATATTCAAACCGTCAGCTATCAAATCGAAACCCAATATGATTTCAAAGATGGAACTTCCGTGTTCAAGGGCTATAAAGTCACCCATTTGCTTCAGATCACCCTCGACCGGGTGGAACTTACCGGACAAGTGGTGGACACGGCTGTACAAAACGGAGCGAATTTCGTTTCGAGCATTCAGTTCTCGGTTGCCAATCCCGAGCTCATCTATAACCAAGCGCTGTCCGCTGCCGTTCAAAATGCCGAAAGCAAAGCGGGCGCCATCGCCAGAACGTTAGGTGTTACGCTGGTTCGGATGCCACTGAAAGTAACGGAGGAGACCCAAAACGTAGGACCGCCGATTCCTTTTAAAGCCGCGCTAATGGCAG
This sequence comes from Gorillibacterium massiliense, assembly GCF_000455485.1. Lineage (GTDB taxonomy): Bacteria > Bacillota > Bacilli > Paenibacillales > NBRC-103111 > Gorillibacterium > Gorillibacterium massiliense. Next base: position 797 of record NZ_CBQR020000122.1, read on the forward strand.
AAGGCGCCGCCGCGCCGACTCCCATCCAGCCTGGGCAACTGGAAATTCGTGCAACGGTCCGGGCTCAGTATACTTATTATTAATAGAAAAAGGTAATTCAGCATCTGTAGCTAAAAAAGCCTGTAATCGGCGATGCCGTTACAGGCTTACTTTTTTCTCGCATTAGCATAAAAGGAAAAGGAGCTTGCTTATCGAATTTGTAAAAAAACGCCATCCCACCCGATCCGAAGGATGATATCTTTTGCAAGAAATGATAACCGTTACCCAACTGGATTCACTTGATGCTGTCATGTTCGAACAAGCATTGAGCTGCTTGCCCCATCCCAAACAAGATCGTATCCGCCGATACCGGCAAAAAGCGGATCAGATCAGATCACTGCTAGCGGAAATCGCGGTGCGGCTGCACATCATGCAAAAAAGGAATCTTGATGCCAGGCAGTTGATCTTTGACACCAACCCGTACGGCAAGCCGTATCTGGCTGGCTCTTTGGATTTTCATTATAATGTTTCCCACTCCGGGGAGTGGGTCGCGTGCATCTTCGATTCTTCTCCGGTCGGTATCGACGTTGAAAAAATCGTTCCCATCGACATGGCCATTTCCGAAAGTTTCTTCACCTCGTCCGAACATGAAGATTTATTACGGCTTCCCAACGATGAACGATTATCCTACTTTTTCACCCTCTGGACACTTAAAGAAAGCTTCATCAAAGCCGTCGGAAAAGGCCTATCCATCCCGCTTCGTTCATTTTCCTTTTTCCCTTCAGCCGATGAGTACGCCGATTTTACCCTTCAATGCGAGAAACCCGTAGAGCAAGACTATTATTTTAAACAATATTCCATCGATCCGGACTATAAGCTTGCCGTCTGCACCACCCATACCCGATTTGCTGCCGCTCCTCTGACCTTCACTGCCAGCGAGCTCTGCGAAAGATTCCTGACCTTGAACAGCGCTTACTGAGTCCAATCCATGTCCGAAATGAGTCCGATACGCCGAGCTTCCGCAATTGCCTCCGCCCGCGACTTCACATTCAATTTGGCGAAAATTCGGGTCAAATTGTACTCCACCGTGCGTTGACTCATCAGCAAAATTTGCGCCAATTCGCGGTTGCTGCGGCCTTTGGCCACTTCGGCCAAAATTTCCTGCTCTTTATCGTTGATGGACGCCTCTTCCAATTGATTATCCTTCGATGATGTGGAAAGCCGCACATCGTTACGGCGAAGCTGTCTCAAGAGCGGGACCGGGATGAGCGCCTCCCCGCGCATACTGCACCGGATGGCGTCTACCAATTGATCTCTCGTAGCGGTTTTGCTCACGAACCCGGAAACGCCCGCCTCTACCAGCAGATTGAAGTGGGGAGAGATTTCGTAACCGGTATAAATCAGAATGATGAAATCGGAATTGATCGCGCTCATGCGCTTCGTCAGTTCAAGCCCGTTGATCGGGGTCATATTCAAATCGAACAACATCACGTCAAAAGATTGCGACGACCGGACCACCTCCAGCGCTTCCACTGCAGAGGAAACGGCGGTCACTTCCATATCTTCTTCCTTCTCCAGAATCGCTTTCGTTCCTTCCCTCACGGAGGGATGATCGTCAACCAGCAGAATGTGCGTCATGTTCCCGTCCTCCTCAAACATATCGTCCAATCGATGAGATTAATGGTAATTGAATATTGACCCTCAGCCCTTGCCCCAAAGCCGACCAGAACTCTGCGGCTCCTTCCAAGCTGGCTACCCGTTCCCGAATGCCGGAAAGTCCCATATGTTCGAAGGAAGCCCGCAGCACATCCATTTCCATCCCCACTCCGTCATCCTCATACCGAAGCCAAACTTCATCCGCGACAGTCGCGAGTTTTATGTTGACCGTGCCCGCTTTCGAATGCTTTTCCGCATTATGCAGCAGTTCTTGCACGATTCGGTAAATGGCCAGCATCTGATCTCCCGTTAGCTCGGCGGACATTTCATCGGAATCGAATTGGATATGGAAATTCGTCCGCAATCTCGTATAGTCCAGCAGTGTTTTTACGGCTTCGTTGATGCCGAGTTCCTTCAAAAACGGCGGCCTCAGCTCGGTACACGTTTGTCTGATCTGATGAATGCTATCGAGGATGCCTTCCTTGATCGTATCCAGCTCCGTCACAAGGGGGGCGGGCGTATCGGATCGGGTTATGATATCTTCCAGCTTTCGATACAAGTAAAGCTGATCCTGCAGCACCGAATCATGGAGATCGGTCGCCAAACTTCTGCGTTCTTTTTCCGATAATCCGAATAAAAGCCGAAGCAGCCACGTGGGAGCCATGCTTTGCTTCTCCAGCGATTTTTCCAGTTCCTGCATCAGCCCGCTGATTAAATGCAGATTCTCGTAAACAATGCCCGCATAATTGGCCAAGGACCGCATCCAATCGATCTCTTCCCGATTGAACTTGGTTAGATTCGCCTTGCCCCCGGTCTTGGCAATCAGATATTTATTTTGGCCCCGTCCCATACATAGGTAGAGCCCTTGTTTGACGTCGATGATATCGCCGATTTCCAGACGGTTTTTCTCTCCGATATCCTTCATGACTTCCTCGACTATCAAATCGTCCCCACCCTTTTTGGACAAAAAGGCGTTCATTTCCAGGTTAATTTCAAATACGCTGAGACTGCGCATCTGCAAAATCTTTTTAAATTCGCTGATGATCCGCTCCTGCAGCTCTTCAATCTTCATCACCTGCGTAATTTCGCTGGCAAAACGCTGCAAGCTGTTCTGGTAATTATGGACCTGCTGAAAGACTTTCATCCTCATCCGGTAATCAACTTCTTCTTTAAAATACAAAAAGATAGTCATGCCCAAATAAACGATGAGCGTGGTTTCCACCCATTTGGCGGTATTCCATTCGGATTTTATTAAATAAGAGAACAGCAAAAGAATGCTGGTTGTCGGCACGATGGAAAGCAGCAAGTAGTAACGGTAGCGGCGGATGAAGAAATCGATATCCAGCAGCCTGTTCACCGTAACTAAGTAAAAAAATACGATAGGAACCAAATACAAGCACATGATAACGATCCGCTCGGGAATCAAGCGTACGTTAAGCAGCGCAAAGGGAAGTGCATCCAAAGCGACATACGGGATAAACGCGAAGAATATCCCGAACAGCATGATTTTGAATACCGGTTCATTGACCGTCGCCCGCTGCTTGATATAGCCATAGATCAGCGCGATAAGCACAGTAAACAAGTCGATGCTGAAGGCGATCAAATCTATTTTAGTCCATGCGCTGTATACCATGCCGAGATCGGAAAACAAGAGGATGAAGTTTCCTAAAAAAACGGCGCCGCTCAGCGCATACAAACCTTTCAGCAATTTGCGAGGAACGATCTTGACGGATAGGTGGCTGAAATAGTCATGAAGAAAGTGCAGAAGAAACACGAGGCAAAATAAAAAGGAGAGCATTTCGAACAGTTGAACCAATGAGTCAACCTTCGAGGATTCGACGGAACCGAGATAAGCATAGCCCATCGTGAGAAAAAAGAGAATCAACATATTAGCCGAGGAGTGGATTTCCTTTTTCCAATAAATGAATAAGGAAAACACGACCATAAGGATAAATACGAGAGAAGGCATCACAACATTATAGAGGACGCTCTCAATTCCGCTATGCTCGGAAATAACATAATCGGTCACAATGCCATTCCGGCCTATGGTTAGCTCGCGAGCGCCCTCAACTTTCCCGTATTTATGGACTCTGGAAAAGCTTTCCGGTGATTGTCCGTTTACCGATACGATGCGGTCGCCGATTTGAATAGCATGCTTCTCCGCCCAACTCATATTATCGATGCTCTTGACGACGATGCTGCCCTTATGGTCAGAGGCCACGTGAAGGCCGATTAACGGAGAAGCAAGGGTTACTACTACCGTATAAATACCTAGCAAAATCGTGAAGATCATGACCAGCATAATGCCGTTTCTTCTCTGCATACTGAGAATCCGCCTCTTGAATTGCTATTGTTTGGATTGCTTTGTATGTACTCGATTAAGCCCACAACTTGGGTTCTGACACTTTGCCGTCCCGGTTCAAGATGCTCAGCAGCGCTTTGTGCTCTCTGTTGGAAAGACCTTCGACGAAGTAGGAGCCTTCTCTGAACTTTCCGGCCAACTCGGGATTTTGTGCAAACTCGAAACATAATTTTTTCAACATGTTCATCGCCTCTTCTTTTTCGATTTTTACTTACGAGTCAAGTATATCATCGAAAAATTGAAGCGAGACCACAATCATATCAGGAGAAAACCGCCATTTTACGGTGTTTGCCGGGTTGCGTGATTTTGCGTTCGCTTGCGTGGTATTTGCGGTATGCGGTCAGATCACTGTCATAGAAGTGGTTAAAAATAGACCAATAACTGCTCCATATAATCATCAGTCAGTTCCAGTTGGCGAACCTCATCTTCTGCTTCCATTCGCAGCATCGCGCACATGGCTTCGGCATACTCGATTGCTCCCGAGCTTTCGATCAGAGCCATTATCTGCTCTCTGCGCTCTTCCACATACGACTTATCGACCCTGCCTTCCATATAATCGCGGAAAACTTCGAACTCAGGCTGATCCGATTCAAGCAGGAAGAGCAGTAGCAGCGTTCTTTTCTTATGTAAAAAATCGTTCTTATCATCCCAGCGGCAAATATCACGGATATCGTTGCGGATTTGTTGGATTACGCCGATTTGTTTAGCATACAGGCGCACCGTATGGTCATCTTTATCCGTTGCCAAACAAGTGCCGATCAGGCAGGCCAAGGTGGTCAGCGATCCGGATTTTCCCGCGATCATTCGCAAGTAATCCTCTTCGCTGTGAATCTCGTTTGCCAGATCCGTATGCTGCCCGTTAACAGCCTTCAGCAATAGATCGTTCATACATGTCCAAAGACCAAGCTTGCGCTCCGCAGATACGTCTTCAACCTGGTACAAGCGGTCATGGCTTAAGGCGGTCAGGCCAATGGCCACGTTCATGGCAAGGGCCGGCGGATTGATGCACCAGGGCATTTGCTTTTGATCCTGATCCTGTAAATCATCGAAAATGTCCAGCGCCAAAATTAAGAGTTCAACCGCCGCAGCCGCTTTGTAAATACCCGGCGATGTTCCGCCGAACATTCGGTAATGCAGAATGGTCAGCTCGCCAAAGGATAGCCTCCCCGATGTTTTTACGGCCAAGTAGGAGAGGGCTTCCTGCCGAAGATGATCTGTCGTGAATTGCGACTCCACGGCTTCTCTCATGGCCCAACCGATCCGTTCCGTTTCCTCCGTCACCATTACCATTTCCCTTTCTCCATTTAGCGGAAATGTCGGAGCCCGTCGTAAAATCCCTAATTCTGTTAAACCTTCTAAATATCAGTATACCTAATCTTGTAAATCCTGCAATAAAAAAACAAAGCCTGAAAAGAGGCTTTGCTTGTAACGCTCACGCCGTTATCCTATGAATGGGCTTCCCGTGTCAGCAGCCATTTAGCGCGTGTATTCCCGATTTGATATTCAATCGCCTCCAGCGTTAATTCTCCCAGCAGAAAAGGGCCGACCACCTGCATCGCTTTAGAATTCCGAAACTTGATCTCCAGCAAGTAAGATCCTCTCAGGATGCGATTCTCGTAATATCCCGTTTCTTTCTTGTCTTCAAAGGCATAATTGAACGCCTTGCGGTTCCACTTGAAAACCCCCGCATCCTGAAACAATCGGTACCCGAAATCAATATTTTCCAGCCCCCACTCCCCAAGCTGCTCATCGAACCCATGGCGTCGGAATAATTCATGGCTTCCGGACATATTGCCCCCGAATGTGGAAATCCACGGAATAAACGAATCTGTCATGCCTTCTCTATTATAGAGCTGCATCAATTTGCGGATAAAAAGGGAAACGCGCATCTCTTCCTGGTCCCGGAAAAAAGCGGAGCCCGGAGCGACAGCCTTTTTCCATAGCGCCGTGTCCAGTTCCTGCGGCGTACCCATCACAAGCAAGTTCTCCATATTTCCGGATTGTTGATGGAAGATCACATGCTCTTGAACAAAATCAGAGCCGGGAATGCGGTTTCCTTCATTGAAAATTAGCAAGCCGCCTTCACAGGCGCTCACGGCGGCATTTCGTAGTTTCGCCGGATTTGCTGTGGGGACATGCAACCATTTTGCGGAAAACTCGGGATTATGATCCTGCTGATGAACCATCATGGAATGAAGTTCGGCCCGTTCGCAATTGCCTACCAAAATCGTATGAAACGCAGGTGCTTCTTTTTGGCTGTGGAGCATTTCAAGCACATGGGGAAGCGCCTGAATTTCCTCAGGGATCGGTACAATTACGTGGATGTCCATATGCCATTCTCCTCATCGCGTTTAGCCGAATCTGCTGTTAACATTATCTTAATCTTCTTTTTTCAGCCTTGCACCGTAAACCGCTTTGTGGTTTATCGCAATTCTTCGTTGTGGTCTTTCGCTGCGTACGCCAGTTTATTGCCGACCGGGTCCCCGCAAAGCAGTTCCGTCATTACCCTTAACGTTTTGCGGATATCTTCATCCGTGATGCCAGCGTGCGTAACTGCACGCAAGCGGCCATAGCCAAGCTCGCTTATGCGTACCCCCTTACCGTGCAGAGCCGCTATGAAGGTCTCCCACGAATACCTCTCATCCTCAACCCGGAAGAGCACGCTGTTGGTCATCGTACCTGGCGTTTCAAGCTTCAATCCCGGAATAGCACTCAATCCTTCGGCCAGCCACCGCGCCCGCCGGTGATCCTCAGCGAGTCGGCTGACCATCCGTTCCAGTGCGACGATTCCGGCCGCGGCGATTATCCCCGCTTGACGCATGCCGCCGCCAAGCATTTTCCTTAGCCGTCTGACGTCGGCGACAAAGCTTTCGCTCCCGGCGACGATCGAACCGATCGGCGCCGAAAGCCCTTTGGATAGACAAAATTGCACCGAGTTGGCATAACGGACGATTTCGGCGGCTTCGACGCCAAGGGCGATGGCTGCATTGAATAACCGGGCGCCATCGAGATGAATCGCCAATCTCTTTTTATCGGCAAAGCCGCGTACCTGTTGCAAATAGGAAAGGGAGAACACGCTGCCCCCGCACCGATTATGAGGCAATTCCAGGCAAATAAGTCGCGCTCGTGCAAATTGCGGATCGTTTGTATCCTCCTCTATAGCCCGTGCCAAATCGGTCAATGCCAAGCTGCCGTCAGATTGCGTAGGAACAGGTTCGTAAATGACGCCACCGCATATGGAAGCACCGCCTGCCTCATAAATGTAAATATCGGACTGGCCGCTGACTAACGCCTTTGTTCCCCGTGGGCAATGCGCCATAATGGAGGCCAGATTCGCCATCGTGCCGCTGGGCATGAAGCAGGCTGCCGGTTTATTCAGCATATCGGCGGCCATTCGTTCCAGCCTAAGCGCCGTCGGATCCTCTCCATATACATCATCGCCCAGAGGCGCATCGGCAATAGCTGCCATCATCTCGGGGGTGGGTAAAGTAAAGGTGTCACTGCGCAGCTCGATCATCGGCTCACCCCTTCCAGCTGTTCGATTTCCAGCTTTATCTTCGATACCGCCGCTTGCACAGAGGAAGAAACCTTGCCAGGCGTTGCTCCTTCTGCAATGATGTAGCCCAAGCGGTCATAAGCGTTTTGCGGCTTGCGAATGGGCTGGCCGGGCTTGGCATGCATGACGAGCTGGCTCACGCCTTGGACGCAAGCCGCGTCCTCCACGCCGCCGCTTGCCAACAGCCTGCCGTCCTCCTCGGCCATAATAAAGCCGATGCTCCCATATCCATACCGGCGCGGTGATAATTCCGGAGCCATCCCGAGAGCCGCTTGCAATTGCGCTTCGATGAGATCGATCCCGGAGGCCAGCTTGATTATTTCCGGTATCATCCCGCCGGCCAAGCGGGGATTCACTTCAATGAGTACGCAACCCTCCTTGGTCCATTTCACCTCAGTGTGTGTAGCCCCGTGAATAACGCCGATATGCCGAAGCGCCCGCCGGACGGTTGCACGGATTTCCACCGCCTTACTCTCGGACAAAGGAGCAGGAAACAAATGAGCCGACTCGACAAAAAACGGGTCGCCCATGGTCTGTTTCTCAGTAATCCCGATGCAATGAAGCTCGCCCTGCCAGGCAAACATCTCCACGCTGTATTCGGGTGCGTCGATGAATTGTTCGATCAAGGCAGTACGGGAAGCCAGTTGGCCACGAACATTGAAAGTCGCGCCGAAAACACGTGCGGCTTGGCGTTCCGCTTCCTCCAGCGTCCGGCACAAGCGAACCTCGTTGGAGCCGCTGTCGTCTATCGGTTTGACGACGCAAGGCAAGCCGACGGCTCGCACGGCGGAGATGACCTCCGCCGGAGAATGAACGGCTACGAAGGCAGGTTGCGGAATACCGATTTCCCGCAGCTTCTGCCGGGTCAGCCATTTGTTGCGGCAAGCGCGGATCGCGCCAGGAGAACTGCCGGGAAAGCCGAATTGCGCAGCCAGCTGCGCTACCGGTTCCAGATAAAAATCACTGGTCGTGAGCAATCCGGCCAGCTCCCCTGCATCATGCCTTGCTTCTACGATGTGGGAAACCGTCTCATAGTCGTTTGTATCGCAGGTTACGACTTCACAGATCTGGATATCCAAATCGCGGTAGCGCAACGGGTCATTCGTCAGCAGAACCGGAAGGAATCCCCATTCGGACGCGGTCCGGATCGCTTTCATTCCCGTGCCTGTCGAGTTCGATTCAAGGAATAGCAACTGTTTCCGCATGAGATTCCCTCCCCGATAAGGATGCATACGACCAGGAATGAACGACGTCCGTCTTATGGACAAGAGTCGGCTCTTGTGGCATGCGGAAGGCAAGGTTGTGCTTCTCGCGATATTGATCGTTGAAAATGGAATTGAAATATCGGTCTCCCCGGTCCGGAAAGATGGCGACGATCCGTTCGGAGGCCGAAATTCGGCGGCTGAGCCAAGAAGCGACGGCGTAAACGGAACCGGAACTGTTGCCGGCAAAAATCTTCTCTCTCCGCGCAAGCTCCAGCGTGGCGCTGAACGCCTCTTCATCGTTCAACCAATGCACTTCATCGACCTGCGCCAAATCCAGATTTTTCGGCGAAATACTATTGCCTAATCCGCTCTGTAGACGGCCGGGACGATCAGGCTGGCCGAAAAGAATGCTTCCCACCGCATCGACGGCGATTACTTTCACATTCGGACTCCATGATCGGATCGCCCGCGCTGAGCCGCACAGCGAACCGCCGCTGCCTACGGCTCCGACGAGGTAATCGATTGCGCCGAGATCCGTGCGGATCTCATCCGACAGTTCCGCATAGCTGCCCGGAT
>NZ_CBQR020000123.1 GCF_000455485.1 Gorillibacterium massiliense
GACAGTTCCGCATAGCTGCCCGGATTGTCGGGGTTTTCGTACTGCTGCGGCCAAAAACTCCCGGGATATACCCGCATGAGCTCCGCCAGCTCTTCCAGCCGGGCGCTTTGCCAGCCATTGCCGGTCATTTTTTCCACGATGTGGACATGAACGCCGAGGGCCTTCAGCTTGCATAGGGTAATGTCGTCGATGCGCGGGTCTGTCACGATATGCACTTCGTGCCCCAAATACGTGCCCACCGTAGCAACGCCAAGAGCCATTGTTCCGGAGGAGCTTTCGATGATAGGCATTCCCGGACGGAGTATGCCTTTGCGCCGGGCTTCCAAAATCGTGCGTTTCGCCACCCTGTCTTTCATTCCGTACAAATTTTGCATTTCGAGTTTGGCATACAATTGAGCCAGCCCGCCTTCAGGTTGTAAACGAACCAGCGGCGTGTGACCGATCGCCTCAATAAGATTAGAAAATACCATGATATCCTCTCTCCTTCCCAGCTTTGGACTTCCATGATTGAAATACGCCCACGTTGCCCCCGATGTCGTACAATCCGTCGCAGGCTTGAATCAACTGCTTCTGATAATTAGGTGAATCATTGGACAGCAGAATGCCCAGGCAGGTACCGCTATGAGCGACTGCGACGCCTAGTCCGGATATTTTGCGGGATAAGGCAAGCACAGCGTCCAAATGCTCTTTCGGCCGCAATTTTTGATTCATGATCGAGCTGCGGGTGGCCACTTCGCCGATGACGTGCATGTCGCGCAGTTTTATAGCTGCCGTTAGCCGGTTCAGCAGCTCACGGTATTCTTTTTTCTCGGAACTGTCGAAGGGTTTGCGAATCTTGTTGAACTCGACGGTATCCACTTCCCCGCCCTCGTCAAGGGCGACGACGGTGAGGGACGGCAAATCGCCCAAGTACTCACGCAACTGAACGCGGCGATGGTAAAAGGACACGGCGCCCGGGTACATCACTCCGTCCGTAGGCTCGATGCGCCCCATCCAGTATTCAAGCAGCGAGTCGGAGAACGTCAGCCCGTAGCAATTGGCAATAGCCCGCGCCGTAGAGACGAGGTCAGCCGAAGAACTGGCGAAACCTTTGCCGATGGGCAACTGACCATCCAGCACAAGCCGTCCGCGAATCGGAAGCGCATAATGCTGCAGGATATAGGAGGCCAGCTGCCGGGATTTTTTCTTGTACGGGGGAAAAACGGTCAGATCTTCATCTTCCGCATCTACAATAAAGAGTGCGTTGGCATAACATTCGATGGGGAAAGTCACGAGGAAATCCGTGCCGTCCTCCAGAACCCCTTGCAACAGTTCGCCGAATGTGCCGAAAGAACTCCCTTTTCCGGTTAATCGCTCAGCCGTTAACATAGTACGATCTGTTCGCCTCGCTTTCATTCTTCATGATTCGCTCCAGACGGGATGCTATCTGTTCGGCATCCGATTTCCGCTGCGTCCATGTCTCCGCGACACTGCCATATTCCTCGCTTTGCCGCTCTAACAATCGGAGGACGGAGTCGGGATGGGCAGAACCGGCAGAATGCTTGCTTCTGAGGTTGAAATCCGCCTGGAATAAACGCTCATGCTCCTCCTCATCCAGCTTGATATCGTACCCCTGCCGCAAACACAGCGAATGGAGCATGTCGGCATCTACCTGCGCGGGGTTCAAATGCCTGGCTATCGATTCGGTGATATACGCTCCCGTGAGGACTTGCGCCTGACGGTAAGGAACGCCATAGTGAAGAGTCAATGCATTCGCCAGCCCGAAGCCGCCCAAGTAGTCCTGCTCGCAAACTTGGCGCATGGCCGCTTCGTTAAAGCCTATACGGTCGATGACCATATGGAGCAAACGAACGATCGAGCCTGCGGTTTGAAAGAGAGCGTTCATTTGGCTGAGCGCCTCTTTATTCACCTCTACCAAATTGGTCAAAGGCGTGTTCCGTTGGCCAAGGGCGATATCCAAGTAATAAGTGCTTAAGTGGGCGCATTTGCCGCGGATTCTCTCTAAGATCGTAAAATTTTTCTTTTGCGGCATCGCGGAGGAAATGCCGCACATCTCGTCGGGCAGTGTGATGAAGCCATACCCGCTGCTGCCCCACGTAATCAGGTCTGTAACGATTCGGCTTACGGCCACTCCGAAGGTGGACAACTCCCCAGCTACCCGCAGCGCCCAGTCCCGCGAGCCAACGGCTAGAAGCGCATGATGCCGATCATGCGAGAAACCCAAAAGATTGGCCAACCGTCGGCGGTCCCAAGGCAATTCATGGCCGGCCATCGCTCCCGCGCCAAGGGGACATTGATTCAAATCGTCGTAGATGAATAACAGGTGGCGCAGCACGTCCAGCACTTGCTCAGTAACCGCGGAAAAATAGAAGCCGGGCGAAATGACCTGCGCGCTCTGATAATGCGTATAGCCGGGCATCGGCTTTTCCAGCGTCTCAAGGGCTAAACGATGGAGGGACGGGAAAAGCTCCAGCAATCCGCCGACAAACTCAAGGATCTTCGCCCGGGTGAACATCACCTGCACGCAAGCTTGAAGATCATTGCGGCTGCGGTCCACATGCCATGTCGCTACCGGCTGCGGCAAACGGTCGGACACGAACTTTTCGATGGTGAAAAACATATCGGACATGTTGGCTTCCGGATCGGCGACTAGGTTCACGCCATCCGCCTGATTCAACAGACCGGAAAGAGTCATCATCTCCTCCCCGGTGATGAGTTCCATTCGTGCATATTCGAGCAATAAGGCCTTTTCCGCAAGCAGATAATGGGGTAAATAGTGCTTCATTTCGTACAAAAATTGAGGATACAGCACCTCATCATGCAGCGTTTGATCCGGCGCCGCCTGCACTCGTCCCGTCAGAGCGCCTGGCGCTGTGAGTACCGATGCAGCAGATTGATCCAAATTCATCCCTCCCTCGGCTTGCTTCGTTCTTGCCATCTTCATGCCAACCGTTCAAATAAACCTAGTTGAAGCGATAAAAGGTGGTCTTCCTCCAGCGAAAGATCGAAATCGCTAAGCGGACAATCGACGGAAGCAACCATCTGCTGCAAAACTTTCATGTACTGATCCGCCAATCGCTTTGCCGCCTTCCCATCCAACAAATCCGTGCGATACTGCCACTCTCCCCTCAACCCGCCGTCATAGGGAGTAAGCCGCAACCCGAAGTCGTATTTGGAAGCTTCGAAGCTCATGTCATCCAACCGGATCTGCAATTCCGTCGAAGAAGCCTCTAAAGGCACATTCACCAAATTGAACATGGTTGCGAAAATGGGGCTGCGGCCGATACTGCGTTCCGGATTCAACTGCCGCACCATAGCGTCGAAGGGATAGCTTTGATGCCGATACGCCTCGTTCAGCCTAGTTTTGACGGATGCCAGCAGGTTCCTAGCCGTTTGCAAACCGTTAAGTTCAACGCGGATCGGCAGCTTGTTCAGGAAAAGTCCGATATGCGGCTCCATCCATGAAGCAGTACGCCCGGCTATGGGAATGCCGACGATCAGATCCTGTTGCCCTGTGCACCGGTGCAGGAGTTGGAAGTAGGCGGCGAGCAGAACGGCGAAGGACGTGCAGCCGCTGGCTTTAGCGAAATCCGAGATCTGGCGGTTCAATACGGCATCGATATGGAAGGGGATCATCCCTCCCGTATCTGTTTTTGACGAATCTGACACCCGTTCATTGGTGCGTCTTGGCACGGGCATCCTCAATTCGGGCAGCGGCTTGTGCAGCCGGTCAAACCAGTAGGCTTCCTCCCGCCGTTTAGAATCGCTGTCCATCCACGCCTGTTCCCATGCGACAAAGTCGGAATAACGCAGAACTTCATCGCTCGAGTCGCCGCCATCCGTTGTTGGCTTCGGCTGTATTTCTTCGTCATAGAAGCGGAACCAGTCGCTAAACAACTTTCCCATGCTCCAGCCGTCGGCAATGATATGGTGAATATTCACATATAGCCTGTATTCACCGTTGCCCAGATCGAACAACCGACAGCGCATCAGCGGAGGATTTTCAAGAACGAACGGCTTGAACTTGTCTTTTTCCACATAAGCTTGCCATTCGCTGAGCTTGTCATCTTCCGCGGTTGCTCTCCAAACATGCTGCTCCAAGGGAACAGTCAGACCCGCTTGTACTTGCTGCACCGGCACTCCTGCCTCATCGACGATGGACACATGCAAAATCTCATGTTTATGCACTACGCGATCCAAAGCTTTTTGCAAGCTTAGCGCATCCAAAGAACCGCGAAGCGCAACGGTAACCGGCACATTGTACGAACCGTCAGCGGGATTCAACAAATATTGAAAATAGAGCTGCTGCTGCCCGCGGGATAACGGGAAACGGAGGGAGTGCGCCTGCCTGATTGGAAGCGATGGAGGTGAATCTTCATCCCGTTTTTGCTCTTGAAGAGCCCCTCGTTTTTGCAGATAGTCGGATAACGCGCCAAAGGTCTCGCATTCGAAGATATCGGCAACGTCCATACTGTGCGGGCCAAAGCGCGCTTGCACTTCCCCGGCAAGCTGCATCGCCTTCAGCGACGTTCCACCCAGCTCCGTGAACGAATCCTCCTCTCTGATCCGCCCTGCATCTATCCCCAGCACACGAGCCCAAATCTCGTGCAACGGGCTTTCGGCCTCACCCTTCGGCACTTTGCCGCTTGTCGGTGATTCTAGCGATTCGTTCATGGAAGAATCTTGAATGGGGCTCTTCAAACGCTTCCTAAAGGCCTCGCCGTTTTCCAAATACCACTTGATCAATTTGTAGCGCTCAATTTTTCCGCTGGTCGTTTTCGGAATCATTTTGACCGGATAGATGCAGTCGGCTTCCGCCTGGATCAAGCTTCGCAGCGTGCTTTGCACCGAAGCCCGGATGTCTTCAAAGATTTGGTCAGTCCCGCGAAAGCGGACGAATACGAGAAAAACGTCCCGTCCGGTCAACGGATCGGGGGCACCAACCGTGACAATATCCCCGGGCATTAGCCCTAATGCTCCCAGAAGCATTTCATCGAGATCGTGAGCGTAATGATTGTGACCGTTGATGACGATCAAATCCTTCATCCGCCCGGTTATGACGATCCTTCCGTCCCGAATGAAACCCATATCTCCCGTGCGCAGGAATCCGTCTTGGAATAGCTGGGCATTCACGGCATCATTGCGATAATAACCTTGCGTCACGTTAGGACCTTGAATTTGAATGTGGCCGATGCGGTTCTCCTCCACGACTTCATCTTGGTCATTCACGACGCGAATAGTGATGCCGGAAAGGGGATAGCCTTCATCCGCCGTACATAATGTACGGGATTCCGCCATGCGGGCATCTGCCGCTAGCCCTTCGTTTACATAGGCATCCTGATCGAGTAAATGATAGAATGGCAAGCTGCCGACAGGCGCCGCCGCGATTGCAACCGATGCTTCCGCCATTCCGTACACGTGCAGATTGGCTTCCGGGCGGAGACCGCAAGAGCTGAATTTTTGATTGAACCTCTCCGACGTATCTTTGGAAATATGCTCCGCCCCGTTATAGAACAGCCGCAAACTGCGCAGATCCAATTTCGCCAGCTCGTCATCCGGCACATTGCGGCACATCCACTCAAAACCGAAATTCGGGCTGCCGGAAATCGTCCCCCGATGCTCAGAAATCTTTGACAGAAGGAGCACAGGTTTCGCCAAAAACGTATCCGGTGCTAATTTCGCCTGATTGATGCCGGCAAAGAGCGGCGCGAGATGCATGGCGACCAATCCCATATCGTGATAGAAAGGCATCCAGTTTACGCAAAAGTCTTGTCCGGTAATTTGGATGTATTCATTAATGGAACAGGCATTGTGGATCAGATTGCGATGAGTGAGCTGCACCCCTTTTGGCGCTCCCGTGCTTCCGGAAGAAAATTGAACGAACGCTATATCCTCAGCAGCAGGATTGTGCAGCCGGGGAACACCATTCCCCGCCATCAGCGATTCGGCGCTGATCGTTTGCAGTCCCGCGAAGGGTTCGCTGTCCGCCAAGCGCTCATAATACGGAATCACCCGCTCATCCGCTACGATCGGCGGCTTCCCCAGTAGATTCCATACCCCCATCGTTTTTCGGATGCCGTCGGAATCCGCTTTGAAGGAAGACGGCGTGTGCAGCGGGGCGGGAATGATCCCACCCAACAGACACCCCCAAAACGTACTCAAAAATTTTCGGGAATCGTGTATTTCCAAAATGATCCGATCCCCGGCCTGAAGATGAAGCGCCTGCAAGCCTGTTAGCACCTTCCGTGCATCGGCCAGCAAATCTGCATACGTTTGTTTATCTTCCGTTCCGTCCCCGGCCACGTGAATAATGCCGCTCTGCGGAAAGCGGGCCGCCGTTTGCTCAAGAACGGCAGGCAATGTACAAGGAAACGCCTGCACGGTTGTCTGTTTTTTACCGGTTATGATAGAAAGCCGTCTCTCCATTTGTCTTTACTACCTCCTTCCTACTTTTTGACTTGTTATACCCTTACCGACATCGCCTCCTCCTGCAGCACATCTGTCTCTTGAGCAAAATGGCCGACTAGCCGCTCTATCGTTTCTTTCGCAAAAATCGCAGCATTGTAATTGATATTTAAGTGAAGCTTGCCTTGATGGATACTGCTGGTGATCAGAAGTTTATAGGGCGCTTTG
>NZ_CBQR020000124.1 GCF_000455485.1 Gorillibacterium massiliense
TTGATATTTAAGTGAAGCTTGCCTTGATGGATACTGCTGGTGATCAGAAGTTTATAGGGCGCTTTGCTTTGGGGATCGTTGTTTTCTGCCGCAGGACCAGTTACCTTCCACTGCTCGGCGAACGCTCTAACATTATCGAATTGGCCCAAGTAGTTATACCAAATGTCAGGGTCGCGATACCCGCTCAGAAGCCGCTCACCTGCATCATCGTCGCGCCAGCAGCGAAGCATGCCGAAGGTCGCGCCGCCTTGCGGGATTTGCTCAGTGCATCCCGGACCATCACGGCGTTCGCATAGGCGCTTTGTTCCCGGCGGACTTTGAAAGCAAAGGGATACATGCTGGTAAACCAGCCAACTGTTCGGGACAAATCGGCATAATAATCCTCGTGCAGCAAATTCCGGCCATGGCCTTCGCAATTGATCAGGACCTGGTTCCGTCCCGTCCAGGCGGCAACCGCTCTAACGGCGGAGCTAAGCAAAATGTGCTTCGTCTCCAGTTTGCCATCGCCACCGCTTGCCTTCAGCAGCCGTGCCGTTGCCGCTTCGTCAATGACCGCCGTGAAATTCCGGTAGTTTTGGAGCTTATCCCTTTCATCTCCTCCTGCTTCAATAAAAGAGATTCCTTTGGAAGATCGCATTCTTTCTACCATCTGCCCCCAGTAGTTCAGCGCTTCTTCCCCGTGGGGAGAGTTGATGAACGCTCTGGCAATAGACAGCCATTGGAGGAACGAGGCGCCTGCCGGCTGCACATCGGGTTGCTCGCCGCGCGCTAATTTCTCGTAAAATTCAATCAGATCGGCTGCCGCGATCCGTTGGCTGACGGCATCGAATACGAAGTGATGGACAAGCAGCATGATCTGGTACGATTGGTCACTCAATTGAACGACCGCCCCTTTGAATAGCAGCCCTCGGGCTAAGGCGATTTCCCGTTTCAAACTTAGCTCAAGCCGGCTCAACTCCGCTTCTTGTTCCTTTTCACCAAAGTTGGATATGTCCACAATGTGAACATCAGGTTCGGTTCCGATAGGGTAAACATGCCATTTCGGCAGTCCTTCTTCGATAACCACGTTTGCCCGCAGCATCTCGTGGCGAGCCGCCAGCATGCGGATGGCTTTCGCCATTTTGTGCGGATCCAAAGCCTTTTCGATCCGGATGTTCAGCGGGAAGAAATAGAAATCTTTATTGAAGTCAGGCTGTGTGAAAATCCATTCCTGTACCGGTCCCAGCGTATGAGCAGGCGCTTGCGGCCATGAGAACGGCGCAGAGGCAAGATCTTGCTCGGCAGATAAGGCGTTTCCTGCTGACGCCGCTAATGCCGCCGCTTCTACCAGGCGTTCATCTAGAATACCTGCCAGTTCCCCAACCGTCTGGTGCCGGAAAATATCGTGCGTACGCAGCGGCAGTCCCGCTTGAATGCATCTTGCCGTTACCTGCAAACTGACAATGGAATCCCCGCCGATGGCAAAGAAATTGTCGTGGATGCCGACAGGCTCATGCTTCAAGCACATCTCCCAGATGCGGGCCAGCCTGTTTTCCGTCTCGTTGCGCGGGGCTTGGTAGCTCTCCGTTTGCGGAGAAATCTCCACCAAGTCCAACGCCTTGCGGTTGATTTTACCGTTGGGCAAGAGCGGCATTTCATTCAGGAGGGCGATCACATGAGGGATCATGAAGATGGGCAGCGTCCGCTTCAAATAAGCACGCACAAACTCTTCGGATAGAAGGTTCTCCGCGGCACAGGTATAGAAAGCAAACAGTCTGCTTTCGCCTTCCCCGCTCTTTCGAACCGTTACCGCACTTTGTTCGATTCCCTCGAGCTGCTGCAATCTGTTCTCGATTTCACTCAGTTCGATGCGGAAGCCGCGCACTTTGATCTGCGAATCCTTCCGTCCCAAGCAAACCAGTTGACCGTTTGGCAGCCATTTGACGATATCTCCGGTTTTATAGAGCTTCACACCAGGCGTCTTGGCAAAAGGATTCGGGATGAATGCCTCGGCGGTTTTCTCCGGCTGGTTCCAGTAGCCTTTAGCAATACCGACTGTATCGACGTAAAGCTCTCCGGGAACGCCTACCGGACACGGCTGCAGCTGTTCGTTCAGCACGTGTGCTTGATAATTCGGCAGTGGACTGCCGATGGGGATGAAGCTCGCCTGCTCACCGATCAAATCGGGGATGTCGCAATAGCACGTCACAACCGTACACTCCGTGGGACCGTATCCGTTGCCAAGCCTAATGCGCGTTCCAAACCTGCGCTGCCAGGCGCGGATCGTCTCCGCCAGAACCATATCTCCCCCGACGGTTACATAGCGCAAGGAAGCAAGCTTCGACGCATCACCGTCATCCAGAAGATCGGCGATCTGTTTAAAGAACACCGGTGGAAGGAACATAGCGCAAGTCGCTTGTGAACGCTCGACTGCTGCGGCAAATTCCTGAACGGAAAGTCTCTCGGAAGATGAGAGCAGATGAAGCCTTCCGCCGCTTAAGAGCGCGGATATCCATTCCACCACGGAAGCGTCGAAGCTGAAGGAGGCGAATTGCAAAACCGTATCACGGTCGCAAAAACCAAACTGCTCAACCAGCCAGTGTGTTAAATTCATAACCCCTTGGTGGGTGATCATGGTTCCTTTCGGTCTTCCGGTCGAACCCGAAGTGTATATCATGTAGGCCAAATCCGTTCCGCAAACGTCCCCTTGCGGCTTGCCCGTATTCGCATGATCCTCGATTTGATCCACATAGACCACGTTTTTATTCAATTGTTTGTTCGTGGATGAATCTTCCGTAGCAGCGACCCTTTCCAGCAATTCCGCGTTGGCGCTCTCGGTCAGCAGGAAAGCGGACTGGCTGTCGGCAACCATGTACCCGATGCGTTCTGCCGGATAATCCGGGTC
Source organism: Gorillibacterium massiliense (assembly GCF_000455485.1). Classification (GTDB taxonomy): domain Bacteria; phylum Bacillota; class Bacilli; order Paenibacillales; family NBRC-103111; genus Gorillibacterium; species Gorillibacterium massiliense. The sequence goes on from NZ_CBQR020000124.1 coordinate 2,885, forward strand.
GATCGGCACGTACGCCCCTCCCGCTTTAATCGCGCCGAGCAGAGAAATGACGAATTCGGGCGACCGATGCAGCAGGATTGCGACAAAGTCACCCTTGCGCAAGCCGCGCTCAAGAAGCACATTGGCCACTTGATTGGACTTGGCATCAAGCTCCGCATACGTCAACACGGTTTCGTTCATAGAAAGCGCGATCCGCTCCGGATACTTGCGTGCGATTAGCGAGAACCGCTCGTTAATGGTGCCTGCCTCTGTTTGAACGGAGGTATCATTCGCGCGCTCCAGCAATAGGCGGTCGGATGAAGGCAAAATATCCAAACTGCCGACGACTCCGCCCGGATCCGCCAGCCGTTCGCATGCAAGTGCGAGCATTTCGAGGAATCGGCCAGCCGTCTCCCGCCGGAACAAATCTTTGTTGTAATCCAGTTCCAGTTGAAGCGCGTCTTGCTTCTCTTGGACGTTGACGGTGAGATCAAACTTGCTCGCAACGGGGATATTCTCGCTAACAGGCATGATCTGCAGCCCGTTGCTTTCCTTGACCATGTTGAATTCATGGTAGCTCAGCATGGTGCTGAAAACCGGCGATTGGCTGAGGGAACGCTCGGGATTGAGCTTCTCGATCAGCACGTCGAACGGATACGCCTGATGCTCGTACACGCCTAAACATTGCGCCTTCACAGCTTGCAGCAGCTCCTTCACCGTCTGGTTGCCCGCAAGCTTCACCCGGATCGCCAGCGTGTTGGCGAAAAAGCCCAGCACCTCCTCCAAGCTTCGATTCATCCGTCCGGCAATCGGCGTGCCGACGATGAGATCTTCCTGCTGAGTCAAACGGTGCAGCACAATCAGGTACGCCGTCAGCAGCACCATGAACAGCGACATGTCTTCCTGCTTCGCCAGCTCCTTTAACCTCTTAGCCGACTCCCGTGGAATCTCCAGCTTCACCGTATCCCCGGCGTACGTTTGCGTTTCCGGCCGTGCGTAATCCATCGGCAGCTCCAGATTCGGCAGCGGTTTGGCCAAGGTCTCCAACCAATAAGCCTCTTCCTCCGACCACCGGCCTTCCTCCAACTCTCTCGTCTGCCACTCCGCGTAGTCCACGTACCGCAGCTTTGGCGCTTCCCCGTCCACCGCATCGCTATGCAACAACTTCCCGTACGTATCCATCCATTCCCGCTGCAGCCGCTGTATGCTCCATCCGTCCGTCACGATGTGGTGCAGGCATGCGTACAGCCGGAACGTCTGTTCATCCAGCCGATACAGCTTCGCTCGCATTAATGGCCCTTGCCCCAAATCAAAGGGCACCTGCTCGCTCTGCCGGATTTGCTCCTGCACGTAGGCATGCCGCTCTTCTTCCGAAAGCTCCCGCACATCTTCCACCGCAAGCCGCACCGCCGCTTCCTTCAAAACCATCTGCCGCGGTCCGTCTTCCCCTTCGAGGAACACCGTGCGCAGCGCTTCATGCCGCCGCACCACCCGCTGCAGCGCCTCTTCGAACAACGCTTCATCCAGCTCTCCTGTGATCT
>NZ_CBQR020000125.1 GCF_000455485.1 Gorillibacterium massiliense
ACCCTTTCACCTTCCTCCCCGTCCAGTAATCCAGCGACACGCTCGGCGTGCGCCTTCTTGGTCAGCACATACCGCGATCCGCTATCAGATAACATGTAGCGAATCCGCTCTTCCGGATACTCCGGATCGACGGGTACATACACCCCGCCTGCTTTCAGCACGCCCAGCAGGGAAACGACAGTCTCGATACTGCGCTCCATAAGGAGCGTAGCGAAGTCCCCCGGCTTCATTCCATGAGCCAGCAGCATGTGGGCGACCCGGTTCGACGCTTCGTTCAATTCGCCGTAGGTCAACCGTCGTTCCTCCGTCACCACTGCCATCCTGCCGGAAAAACGTTCGGCTGTTTCATAGAACGCTTCGGCAAGCGTCAACTCGTCCCGATAAGGCATGGCGGCAGCGTTCAGCGCCGTATACAGTTCCCGATCTTCCTTGCCGAGTAGATCCAGCTCCGCCAGAGGCGTTTCCGACGCCTCCACCATTGCTGCCAATATCTGTTCGTACATGTGCATAAATTGGGTGACCATACCTTGGCTGAACAGGCCTGTATCATAATTGACGGCCAAACTGAGCGTATCCTGCCCCGCATCCGTCACCGTAAAGAACAAATCAAACTTGCTCGTCTGATCTTCCCCTTGCGTCAAATCAACCCTCATTTTGAGCGAATCATGCACTCTTTTTTCCGTGATCGCCGGCATGAATTGGAACATCGTGGTTAGCATTGCGGAAGAAGCGGCTTCTCGCTCAGGATTGACTTGCTCTACGATTAAATCGAAAGGATAGGCCTGATGCTCATAGCTTTCCAGACACGCAGTCTTAACGGTCTGAATCAGTTCCCCCATTGTCCCTTGACCGTTGAAGCGCAAACGAATAGGCAGCGTATTAACGAAAAAGCCTACGATTTCCTCCAACGACTCATGATTTCTGCCCGC
>NZ_CBQR020000126.1 GCF_000455485.1 Gorillibacterium massiliense
CATGATTTCTGCCCGCCACCGGCGTGCCGAACAATAGATCGTCCTCACCTGTGACGGCATGGAGCATCGCCGCATAAGCGCCCATCATCGCCATATTCAGCGGAATATCCGCCCTGCTGGCCGTCTCGCGCAGCGCAGCCGTAAGATCAGAATCGAGGACATGCCGTTCCACCGCACCTGCAGATCTGTTTCTTCCTTCTGCCGCGACATCTCGGGGAAGCTCGATAGCTGGAAGGGGCTTTACCAGCCGTTCCTCCCAGAATGCTTTCTCTAGTTCGAACCCGTTTTCCGCAACCAGCTTTTCCTGCCATTCCGCATAATCCGCGTAGCTGAGTGGCAAATCAGCGAAATGGATCTTGTCCCCCTCCATGAGCGACGCATACGATTCACCTAATTCGCGGCAGATGATCTCAAGACTCCAGCCATCGGTGATGATATGGTGCATTCCGAGGTAGAGTTGATGCTGCACGGGACTCTGCCGAAAAAGGACAGACCGCACGGCATGCTCTTCTGCCAGCAGATATGGCGTATGCTCCAAATGAGCCACTTGCAGCCGAATCTGCTCTTCCTGCGAATCAGGATCGAGAGCGGTCAGGTCGATTACCTGCAGTTCAGAGCCGCTTTGTTCATCAATGATTTGATAGGGCTTACCGTCCCGTTCAACGAACCTCGTACGGAAAGAAGCATGTCGGGCCATGAGGGCGGAGAAAGCTTTTTGCAGCAGCGGAATGTCCAGCTCGCCTTCGAAATGCAGATGAACGGATACCCCATACGAGTCGTCAAGCTCGTTTGCTTTATACAGAAACCATAGCCGCCTTTGAGCATTGGATAGGGAATACCGTTCCTTCGCTTCCAACCGCGGAATCGCTTGTTTCTTGGTCTCGCTTAAAACTTGGCCCTGAGCAGACTGCGACTCCAGATATTCTGCAAGCTGATCAAGCCGCGGATACGAGTAAAGGACGTTCAAGCTGACCGGAATACTGAATTGAGCGCGAATCCGGTTGACGACTTTCATCAACAGCAGAGAATGGCCACCTAACTCGAAGAAATGATCGTGTAACCCGATATTCCCCCGCTGCAGCACCTCGGACCAAATGGCCGCCAAAGCTTTCTGCATTCGCGTGACAGGCTCGGTGAATTCGCCGTCTCGACTCGCGGACAAGACCTCTGCGAGCTTATCCACTAAAGCCTTGCGATCCACCTTTCCATGAGAGGAAAGCGGCATGGCATCAAGCCGCAATAGACTGGAAGGCACCATATATTCGGGAAGCTTTTGGCCCAAAAAGTTCTTAACCTCAGAAGCCTCCACGGCCGAAGATGCGACGTAGAAACCGTGCAGAGAAGCATTGTCGTCGTCATCCTTGCGCAGAATTACACAGGAAAACGAAATCCCGGGATGCTGTAGCATGGCATTTTCTATCTCGCCGATTTCAATCCGGAACCCGCGTACTTTCACCTGACTGTCATTTCTCCCCAGGCAGTCGAGGTTTCCATCGGGGAGCATGACCGCCAGATCGCCGGTTTTGTACAAGCGAGCCCCAGGTTTCTGGGAGAACGGGTGCGGCACGAAAGACTCCGCGTTCTTTTCCGGTCGGTTATGATACCCTTCCGCTAAAGCAATTCCACCGATATGAATTTCGCCCACCGTGCCAGGCGGGCATAATCTTCCCCCGCGATCCAGCAAATAGATCTCATAGTTGGGCAGAGGACGGCCGATGGGTACTCGGGCAACCTCCACGTCCAGCGCCGCGGGAATATCGTAAACGGTGCTGTAAACGGTGCACTCCGTCGGGCCGTACAAATTCATCAAATGGATGCGCGATCCGAAACGTCTTTGCCACAAACGGATGACTTCACCCATCAACACTTCACCAACGATAAAAATCGTACGCAGCGTCGCCAGCTTGGCATAATCCTCGTCTTCCAGATACGTAGCCAACTGATTGATAAAGACGGTGGGAATCATTACCGAAACGGCCTGATGACGGGCTACTGCTGCTGCAAACAGCGCAACGGACTGGCGTTCCTCGTTGGAGAGCAGATGAAGCGTCGCCCCGGACAGCAGCCCTTGGTAGATTTCCGCCACGGACAAGTCGAAGGTAAAAGGCGCAAACTGCAAAATCGTATCGCCCTCGCGGTAGCCGAATGACTCCTGCATCCAGACAGCCAAGTTGACGACGCCTCCGTGCAGCAGTTTCGCTCCTTTGGGCATTCCCGTCGAGCCCGACGTGTAGATCACATATGCCGCATCGCCGGGTCCGACCTGCACATTGGGATTTTCCGCGCTGTAGCAGTCCCAATGGCCGTCACCCAGCAGGACAAGCGGATGGATATCCGCCTCCTGCCGGTCGATGTCCAGCAAGCGATCCGCTTTGTCCAAATAAATCGATTTGGTTAAAATATGCGACGCTCCGCAATCGGTCACGATGTGACGCAATCTTTCCTCCGGGGCGTCGGCATCCATCGGAACGTAAGCCCCGCCGGCCTTGAGTACACCCATCATGGTAACGAGAAACTCCAGGCTTCTGTCCATCAATACGGCAACGTATCCGCCTTGCTTGAGCCCTGTAGCCAGCAGCATGTGCGCCGTTTGATTGGCGCGGCGATTCAGTTCCGCGAAAGTGATCGCGCCGCTTGCAGATGAAATCGCGACTTGCTGCGGAACCCTCGCAACAACGTCTTCAAACAGATCCACAATGGATTTGGTATCGGGATACGCGCTTTTGCTCCCGTTCCAGGCAAGGTAGTGCCGAAGCTGATCGTTGTCCGACTCCGACCGTCCTCGCGTATTTAGAGCGATTCCTTTTATTTTCATAGCGTGACTCCTTCTCTGGCGGCTTCGGAAAGGGCATGCAAGAGTTCCGCATAGGTTGCGGCCCATCTTTCCATCGTTTCTCCTTTGAAAAGGCGGGTATTATATTCGAAATAAAGCTGAATCCCGTCATCCGTATCCAACGCCGCCAGAGACACGTCGAACTTGCTCACCGTATGGCCGCGGTAGGGAAGCGGCTCCATGTTGAGCGATCCCAACGCCAAATGGCCGGATGCCTTCCGCAGATGGAACATCGTCGAGAACAGCGGAGTACGTCCCTTCGCTCGGTTTGGCTTGATAAGCTCGATCAGCATGTCGAAGGGGTAATCCTGATGCTCGAAGGATTCCAGGCATTGCTGCTTAACCTGCGTGAGCAGCGTCTCGAAATCATCGTTGTCTTCCAGCTTCGCGCGAACCGCAAGGGTATTGAAAAACAACCCGATGACGGATTCCAGCGATTCATCGGTCCGTCCAGCTATCGCCGTTCCCACGACGATGTCGCGGTCGCCCGTCTCCTGATGCAGCAGCAAGAAGTAAGCGCTGAGCAAGAGAACATATAAGGAGACGTCAAGCTGCTTGGCCAGAACGCGCAGAGCCTCGGCCGTATCCTTCGCTACCGTCGCCGGCACAGCGGCGCCATCGAAGGTTTGAATATCCGGTCTGGGATAATCCAGGTCGAGATTGAGCTCCGGCAGAGGCTTTTGCAGCACATTGAGCCAGTACCGCTCGTCATTGGCGAATTTGCCTGCCGCCAAACTGTCGCGCTGCCATTGGGCATAATCCACATAACGTAGCGGAAGCTGCGGCAGTGCGGGATGCTCGCCGACGGCATAAGCCCGGTAAGCAGATGACAACTCCCGTAGCAGTACGTCCTCGCTCCACCCGTCCGTTATGATATGGGGCAGATTCAGATGGAACACGTGCTTCTCGGCTTGTGTACGAATCAAGTAAGCCCTCATCAACGGACCTTGCGCCAAATCAAACGGCTGGGAAGCATCAGACTCCAGCAGAGTTTGAATACGGTCGTCCTGCTGCTCCTCCGGCAACCCGCTGATATCC
>NZ_CBQR020000127.1 GCF_000455485.1 Gorillibacterium massiliense
TCCGTCCGATCAGCAGCCGATTCCCGGGCTTGCTTCTCCAACTCCAACCGGTCCGCCTTGCCGTTAGGCGTCAGCGGGAGGTGATCCAGCCGAATGAGCCGGTAAGGCACCATATAATCGGGCAAGCTCATCTTCAAGAAAGCTTTGATCTCGCCGACATCCAAATTCCCGCCGGCGGATGTATAGAAGCCGCACAGTGCGCTGTTGCCGTCCGCGCCTTTCACCGCCACCACGACAGCGGCTGAAATCTCGGGATGAAGCACCAGATTTTCCTCGATTTCGCCAAGCTCAATGCGGTATCCGCGAACCTTGACCTGATTGTCGATCCGGCCGATAAATTCGATGTTCCCGTCTGGCAATAGCCGTCCGTAATCGCCCGTTCGATACAACCGCTGGACAGGCGCTCCAGGCAGTTTGTGCATGACGAAGGACTTCGCGGTTTTTTCCGCATTGTTGCGGTATCCTTCAGCCAAGTTCACGCCGCCCAAATAGATCTCGCCTTTCACATGGATGGGGCAGAGAGCGCCTTGCGGATTCACGATATAGACCTGGTTGTTCGCCATGGGGCAGCCCACGTGAATGCCGGTTGGCTTGTTCTCCATGATGAAGGCGGTGGTATCCACAGCTGCCTCCGTAGCTCCGTACAAGTTGGCGATTCTGGTGCCCTGCGGAATCATGTCAAACCATTGGTTCACATAGGAAACGGGCAGCGGTTCGCCGCTTACGATGATGGTCCGAACCGGAATATCCGCCCATTCCGCCGCAGGCATATCCTGCATGGCTCCAAGGAGAAGGCCGAAGAGTGATGGCACAAATTGTAGATAGGAGATTCGTTCCCGCCTTATATGTGCGAGCAGGCGATAGGAGTCCGCCACCATATCCTTCATGACGATGGACATGCAAGCACCATGACGCAACGGCCAAAACAGCTCGATGATCGAATCGTCGAAGCACACCGTCGTCCGCTGCAAAATTACGTCATTTGGCTGCGCGCGGAACGTATCCTGATGCCAAAGCAGCCGGTTGACGATGGCTTTATGGCAGGTCAGTACGCCCTTGGGATTTCCGGTGGAACCGGAAGTATAGATCATGTAAGCCAAATCCTCGGGACGGTTAACCCCTTGCGGCGTTTCCGGCGGCATGCTTGCCAAATCATTTTTCGTATAGAGCCTGATCCCTTCCGGAATCCGTTGCCCTCCATCATTTTCCATCAATACGATCGCCGCAAGCTTTGACGGGTTTTCAACTCCATCCATTGGACGGATGAAAGAAGGAAGATAGGCGGATTTGGTAATGACGGCATTTGCCTCCGAATCGGAAATCATGTACTGGATCCGTTTGTCCGGGTATTCCGGGTCGATCGGAACATACGCGGCTCCGGCTTTCAACACTCCGTATAAAGCAACCAAGAGATCAAGACCGCGTTCCATCATGACAGCTACCAGTTGATTCGGCTTCACTCCCTCGCGCCGCAGCAAATGGGCAAGCCGATTGGAGCTTTCATGCAGCTCTCCGTACGTGAGCGATTGTCCCTCACAAGTCGCGGCCTTCCGTTCGGGGTGATCTTCCGCTTGGCGGATGAAAGCATCCAGCATCGTTTGGTCCAGGGGATAATCGACCTGGGTATCGTTCATCCTTCTGTAGACATCGCGGTCTTTCGCGCTTAAAAGCTCGATTCCCCCGACCGTCGCTTCCGTTGAACCCAGCACGGCTTCGACTGCCAGCTCATAAAGCTCCGCAAAACGCTTCACCGTTTCCTGCTTGAATAAATCGGTATTGTAAATGAAAAGTCCGTAAAGATCGGAATCACGTTCCTCCACAAAAGAGAGCTGCAAGTCGAACTTGCTCGTATAAAATTCGGCTTTGCCCCAATCGATAACGAAATCGTCCGTTGCGTTCTCGTTTTTCATATAATCGAACATCGTTGAAAAGACCGGCGATTGGCTGAGGGAACGCTCGGGATTGAGCTTCTCGATCAGCATGTCGAACGGATACGCCTGATGCTCATACGCGCCCAAACATTGCGCCTTCACCGCCTGTAAAAGCTCCTTCACCGTCTGGTTGCCAGCAAGCTTCACCCGGATCGCCAGCGTGTTGGCGAAAAAGCCCAACACTTCTTCCAAGCTTCGGTTCATCCGCCCGGCAATCGGTGTGCCGACGACAAGATCTTCCTGCTGGGTCAACCGGTGCAGCACAATCAGGTACGCCGTCAGCAGCACCATGAACAGCGACATGTCTTCCCGCTTCGCCAGCTCTTTCAACCGTTTCGCCGACTCCCGTGGAATCTCCAGCTTCACCGTATCCCCGGCGTAGGTTTGCGTCTCCGGTCGTACGTAATCCAGCGGCAGATCCAGATTCGGCAGCGGTTTGGCCAAGGTCTCCAGCCAATACGCCTCTTCTGCCGACCACCGGCCCTCCGTCAACTCTCTCGTCTGCCACTCCGCATAGTCCACGTACCGAAGCTTTGGCGCTTCCCCATCCGTTGCTTCGTTTCGCAACAACTTCCCGTACGTATCCATCCACTCCCGCTGCAGCCGCTGCATGCTCCATCCATCCGTCACGATGTGGTGTAAGCACGCGTACAACCGGAACGTCTGCTCATCCAGCCGATACAGCTTCGCCCGCATTAATGGCCCTTGCCCCAAATCGAAGGGCACCTGCTCGCTCTGCCGGATTTGCTCCTGCACGTAAGCGTGCCGCTCCTCTTCCGCAAGCTCCCGCACATCTTCCACCGCAAGCCGTACCACTGTTTCCTTCAGCACCATCTGCCGCGGTCCGTCTTCCCCTTCGATGAACACCGTGCGCAGGGCTTCATGACGCCGCACCACTCGCTGCAGCGCCTCTTCGAACAACGCTTCATCCAGTTCTCCTTTTATCT
>NZ_CBQR020000128.1 GCF_000455485.1 Gorillibacterium massiliense
GCCCTTTCGCCTTCCTCTCCGTCCAGTAATCCGCTGACACGTTCAGAGTACGCCTTTTTGGTCAGCACATACCGCGATCCGCTGTCCGCTAACATGTAGCGAATCCGCTCCTCCGGATACTCCGGATCGACGGGTACATACACCCCGCCCGCTTTCAGCACGCCCAGTAGGGAGATGACCGTCTCGATACTGCGCTCCATGAGGATCGTAGCAAAGTCCCCCGGCTTCATCCCATGAGCTAACAGCATGTGGGCGACCCGGTTCGACGCTTCGTTCAACTCGGCATAGGTCAACCGCCTTTCTTCTGTTACCACAGCCATCCCGCCGGAAAAACGTTCGGCTGTTTCATAAAACGCTTCGGCCAGCGTCAACTCATCCCGGTAAGGCATGGCGGTAGCGTTCAGCGCTTCATACAGCGCCCGCTCCTCCGCTCCAAGTAAGATCAGCTCCGCCAGCGGCGTTTCCGGCGCCTCTACCATCGCCTCCAGAATCCGTTCATACTGATCGGCAAATTCGGTGATCTTTTCCGGGTTGAACAAAGCCGTTTTATACTCGAAAATGAGACTTAAACCGTCCTCATACTCAACGCCATGAATGGAAAAATCAAATTCGCTCGTCCTACGCTTGCTGTCCTCCCACCGAACCTGAATGCCCGGAAAGTTCATATCCATCGGGGCGTTTTGCAAAATAAACAGCGTTGAAAACAACGACGATCTGCGATTCGGCGAATCGGATTGCAGCTGGTGAAGCAGTTCATCGATGGGATACGACTGATGCTCGAAGGCTTCCAGGCATTGCTGTTTCACGGCTTGCAGCACGTCCCTGAGAGTTTCAGTCTTGGCAGGGTGAATGCGCAGAACGAGGGTGTTCACCAGAAAACCGATCAAGGACTCCGTCACTTGCGGATTCCGGTTGGCATGACCGGTGCCGATCAAGATGTCGTCTTCTCCCGTCAACCGCTGCATAAGCAAATAGTGCGCAGCTAGCAAAACCATATATAAGCTGACGTTCTCTTCCTGAGCCAAACGGTGAAGCTCATCCAAAGTCTGCTTAGACAGCATGCGGTAAACGGCACTTCCCGCAAAATCCGTTTCGTCTGTTTTTGGCAGGTCATAAGGAAGAATGAGCTCGGGAGCAGGCTCGGAAAGCTTGTCCAGCCAATACGATTGTTGACTTTTCAGCTGTCCCAGCCGAATGCGCTCGTTCTGCCAAGCCGCGTAATCGCGGAATTGGATCGCCATCGGCGCAATGTCTGCGCGCGTTCCGCTTGCAAGCGCGGAATAATAAGCCCCCAACTCTCGCGCGAATACGCCGCCGCTCCAACCGTCGGAAATAATATGATGAATGTTCAGGTACATTTTGTACCGATTCGATTCCAGCTTGAACAGCATGACCCGCAACAGCGGCCCCGTCGTCAGATCAAATGGCGTTTGGGCGTCTTTTTCCATAAGCTCCAGGCAATAAGCTTCCCGCTGGCCGGCTTCAACCTGAGTGGCGTCGATAAAGGCAAATTGGCAGTCTCCATGTTCGTGAACGAACTGACGCGGCAATCCGTCCATTTCCGTAAAAGTAGTTCTCAGCGTCTCATGGCGGTCGATCACCCGCTCCAACGCTTCTCGGAAAATGCGGACATCCAATTCACCGGTAAGATCAAAGGTGTTCGGAATGCTGTAAACGATGGAGCCCGGCGTCAATTTTTCGAAAAACCAGATCCTTTCCTGGCCGCGCGAGAGTGCATACGAGTTTTGCGGAGGGAGCACGGGTATGGTTTCTTGGCGCGCCGAGACGGATTGAACCGCCAGTTCGTCAACATACGCCGCCAATTCAGAAATGGTCGTGTAGTCGAAGATATCCTTCAGCTTCAAATCGACTCCAAGGGATTCTCTCAAACGCACAACAACCTGCATGGCGATTAGGGAGTGCCCACCCACCGCAAAGAAATGATCTTCGATCCCCGCACGATCCAGCTTCAAAACGTCCTGCCAAATCACGGCGATTTTTTGCTGCGTCGGCGTTACGGGTTCTATGTACTCGGACGCGTTTTTATGAATCAGATCATGACTTTTTTGTTGAAGCTGCGCTCGGTCCACTTTGCCGTTGGTGTTGAGCGGCAGCTGCTCCAATCGGATAAAGCGGGAAGGAATCATCGCGGCAGGCAGCCTATCCTTAAGAAAGTGGCGCATTTCACGTTCATGGCCGAGAATGGTTTTACTTGTATAAAAAGCGAATATACGGTACTCCCCTTCAGTATCTTGTGTATAGACGACGGCCGCTTCCTCAATAGATGGATGCTCGCAGAGCGCCCCCTCGATTTCGCCAGTTTCCACGCGCATCCCGCGGATTTTGATTTGAGTATCCTTGCGTCCGACAAACTCGACATTTCCGTCCGGGAGATAGTAGCCCAAATCGCCTGTCCGGTAAACCGGGTCATCGTATTCCTGATGGAGCGGGTTTTGCAAAAATACTTGAGCGGTCCATTCCGGTCTCTGATAATAACCTAACGTCATGTAGGGGGTACGGATATAGATTTCGCCCATTTCGCCGATGCCGCAAAGCTTTTGATTTTCATTCAGGATAAGCGCAGATGCGCCTTTCATGGCTTTTCCCACCGGAATCGACTGCTGGCCGTTAGCCAGTTCGCCAATACGGTAAAAAAGCTTCACCATCGTCGTTTCTGTCGGGCCATACAAATTAATAAGCGAAATGCGGTCCGCGAAAATTTTCTGCCACTGGGCTACCGGCTTGACGCCAAGGGCTTCGCCTGCCATCAGCACCAGACGTAGTTGAGGAAGTGCCTTCATGCGATCCGCTGAGTCGAGACTTTGCAGAGCGCTAAGTACATTCCGAAAAAGGCTTGGCACACAGTGCACGATGGTGACCCTCTCCGACTCCAGCCATTTCAGCAGCTTGCAGCGGTTGAGTACCGTGTCCGGATGCGGTAAGCAAACCGTCGCGCCTGCGCAAAGCGGTACCCATATATCGCGCAGCGAGGCATCGAACGTCATGGCCGCCAGCTGGCTGACGCGGTCCTCCGGACCGACACCGAATTCTCCGATTTCCCAGTCGATAAAATGGGCCAAGCTTTTGTGGCAGCCCATTACGCCTTTCGGCTGGCTGGTGGTTCCCGACGTATAGAAGATATAATTCATTTCCCGCTCATCTATGGCGATATCCGGGTTTGCCGAAGAACAGGCTTTGATCGCTTCATTTGTAAAAAGCTTTCCCGCGAAACTGGCTATCGTTTCAGCCTTTTCATCCATCACGACGAAATTTCGAGGGGGTTCCACCGGAAGAATCCGTTCCAATAAAGCACCGTGCTTCGCGGCGGTGATGATCCAATTAGGATCAACCTCGGCAAGGATCATCTTCGTTCGTTCGCATGGCCCGTTGGGATCCAGCGGCACGTAAGCGGCACCGGCTTTGAAGGTTGCCATCATCGCGATGACGGCTTCGATACCTTTTTCCAGGAAAATAACGGCAGGCTCGCCTGCGGAAATCCCGTGATCAAGCAAAAGGTTCGCCAGGCGGTTCGCACGCTCTTCCAGTTCCCCATACGTCATTTCGCTTCCTTCGAAGGAAATCGCCGTGCGAGAAGGAACTTCGGCTGCCATACGCGAAAATCGGTTATGCACCGCAGAATTGGACCCGCTCATGCAGCACCCCGCCCCCTTTCGTGTAGTTTTCTAATTGTTTCCAATTGTTCGCCAGCACCATCAGCGGGTCCACGATGTGGAATCTCCGCTTATCTTTCCGCGAGTATGCATAGCGGCTCAGCAAATGGAACTCCGTGCAGCCGCTTATCCAGCCGTCCGCTTTATAGAGCAGGACGAGTTCCTGTATGCGGGAGAACATATGGTTGATCATCGGATGCTGCTCACCTGCTGTCTTCAGAGAATAAGCAATCTGATGAATCTCATGCTGATGATGCTCGCTCGGATGGATGATATTCGGCCCGGTCAGCGATTTATTGCGGTAGCTCCCTTCCGTTGCCAGCAGCAAATACCGTTTGGAGGAAAGTTGTACCTCCGATTGGATGATGCTGATCAAATTGATCACCCGGGGCATAAGCGATGGCGGCAGCTCATCGAGGAAGGAATGAGCTGTGACGCAAGCCATAATCAAATAATCGACGTCGATTTTTTCCAGTTGACGGCAAATGCTCTCCAATTTGGCGACAAGTGCAGAGGATTCGCCGGATTGCAAGGTGGACGTCCGGTCCGGAAGACTCGGATCGGAGTAGAGGACAAGACGCGGACCTTCCTGTTCCTTGCATGAGATCAAATTTCGCTCGTACACCGTGTTGACGAATGCGGAGGAGGCGTAAGGGCCCATTCCCCCGATAATTCCTACCATCTTTTGTTCCACGATGCGGCCCCCCTTCTTAGCAATTGAATGGCTTCATGCACTTACTTTTGCAGGCTCGTTCGTTTTTTTCCAAATCACCTTTTGCAGCAAAATACCCAGAAATCCTATCGCCAGGACGGAGATGCCCGATACTCTAAAGGCAAACTGGGCACCGAACCGGGTGACCAGAACTCCTCCGAGTAAGGGACCAAGTATGAAAACGAGGCTTGACAGCGATGCGACGATACCCGCAACCCGGCCGATCATCTCTTTAGGCGTTTCCTTTTGCACCAAATAGTTGAAGACCATCATCACCGTGCCGATCCCCATGCCGCCAAGCATGGCGCCGGCTGCGTAGAGCCATTTATTCGTGCCTTCTTGGACCAGTCCCAGCCCAAAGAAGAACACGCCTCCAGCTATGCTGCCGCCTCCGAAAAACCAACCGTACAATCCGTTCAATTGCTTGACTTTCGTGAAAAATCCTCCGACAAGCACAATCCCGATGGATACGGACGCCATGATGATGCCGAGCAGCTCGGAGTGATGCGGTTCGACCTTCCGGAGCAGAACTCCGATCTGCGAGTCGGAAATCAGTAGCACGAAGAGACAGAGCATGTAGAAAATGGTGCTGATCCAGAGCATTTTTTTGACCAACAACACACTCCACCCTTTATGGATGGCTCCGAACAGGTTTTTATGGACGTTGGCCTGCTCTTTCGCTTCCGGCTTGTCATTTACGCGGCGAATTGTCATTAAGATCAAAGCGGATATCGTAAAGCTGACGGCATTGATAGCCAGACATACCTTGGGTGTTGTGATCGTAAGCAATGCGGAGCCGATGAGCGGACCGATGACCTTCGCCATCTGGTTGACCACCGTATTCAGCGTCGTCGCCTGCAGCAATTGCTCTTCCGGCACGACATGGCGGATGAGGGCTTGCTGGGCCGGTGTATTAAAGACGCTTGCCGTTGCGCGTAAGAACACGATCGGTAGAGCCCAATACACATTAGGCGCAAAAATCAGAAACAGAGTAAACAATGCCCGCACCCAGTCGCTGATCACCATGATTTTCTGCTTGGGCAACCGGTCGGCGAGCACACCCGTGTATTGGCTGAGCAAAATACTCGGAATCGCGTAGGTGATCGAAAGCGAGGAGACAATCAGTGGACTTGCGTTCCAGACATAAGTGAACAAGACGATCATCGCCATGACATCGAACCAATCACCGATGCTTGAGATGGAATAGGAAAGGAACATACGTGAAAATACACGACTGCTAAACACCGATGCCGGCTTGCTCGCCTTATGCAAAGTGATCGTTTCTTCTTTCATTTGTTTCCCTCCAGCTTGGGAATTTCGTTGAATTATTTACGTACCGGTATAACGGACTCATTGGCGACTGTCGTCCGAAGGATGCGGGACAAACATTCAGCAACAGGCTCTGTTTCTTCCAAAATAAACATATGGCCGCCATGAAACTGGTAGGAAACAATCGGAATCGTCGCGTAAAGGTCCCATTGCTTCACTTGATCGATCGAACAGAAGCGGTCGCCATCTCCGGCAAATACCGTCATCGGCGATGTCAGTAATCGGCCGTCCGTCGAACGAAAACTTTCCAATGCCCGGCAATCGGCCCGAAGGATCGGAAGAAGCAGACTCAACAGTTCTTTGTACTGCAGCAGTTCAGTAGGAATCCCCCCGAGTTGCTGAAAATGGCCCAAAAACTCCGGATCATCCAAATGCGCCACCTTATTCCGCATCAAATGGGGAGGATTGACGCCCGAGATGATAATCGCGGACGGACGCCGGCCGAGCTCCTCCAGCCGCTGGGCAAGGCGGAAAGCGGTCATTCCGCCCATGCTGTGTCCGAAAAGGACGAACTCATGCGCCAAGAGCGGCAGCATTTCATCCAAATACAGGTCGATCAAAGCATCGAAATCCTCGATCAACGGCAGCTCATTGGCGCCATGTCCCGGCGGATCGACAGCCATAACCTGCCACCCGGCGGGAATCCGTTTCGCCAGGCCGCGGTAAGAATTGGCATTGCCGCCTGCGAAAGGAAATAGGATGAGCTGTCTCCGTTCATCCTTTTGAGCCATTATTTTGAACAACTGCGTTTTCACTAACTCCCTCCTCGCCGCCGTTTACTGTCGTCCCATCCTTGTTATCCGGCTTAATCGCAAAGCTGAGCTCCGCTTTAGCCACCGTTACGCCGTCAACTGATGCCTTGCATTCCAGGATGCCTCCACTGCTAACCAGCTTAACGACGGTGCAGTCATAGATCACTTGATCCCCTGGAATCACGGGTTGCAGAAAGCGGCTTTTGACGGAAGATAGCAAAAATGTATGTCCCATCGCATTTGCCGGATCGGCGCTCAATTGAAAAAGCAGAATCCCGCATTGCGCCATGCCCTCCACGATCAAAACACCCGGAAATATCGCTTGATCGGGAAAATGACCGGGGAACATCCACTCATTTCCGCTCACGTTTTTGATGCAGCGAATGCGCTGACCGGCTTCAAACTCTGCGATGCGGTCCACGAAAATGAATGGATACTTTTGAGGCAGCAGATTGCGTATAGCATCGAACGAATAAGATAAGGTCAATGGAAAAACTCCTTTTTCCCTGATTAGGCGCGGCCGATCAGCACTGCGCTGGCGGAACCGCATAAATCTTGAGCGGTCAGAAGCGCGGCTGCTCCATGCGATAGCGACCATTCTTGCGGTTTGGCAGACAAATGCACCGCGCCGTGTTGATCCTCTACGCCTATTGTGGGCGGCAGCGTGTTGCGTTCCATAGCACCTAAAGCAGCGATGCATTGGAAAATCCCGCTGGCGCCATACATTTCGCCCAGCGTCCCCTTGACTGCCGTAGCCGGCACATCCGCTTTTCCGAGTAAAGCTGCAAAAGCTTCTGCTTCCGCGGCATCCTGCGGTATATAGCCGTTCGCTCCTGAGAAAATCCCCTGGATATCCGGAGTATCAAGGCCGCTAATCTGCAGCGATTGCCTGATCGCCCGGATCAACCCTTTGGCCTGCGGCGAGCCGTCAGCCGCCGGAGCGAAGGAACTGCCCCAGCCGATCAACTCCGCGCGGAGGGTTGCCCCTCGTTTCAGCGCATCGGAACGTCTCTCCAATACGACGACGGCTCCCCCTTCGCCGGGAATCCAGCCGGTACTTTGGCCATCGAAGGGTTTTCCTCCCGCTTCCCAGCATTCGGCGGGGAGCACACCTGAGTGCTCCTGTAGCCACAAAATACGTGGATTCAGTTCTTCCACCCCTCCGACTACAATGCAGTCGGCTCTGTGCTGCTTCAGCAGGTTCGCCGCATAGCCCAGTGCGTCCAAGCCTGCGCATTGGCCTGTCGCAATGGTGGAATTCGCCGCCTTCGATTGAATCCGAATCGCCAAATGGGAAGCCGGAGAATTCGCGAGGGTATTCGGCGCTTCCGCCGGGCTTACATTGCGCGGTCCTTCCGTGATCGCGATGCGATCGTACTCGGCGACCATCTCCATCCCCGCGAAATTGCTGCCTACTACTATTCCGAGGCGTTCCGGATGAGGCATCTCCTCCGCCAGCCCCGCGTCACGGAGGGCTAGTAATGCCGCGCCCATCAAATACTTGGTACTCGGACGTAAAAACTGCAAGCCGCGCTTGCCGAGGAGTTCCTGCGGCTGGTACGATTCCACGGGCGAGCCCCATACCTGCATGCCGCCGAGGTCCATTCTTTCATGCAAGCCAACCCGGCTGAATCGTCCCGACTCCAGCAGTTGAAGCAATTGCTCGGCTCCCATCCCCGCTGCTGAAATAGTGCCCATGCCTGTGATTACAATCGAATCGTCGTCATGTCTCATGATTCACTTCTCCCCAATAAAATGACGGACACGTTTCCTCCGAAAGCAAACGAATTGCTCAGCACGACCCGCACCGGCAGTTCCCTAGCTTGATCGGGAACCACGTCCCTTACGCAATCCGAATCCAAAGTGCCGATGTTGACCGTAGGCGGAATGCGGTTATGATGTACGGCCAAGGAGCTGGCGACGGCTTCGATCGCGCTGGCCGCCCCCATCGAATGCCCTAGCATCGATTTGATCGAACTGACCGGAATACGGTCGGCGTTCTCTCCGAAGACTCTGCGCAGCGCAATGGATTCCGTCAAATCGTTGGCTTTTGTTCCCGTGCCGTGAGCGCTGACGTAACTGACATCCTCACGAGGTAGATTTGCGCTATCCAGAGCGCGTTCGATAGCCAGTACCGCGCCTTCTCCCTCAAAGTGCGGGGCCGTCGGATGGTAGGCATCGCATGACAAGCCATAGCCTAAAAACTCGGCGTAAATAGTAGCTCCCCGTGCAGCGGCCTTCTCATAATCCTCAAGGACGAGACATGCCGCTCCTTCGCTGACCATCGTTCCTTGGCGGTCCTGATCGAAGGGCTTGCACACGTCCGGCGAAATCGCGCCCAAACGGAAAAACGTCGTATAGCAAGCGCGGGACAGCGCATCCGTCCCACCGACCAGAACGGCGTCCAAAATTCCCTCCTGCAGCAGGTCGCTCCCCCAACTTATGGCATAATTGCCTGCGGCGCATGCTGTCGGAACCATAAGGGAAGGGCCTTCTATTCCCAACTCTTCCGAAACTGCTGCCGGGATGCATGATTCCGGGTAATGGCGGATCAACTCTGCCGGCGCTCCCCGCTGCTCACGCAGCCAGAAGTTATGGTCATCCTCGATGACAGAAGCATTGCCCATGGTCGTGCCGAAGCACACGCCGATGCGTTCGGCGGGATACGCCAGATCTTCCCATCCCGCATCCGCTGCCGCCATCTTAGCCGCGGCTACCGCAAGCTGCGTCGTCCTGCCGTACTGCTCCGGATTCAGCACGCTGAAAAAGTCGGCCGGGTCGATATCCTTGACTTCACCGCCGTTGTGCACCTCGAAAATGGAAGTATCGAACGATTCTATCGGGCCAGTTCCTACTTTCCCCTGGCAAAGAGCGTCCCAGAACACATCGATCCGGGACCCGACGGGAGATAGAACACCAAGACCCGTGATAGCAATCCGCCGTTTCATCAACATTCACCTAGCCTTCCGAAGTAACGGCAGCTTGAAGAATATTCCCCACGATACGGTAAGCGTCGTTCAAGGAATGCATCTCGATCAAACCGCTTTCCGGTACGGAGATTTTCATCTTTTTCTCGATTCGTGCCAAAATTTCAATCGCCAGCATGGAGTCGATACCCAAATCATCATTGAAGTCCGCATCTTCCGGAATGTCGTCCATTTCAGCCACTTCTTCTACAATCGTGCGCAATGTCAATTTCCATTTTTCGTTCGTCATTTTCATATCCTCCCGGAAATTTTTATTATTTTGGACTCTCCATGCTTAGGCGCTAAGTCCGCCGTCAATGACTAAAGTGCTTCCCGTGATATAAGCCGCTTTGGGCGACAACAAAAACGAAATCGCATCCGCTACCTCTTGCGGAGACCCCGGGCGATGAACCGGAATCTCTTGAAGGAATCGGGTTCGTTCCTTTTCCGGAATCCGGTCCCACATTTCCGTAGCGATGAAGCCCGGGGCTACTGCATTCACCGTGATGCCGAACCTCGCCACTTCCTTGGCTAACGTACGTACGAAGCCGATCTGCCCGGCTTTCGTTGCCGAGTAGTTGACCTGTCCCGGCACGCCGATCAAACCGCTGACCGAGCTTATGCAAACGATTCGTCCGGCTTGTTGCTTGATGAACCCATAGATCACAGCTCTGGCGTAATTGAACGTCCCTTTCAGATTCGTTTCCATGATCTCGTCCCAGTCTTGTTCCGACATCGTGAACAGCATCTTGTCTCGGTTCATGCCGGCATTTATGACGAGCCCATCTAACCCTCCCAGCAACTCTCTCGCCTTCTCTACGGTTTGGCAGGCTTGGGTGAAATCTTTGGAATCCGCTTGAATCGCAAAAACCCTTGAAGCTTTCTCCCCCAGCTCCGCGAGTAACTCTTCCGCCGCTTCAGCGTTGCTCTTATAGGTAAATGCAACAGTAGCGCCTTGCTCCGCGAGATTTGCGACAGTTGCTCTGCCAATCCCTCGGGATCCTCCGGTTACCAGAATCTTCTGCCCTTCCAATTTCTCAACACCTCCTTTCCCAAATACGCTTGGATCAGCTCTTTCTGCCTCTATATTCAAGGTAATTCTTTTGGAAAAATTATGCACCGAATACCTTCCTGCCCTTCGCCACAAACCATTTGCGTGGCACGCAGTGGGATTTCCAACGGATGTTGCGGAATGAGACCGATTTCCGCGCTGTTCCGCACCGCAATCAAGTTGCGCTGCCCGTTTCGTTCCTCCTGGTAAAACATCAAAAAGACGGAACCGATGTCTTCACGCACCGATTCCGTCTTTTTCAAAAGCCTTTATTCATCACATCTCTATAATCCTTGGCTTCTCTCCACTTTCCTTCCATTTTGAATGAAAAGAGGAAACAGCAAAAGCGCGCCTGCAATAATCAAACCGCCACTTAGCTCATATACCGCCAAGAGCGAAAACGTATCCTTCAAATATCCGGAAACGAACATGCCCAGCACCATCATCCCCATAAAAACAGGCATGATCGCTCCCGATACCCGACCGATAAAAGCCCCCTCGGTATTTCGCACAATGAGCGTCTGGATTCCACTTTGAATACAAGGATAAAACAAACCGCTGATCACCAAAAGAATAATGGTCAGACCAATCTTCGTTGACGCGCCTATTCCTACCGTACAGAAGGCAGTAACCAGCAAGCCTAATAGGAGCAACAATTGCGGTTTCAGCTTTTTGGCTATCCCCATTACGGCAATTCCGCCTACCAACATGGCTGCACCACTGGCCATAACCAACCACTGCAGAAATTGTTTGTTCTGCCCCAATTTCTCGATAACGATGAAGATTTGAAGCGGCTGAGTCACTCCCGATGCCAATCCGATAGCAGCGAAAGATAAGCTGAGCGTTCTTAAGGATTGATTTGCCCAGATATAGCGCAGCCCGGCTGTCAACTCCTTGATGAAGCCGCCAGTATTATTCGCCTTCGGTTCCTCCGTATCACGGGGAAGCGTTGATAAAATGAACGAAGACCCCAGGAACAGAACTGCCGTCATGATGAGTGAAACTTTAATCCCAAACTGAATAAAAACAAATGTACCAACGACTGGGCCCAAAACGGTAAAAACAGCGACAAGGGTTTGGGACATCGCCATTACGCTTTGCAATTGTTCAACCGGCACGTGCCGCTTGTACAGCTTCATAGCTGAGGGCTGTGAAAATTGAGAAAGGCTGGCGGAAACAAACGATCCTATGAGCAGTGCGATCCATCCGCCATTCATGACGGCAAGCAGCACAGCCCCGACGGACAAACCAGACAGCACATCGCTCCAGACCATTGTGCGCTTTGGGCGCCAACGGTCGGCAAAGGTTCCGCCAATAAGGCCAAATAGAAAGATTGGAGCGATTTCCGCAACTGAAATCAAGGAGACATAAACCGGATTATTATTCGTCAAATCCGTAACATAAAGAAGTACGGCATAATTCCGGATCCATATTCCCAGCTGCAGCAGCACCCTGGACAAAATAACAGTTCGAACATAACGATTGGTAAACATGTTTAGCATCCTATTCTTGTAGTATTTTTGATCAAATTGGTTTTACTAATTTACTAATTTACTAAAATTACTGCTTCAGTGTATCTTGGATTTCATCGTTAGTCAACCCATTTATGATGGCCGCTTTTCTATCCTTTTCATTTATCAAGATAAAAGTACTCATAAAAACAGGCCAGGCATTTGCCTGACCCAATTGTTATATGGCGTAATAATTGTTGAGACTACATCTTTCAAATCATAGATTCCGCAGACAACAGCTGCTTCATCAAACTATAACCGCTAAGCATGGCCCCGCCATATCCAGATCCCGACCGCGTCCATGCACCGGTGAAAAATAAACCGTCGACAGGAGTGGATTGAGACAGGCTTAAATGCAGCGACTGTTCTTTCATTTGCGCTGCTCCATAGATAGCCCCTTTCGCATGTCCCGTATAGCGTTGAACCGTTTTAGGCGTGGCCAATTCACAAAAAGCAACTTTTGATCGTATGCCCGGATATCGCTTTTCCAAACGGTCCAAATAGAGATTCAAAATCGTTTCCTTTTTGGCACGATACTCGGACTCGGATAAATCATCCCAATCCTCAAAATGGCAAAGCTGCATAACGGTCAGCGTCGTTATCTGGTCGTCTCGGTTATAGCCAGGAACTATGTTTTCATACGCCGTGATACATAGGGGCAGCTTATCATATTCTCCCTTAGCCATTCTGGATTTTGTAAGATTGGTTTCTTCATCCTCATATAGAAAAATTTCGTGGCACTCTTCCCCGTATTCAAGCGCAAAATTCACGTTAAGGATCAAATAAGCTTGTAATGCCGAAACGCTCGGCTTTATATTTTCGACTTTATTTCTAAAACGCATAGGCAACGACTCAGCATTCTGCACCATCTCCAAAGCGTTCTTAGGACAAATGCCGGAGATCACATGTCGAGCATAAAAAATATGCCCTTTTTTCGTTTGCACGCCGTACGCCCGTTGATGATCGACAAGAATCGTTCGGACTTCCGAATTCGTTTCTACTTGCCCTCCGTTTTCTACAATCATCGCTCTCAAGGCATCCGAAATCGATTTCGATTTCCCAGCCGGATAATACCCGCCATAAAGATGGTAATCCGTCCAAACGAATGCGAAATTAATCAATAATGCTTCGTCGGGATCCAGACCCATGTATATATTGCAATAGGCAGCCAATAAGGCTTGGCACTTTTGGGGGAGACGCAATTGATCAAACGCATCCTGCAATGTGACTTCTCTGTAACGGAATAGCATCGTTTTCGCTCTGTGAGTATCCTTGCTGTCTTCACGTATTTGCTTTACCATTTCGAAAAATTCGCATAGCCCTTCCCGATCATCTGGAAAAATATCGCATAGGCTTTGCAAATAATCGCCACAATCAGACTTTACGCTGAAACTGAAGCCGGGGAAAACAGCCCGGTACAAGGTCTTTGCCTCAAAAAACTCAAGTTTCGTTCGAAGACCCAAATCTTTTAGGATGGAGTCCGTTGCTCCGCCTTCATTCAGTCCGCTCAGACAATGAAGCGATACGTCGAATTCCCATTTCCCCCTGAAAAATGAAGTGGCAAACCCGCCATACAAAAAATGCTTTTCCAAAATGATCACTTTTTTCCCGTTTTGGCTAGCCAATGCACCCGCAACCAATCCCGATAATCCGGAACCTATTATTATATAATCGTAGGTTTGATCAGTGGTCTTGCTCATAAAGTAATCGCTCCTTGACTATCGTTTTCACTCTCGCATTCAGCGTAAATCAACGGCAGCCATTGTGCACCGAATATCGCACTGTTCCACACCGCAATCCTGTTGCGCTACCCTTTCGTTGTTCCGCAAGGAAACAAAAAAACGGATCCAGTATTAAACTGGACCCGTTTTGCAAAAAATGAAGATTTATTCATCACAACCACTCATCTACTTGTGCGGTGTTAAAAAACATTTTTTATCAAGAGGCATTTTCAAAATAATTGAATGTGTCCTATAGCCATGAAGATGGATAAGGGACACCCATCCAATTTTTTAATAATCTAAAACCATCGTCCTTCTTAATCCACAACTAATACTCTTGCATTCGTGCGCTTGATCGCTTTGGATGACGCCCATGCTCCGAAAGATGCGCTCACGATACTGAAGGACGCCATACCCGCGCTAACGCCCCCGTTCAGGACAAGCGGCAGTTGTACGATTCCGTACGTGGACAATACCTGCTCAAGTACGATAGGTAACGCGTAGATCCCGACGAATATGCCCGCGATGGCGCCGATCATGCTTAAAACCGCGGTACCGATCGTGAGAGATAACCGAATTCGGCTGGAGGACATTCCGATCGATTTGTAAATGCCGTATGTCTTACTCTCATTGCGGGTATGAATGCGGTACGAGCTGTAGATGATGATGAAGGCAACAAGCAGGAAAAGAAGTCCGATAACGCTCATGGGAATGAGCAAGATGAGCGCCCCCTCGTTATATACCGAATGGAGGAGCGTCTGCTGCGAGACGACGGTTACAGCGTCCTTGAACCTGGCATTGAGTTCGCTAGCGACAGCTTCGGCCTGCGAACTATCCTTCAACCTTATAAAGCAGTCTAGAGAGCTTCCATCGGTTACCGATAATTCGTTCGATGCAGGCTCTGTAGTATCGGCCACTAATCGGGCCGAGTTGGACATGTTTGCAATGGCCTGATAAATGCCGGTAACTAGAAGTCGACTTCGCTCTCCCTGAATATAGACAACGATCGTGTCGCCCACATCCTTGTTGAACTTGCGCGCCACGTTAACCCCGATGGCAAGCTCGTTTTTATTAAGTGGATTTCGGCCGGATAATGTAAAATATCCGAATTCATCATAGTTACCCTCGAGCTTATTGATCACAATTCCGGAAGAGTCCGAACCGGATTCGCCTTCCACTATACCGGATTGACTATGAGCCCACGCGCCGGATTGGATCCGATCGTCGGACCTCAGCACCCGATCGAATACTTCGCGATTGAAGCCCGACGGATTGAATACGGTCGCAACAACATCGGAAGAATCATAGCCCCATTGTCCCGCCGTCTTCTGAATGGATGCCACGCTGTTTGTGATGACATAGCCGAACACAAGAACAGCGGATGTCAAGATAGCCATGATGAGCATAAGCAGAGAGCTTTTCCGATTACGCAAAATACTTCGCATCCCAATAACGAGGGAGACGGGAAGTCTGCCAAAACCCCAGGAAGGGGAGTTCGATGCGCTTAGTCTGCGAGCCTTCTTGCTATGGTCCGCCTCGGACATGCCGTACCGGATTGCCTGCATGGGTACCACGCGTCGCGCCTTGCCACCGTAGATGAGAACGCACCCGATAACAGCCGCCAGTACCAGGCAGCCCATCAATACGGCGCTCCCGCCGTCACTCACTCGAATTCCGGTGCTCTCCGTTCTCAAAGACGACATGGTCAGCCCTATTAGGACACGGGAGAAAATACCGCTGATCAACGCACCGGGAATGATGGCGATAACAGCTAAAATGGCGTATTGCAGGACATAGACGAGCACCATGCTGTTAGACCGCATCCCCATCGCTCTTAGCACCCCCAACGTTGAGTAATTCGCTAGAATCGCGTCAGAGATAGTGAATCCGATCGTCAGCAGCGCTACCAGCATCATCGCGGTGCCAAGGAAAATCATAACGAAGCCGATTAATTTGTTCATAATAAAATAGAAGGCGGTTATCTCTTCGTAATCCATCTTCGACTCCAGATAAGGCTTACCAAGGAAGCGTTCGAATCGCTCCCAGTATTGGGTGCGTTGGCTGTAGTCATCATAGCGGATTCCCACCATATAGGACTCATTCCCTGGCATCGTTCGAAGCTCATGCTCATAGTCAGTTGGATTCATCCATATTCTTGCCGTGTTCGAAAAGGGT
The DNA here is from genome assembly GCF_000455485.1 of Gorillibacterium massiliense. Classification (GTDB taxonomy): domain Bacteria; phylum Bacillota; class Bacilli; order Paenibacillales; family NBRC-103111; genus Gorillibacterium; species Gorillibacterium massiliense. The sequence goes on from NZ_CBQR020000128.1 coordinate 15,889, forward strand.
CCGCCATAAGGGAGATCAATGACGATCGCAGACACGCGAAGCTTCAGCGGAACATCCACTTGCTTCATTACGATGGTGTCCCCCACTTGAATGTGATGAGAATAAGCCAAGGAAGTAGGGACCCATACAGTCCCGGGAGAAGGCAATGTCCGGGGATCACCGTTGTCGGAGGCAAATGTGAGCTCGTCTACGCCTAACGGCATCGCTGGAGTATCCATCATGTTGAAATAAAGATTCGGAATCTCCTTGCCCTTATAGATGATCCCGGACAACGTCCGATATTCCAGCAGCTTGGAGGTTTTGACCCCTTTCTGAGATGCCCACCAATCGTGAACGGCTTGCGGATCATGGAGATCCTTCTCCATTGTCAACAATTGATGGGAACCGTTCACCCGTTCATGCAGATTGGCGAACAGATTGCCCGTGTTGGCTATGACGGTCGTTGCAGTTGTTATCATCAAGGTTGCCAGTAGAATGAGCAGTACGATGAACCCGTTCTGTACTTTCCGCTTCTTCAAATACGATAGGCAGAGCGTCCAGACTGCGTTCATTAGGCACTCTCCTTCTCGGTCACGAAGGCGAATATCATCTTCTCCCGATCTTCGATGCTGCTGCCCTCCTCGAATTTATCGAAATCCATCATTCGGCTTACTTTTCCGTCGCGAATCAAAATGAGACGGTCCGCCCGACAAGCCGCTTTTATATCGTGCGTGACCATCACGATCGATTGGCCTTGGCGGTTCAGGCTGGTCAAAATATTAAGCACAGATTCGCCATGCTCGTAGTTGAGGCTGCCAGTCGGTTCGTCGGCAAACAGAATGTCAGGCGAATTAATGAGCGCCCGAGCGATCGCCGCACGTTGCTGCTGTCCGCCAGAGGTTTGGGATGGGAGACGACCGGCTTGCCCGTCTATCTCCATCTTGGTCATGAGCGCCAATGCCTTCTGCTTGACGCTTGCTTTGTTCTTGCCTGCGATATAGCCGGGCAATGCAATATTGTCCAACAAAGACAGATCGGGTACCAGATTGATGCTCTGATAAATGTACCCGATGTTTCGGGTCCGGAAATGGGCCAACTCACGCTCCTTAAAGCCGTCGATGCGTTGATCTTGGAAGTAAACTTCACCCGCCGTCGCTTGGTCAAGACCGCTGAGCAAGTACAGCAGCGTCGACTTGCCGGAACCCGAACTTCCCATAATGACAGTGAAATCCCCTTCGTAAATATCCAAGTCGATGTTGCGAATGGCATGATACTGCTCGGTGCCGGTGGTATAGGTTTTGCATAAGTTCAATGCGTGCATGATGACTTTCTTGTCCATCGCTTACTTGCCTCCCCATTCATGTCTTGCAATCTATGGTAAGGCTTCTTTATTGACGAGAGCTTATCAAGTTATAAATAAAATCTTACAGAAGGATTAGCTTAGCGGAAGAGTCAGATAGAATGTGGTTCCTTCACCTTTCGCACTTTTGAATGATATGGAACCGCCATGCGCTTCGATGATCGTTTTACATATCGATAAGCCAAGACCCGTCCCTTCTGCCCGGGAAGCGGAATGAGATTCGGAGGGTTTTCCTTTAAAGTACCGGTCGAAAATGAAAGGCATGTCATGCGGTGAGATGCCTTGCCCCGTGTCGGTAATTACAATCGTCAGATTTTCCGGCGTATGGTCGAAGCTAATTCGGATCGTATCGCCGATAGTCGTATGCTTGAGCGCATTGGTGATCAGATTAGAGAATACCTGCTCAAGTCGAACGGTATCTACTGAAATGAGGACATTCGGAATGAATGATGGCCCGATAAATTCCATGCCGTTGGTTCGAACGACATGAGCGAGGGGCTCTATAATGGAAGATAAGACTTCACCGCTGTACTGCTCACGTAACTCAATCGAAATTCGGCCCGATTCCCTCAAAGCGTGAATGAGGAGATCATCCACCAGCCTGACTATCTTGTCCGTATTAACTTGCATGACCCCGAGATAATCCATGATCGTCTCCTCGTCTGCGCAAGCCCCTTCCCGAATAGCGTCGATATAAGCTTTTACGATCGTGAGCGGCGTCTTAATATCATGGGAAATGTTCGAGATAAGCTCCTTGCTCTCTTGCGATTGCATCTTTCGTTGATGGTTCAAATGCAATATTTCTGCACGCATGAGATCAAAAGACGCTGCAAAAAGCACGATCTCGTCCGGTCTGCCGCCAAGGTTGATCTTCTCCTCGAAACGTCCTCTCACAATCGCTTCCGCGTGAAGCTTCAATTGTCCTACGGGGAGGAGAATACGCCGCCTGAATTGAATGACCGCCCATACAAGGAGTACGATTAGCATCAAAACCGAACCGAGCATCGTTAGGTAAGCAACAAGCGGGGCTGTGCGGTTAGGTGACGCGAATGCCTCACTAGCCGGGACCGAAAATATGGCGTTTCCGACCTGCTGGCCGATGGATTCACTAACGACTGGGAACGCTATCGAGAATTGATCATGCTCGTCTCTAGCTTCGTGCAAATCGTAGTGTAAATCATATTTAAGATCGATAGCGGGATTGACGATCGGAGACGATGATGAGGAATCGAACACAACCGTGCCGTCTAGTCGGACAAGCCGCATTTGCAGCCCATTTTGCCGGCATAATTGGACTAATCTAGAATTGGCGTTCGGATCGTCAGCAAGGAGCGTTCGGGTTGCATGCTGATCCAGATAAAACATTACTTCACTCACATGCAACCGAACTTGATTAATCACCCATCTGGAATTGTTCGCTGATTGATGGTTATCCTTACTCGTGAAAAGTATGTAGGTACCGCTGCCAACAATTAACGCCAGGCACAATAAAGCGGTAAGAAGCCATCGGATTGCCAAGCGATTTAAAATCACAGGAACACTCCCCGAAGCCGAAGCTTATTAAGTTACACTGAATTTGTAGCCGACTCCCCATACGGTCTTCACTAACGAAGGCTTGGATGGGTCCACCTCGATTTTCTCACGAATACGACGAACGTATACCGTCACGGTATTATCATCGCCGACCGATTCGTAGCCCCACACCGCATCGAGCAATTGGCTCTTCGTGAATACCTGATTCCGGTTAGCGGCCAAATAATAAAGAAGCTCAAACTCCTTGGCGGATAAACTGATCTCTTGCCCGTTCAGGCATACGCGATAAGCCTTTTTATCGATCGTAAGATAACCGAATTGCAGGAAATCCTTATTATTCCGAGCAGAGGGTTGGTTCGCCATGCTGTCGTATCTGCGAAAGTGCGCACCGATGCGCGCCGTAAGCTCGCTAAGCGAGAACGGCTTCGTCATATAGTCGTCCGCGCCGAATCCGAGACCCATTACCTTGTCCGTGTCGCTTCCTCTCGCGCTTAAGATCAGAATCGGTGTATCAGCACACTCCCGGATTTGTCGGCATAGCTCGATGCCGTCCATATCCGGGAGCATGAGATCAAGAATAATGTAATCCGGATGCCACGTTGCCATTAGTTGCAAACATCCAGCTCCATTGCCGGTGTAAGCAATCTCGTAGCCGGCATTCGTCAAGTATTGCATCAATATACGAGAAATATCTTGCTCATCTTCTACGATAAGTATCTTTTTGGTAGAGTTCATGAGCATCCTCCATCGACCTAGTCGGAAATATTTGTAACCAAAGTATACTATAAAAATATAAATGAATTATGAACGCGGTCACATTCTTCCAGAGAAGTGGGTAGCATGGACCTGATAAGTTGGCAGCCTTATAGATCGATAGACTTCATATCATGACAAGTTTCCCATCGATAAATATAAAAACGGCTGCGCAGTCTTCAAGGACTGAGCATCCGTTTTTGATTTTGATGATTATTATTTTTCGGTACTCCGTTTCTGATCAATCTTGTTTCGCCGATTAATAGGTATGATTTTTTCATAGTTTCTGAGTGTTTTCGCAATGTACCTAACACTCACTCTTCTTTATAAAAACCGTGGAAAACCAAATAATCCATAATTCTCTTTACTGACTCCTCCACGCTTAAGCGATTTGTCTCAATCGTTAACTCCGGGTTAAGTGGCGGCTCATAAGTGCTATTTAGACCCGTAAAATTTAAAAACTCCCCAATAATTGCTTTCTTATAAAGACCTTTTGGATCTCTTTTTTCACAAATCTCCAACGGGCATTTCACGTGTACCTCTATAAACTCATTTTCGGCAAACATCGAACGAACTTTTTCGCGGTCACTTCGATAGGGGGATATCAATGCAGTAAGAGCAACTACCCCCGCTTCGACAAATAACTTAGAAACCTCGCCAGTTCTTAACGTTTCAATCTGTCTATCTTTTTGGGAAAAACCCAGGTCATTATTTAGTCCGGATCTTAAATTATCACCATCCAGCGTGAATGTTTTAACCCCCTTTTGGAATAATCTTTTGTCCAACTCTTTTACCAATGTTGCCTTACCAGAACCCGACAAACCGGTAAACCATAGGACTCCACTCTTATGACCATTCCTTTTTTGGCGAGCAAGCTTATCAATGTACATGTTTTCCCATACCACATTGCTTGTCATATTGGTCCTCCTGTCATACGTTCAATCAAGCCTTATACGGATAGACTAAAAAGTAGACACGGAGAACCGAGAGTAGGAATCAAAATATCCACATTCGAGGTGACCGTGATAAGGAATTCGGTTTGCGGAGGCAACGAATAAAGCTTGGGTGACCGATTCTACTATAATGAAAGGGGTACATTATACACTTTTATCATATTCGTGGAACCAGATTGACCAAGTGGTAGGCCGGCTGTTACAACCAAATAATCTCCATTCCCTACGATCTGATTATCGAGACAATATTGTAAGCCAACATTCATCAACTCATTTTCTGTTTCTACTGCTGCAACTAACGGAAAAACCCCACGGCACAAAGTAAGATTGGCAGCAGTTGAATGGGTTGAAGTCACAGCAATAATAGGTTGTTGTGGCCGATACTTGCCTACCATTCGAGCAGCAAAGCCAGTTACTGTTGGTGTTATAATGGCCTTTGCTTGAATTTCATTTGCAATTGAGCTCACAGATTGGCTAATTGTCTCTGTAATAGAAAGCGGAGTAGTATCTCTAGAAATTTGACGTTGATATTCTTTTGAATGCTCGGCACTTTCGGCTATTCTCGACATGGTTTCTACGGATTCAACTGGATACTTTCCTACAGCGGTCTCTCCAGATAGCATTACTGCATCGGTACCATCAAAAATGGCATTTGCCACATCTGTCGCTTCCGCTCTTGTTGGTCTAGGGTTTATCTGCATCGATTCCAACATATGTGTAGCTGTGATAACTGGTTTTCCAACGGAGTTACATTTGTTGATAATCATTTTTTGAATTTGTGGAACATTCTCAACGGATATTTCAACACCAAGATCCCCTCTGGCAACCATTATTCCATCAGTAACCTCGATTATCGAATCAATATTATCTATACCCTCTTGATTCTCGATTTTGGAAATAATTCGAATTTGGTTTGCGTCATTCTGTGATAAAATTTCTCTTATCTGTAGGACATCCTCTGGTTTTCTTACAAACGATGCAGCAATAAAATCCACACCCATTTTGATACCGAATAAAATATGCTCAATATCCCGCTTAGTTACGCCAGGTAAATTCACACGCATTCCAGGTAGATTTACGCTTTTCCTAGACTTTAAAACTCCATTATTTTTTACAACACAATGTACATCTTCGTTTTCTATTTTCAAAACATTTAACTCAATTAGTCCATCATCCACCATAATAATCGAACCGATTGTTACGTCCTTAGGAAGATCTTTATAGGTTACAGAAACACGATTGTTGTCACCAACTATTTCTTCAGTTGTTAAAATAATTGAATCGTTCTCAACCAGGTTATACGAACTTTCCTTTAACTTGCCTAAACGAATTTCCGGGCCTTTTACATCTAAAAGAGTAGCCACTGGGCGATTAAGTTTTTGGGACTGTGCTTTAATCGTTCTTATTCTGTTCCCGTGCTCTTCATAATCACCATGGGCAAAATTTAACCGAGCAACATTCATACCCGCCGTAATTAATCTATCCACCATCTCTGGAGACTCACAAGCCGGTCCAATCGTACAAACAATTTTCGTCTTTCTCATTTCCAGTCGCCCTCTTCCACTTCCATATTTTAATGAAAGTTTAGTCCAAGCGTTGTTATAAATCAAATTAATGTTTTTGCCTTATATATAAAAAATTATGTGTTGAACAGTTTACCTTATTTATATCTGACTAACTCAATATGAAGTAAGAATCTAGTCTTCCAAGGTATAGACTTCCAATTTTTTTTACTCTATTCTAGAGTTGTGGAGGAACTTTTATGAATATACACGCTCTTCGCATCTTTAACATTGTTGCTAAACGGCTAAGTGTAACTAGAGCCTCGGAAGAACTCTGTATTAGCCAACCAGCTGTTACGGCACAAATTAAGAACTTAGAAAAAGAGTTGGGCAATGTAAAACTGATTCATTCAACAAAAGGAAAAGGAATTGAACTAACCGATTTAGGAGAATTACTCGCGCGCCAAGCAGAACGTCTATTCTATTTAGAATCTGAAATTGAAGAAGTTATCGCAAATTACCAAAAAAGTAATTCTGAACGTCTCAAAATTGTAGCAACGTATCTGCCTGCAAACTTGTTATTACCTGAGTGGGTAGCAAAATATAAACAAATTAATGAGCAAGTTGAAATTGTAATTAATACATCGAACTCCAAAGGAGCATTCGACCAGTTGCTTCATTACCAAGCCGATCTTGCGATATATGGCGGTCTAGCCGAGAATCACCCTTCAATCGACTGGGATGAGTTGTTTAAAGACGAACTATGGTTTATCGTTCCTCCAAATCATCGACTAGCAAATAAAAATGTCTGTCTAGCCGAAATGATGAAAGAACCATTTATTTTAAGAGAAGAGGGCAGTTCCACACGAGACCGCCTAATTTCCTTATGTAAGGCTTATAATGTACAGCCACCGGTTATTTCTCTTCAATTCAATGGACTTAGTGAGACCATCCATGCCGTAATGGCTGGTTACGGAGCAAACTTCGTTTCCGCTCTAGCTGTACACAAATATGTACAACACGGGGTAGTAGCAAGAGTCTATGTTTCCGATGTCGATCTTAAGAATACAATCGCGATCTGTACTAGGAAGAACGACCGCCTTTCAGAACAAGCTAGAGACTTCATTTCCTTAATTAAACAAAATTACATATTTTCAAAGCAGTTACTTTAACGAAGAAATAGGGCAATGTTAGCGCCTTAAAACATAGAAAATGCAAAAAGCATGCAGATGTTCTGCATGCTTTTTATTCAATTCATAACTTCATAAGCACTCGCTTTCTTGATCAGTTGGTGAAACCCAAGTACGGCTAAGCAGGATAGCTGATACCCGTTCATCAGATGGACGACTCTGCCAAGGCCGAAATCGTGTGCCCTGCCCGGTTAATGTGAATCAAGATTTTTTTGCTTTTCCTGGGTTTTACCTGGACAGCAGATTGTAGAGAACCGCCGCCACCTGCGCACGGGTAGACTTACCCTGTGGGCTGAGCTTTCCGCCGTCCTCGCCGGAGACAATGCCACCCTGCACAAGGGCTAGCATTGCGTTTCTGGCATAATCAGAGACGGATGCTCCGTCGTGGAAGCTGGAAAGTGTGTTGCTGTTTTTCGCCTTTGGCAGTTCGCCCAGTTTATCCAGTGCGTGGTAAAGCAGCGTGAACATATCCTGACGGGTGATTTTCCCCTCCGGAGCAAACTTATTGTTGCCGACGCCAGCAGCAATCCCCAGTTCCTTCGCCTTTGCGAGATAGTTCGTGTAATAGGTATTGCCCGCATCGGCAAAATTGCTGCCGAAGCTGCTGTCGGGTTGGATTCCATAGGCCCGCATCAGCATCACAATGAATTCTCCGCGTGTGACCTCCGCGTTCGGGTTGAACGATCCTGCCGCTATGTCGGCCGTGATGCCCCGGGCGGCGATGAACGTTATCGGCGCATAGTACCATGCAGAGGATTTTACGTCATTGAAGCTGATCTTATTGTATCCCACAGCGTACTTTGAGAAATGGGACACGGTAAAATCCAATGATTTTGTCCCGCTGTTATAAAAGCTGCGCACAGTCTGAACCTTGCCGGTGCTGTCAAGGTAGTACGCGACCACGGCGTTGGGATCCTCATCGGCCCCAAGAGTGTACGGGATGCTGATGGAGGCGGAACCGCCGTTGAAGCTGGAAATCGCGCTGCCGCCTGCCGTCACCGTGAAATCATATACCGGGCGGTTGCCTACCTTCATCTGTGCCTCAGCGGATAGCGTGGAGGCATCCACCTTGGTAATCGAAAGGTTGACGTCATTTAAACCCGCGGCCCTGCTGATGGAATCTATCGCAGCGGCGTCAAATGTTACGGTGGCAACTCCGGTGACAATCCTTAGTTTGGTATTGGTATTTTTAGCAATGTTGGAGAGTGCCGCCGCTGGAACGGTCAGGTTTGCGGAAACCGTTTGCGCTGTCGATTCCAGTTTGATCGTCACCATGTCGGCACCAGACTTTTTCGCGGCTTCCACAAGGTCGTCCATAACCTTTTCGCTCACAGAACCTGTGGTTTTGCCGGATGCGTCTGTTGTGCCTTTGACGGTTGCTTCAGTCGAACCGTCGGGTGTAGGCGTGGAAGTTGCACCGCCGCCACCGCCGTTCGGAGGTGTTACATGTCCTGTGCCAAGCAATGCATTGCTCAAATTAGTCTTGACAGCATCGTCTTTTATAAGCGCAATACTGTTAAGAGCCATGTCGATATCATAGGTTTTCTTCGTTTGCTGAGCTTTTGCAACGGCAGCCTTTGCGGCTTCTATCACAAGGTTGGCATAGGGTTCTTTTAGCAGATACAGGTCCGCAACTTTGGGATAATTCTTAATATTAAGGCCAATTCCGTATTCCATAGCAAGTCTGGCAGTCTTTGATCCGTCGGAATCATTAACCAAAATTGTCATACCCATCCTATCAAAATTTGCCGGTCTATCCTGTGAGGTGAGGGATGACCACGGAATCGCAAGGTCATAGGTAGTCGTTTTTGCTGTATCGTCGCGCTTTATTTTAGATACCAGTCCATCCGGCTTAAACGCTCCGGTGGTTCGGCCTGTTGGAGCTGCCCAGCACCACGTATGAACGGTTGCTTTGTCATTGTCGAGGGCAAATCCCAATTCGCTCGTGTAGGTTTGGCCGCCATCAGAAGCACTCTTATCCGTATTGACGGCTACCTGTATTCCGTCCCCCTGCCAGATATCTCCAGAGCCGCCGACAAGGTAGTGTATATCATCTTTAACGACGAGATACAAATACAAGTTCTTTTCGTCCCACTTGAAATTGCCGGTCATACTCAAATCGTCCGGACCGTTCCACTCCTCCTTTCCTTGTCCAATCTGACGCTCAGAATTCGCAATCGCAAATGGGGTGCTTCCATATTCAAGACCGGTCTTGCCATCATAACGGTCTGCAAAAGACGCGTCTACCCTTGTAGATAGTTCAATCTTTTCTCCGCTGTCTAGCGTAACTTCGAAAACGAACGGGGCGCTGCTTCCGTAATAAGGCAGGTCCAAACTAATATTTTCGCCGAATTTGAGTGAGTTGAATCTTACCGGGGTAAAATCAGCCGCGTATTCTGCGGGAGAAGTCATTTTAAGCGTTCCGCTCATCACTGTATCTCTTGCCACAGCTATCAACGCTAACTTTTTATCCGGTCCGGTTCCACTGAGAAGTCTTAGTATCATCGGCGTTTTTATGTCGGAGCCGTACACATAGCCGCCTAGCTCGTCAACATAATTCAAGCCGCCGGTACGGGCGTAATAGTTGTTGCTGAGCTCCACTCCTTTACCTGTATCATTTAAATACGCATGATTTGTGACGTTATTCGTCTGGAAATAGGAGGTGTACACATAAGCGCTGCCGCCTTTGACGCGTATGCTGGGATCTCCGGGATTAGAGAAGTTTGTCTGCTGCAGACGTACATTGCCGTTATTAACCACAACGCCCTCAGAAACATTGCCCCAGAATGCACTGTTATACAAAGTCAGTACGGCCTTCGGGTCAACTTTTGCAGTATTTACGCTATCTCCCATTAAAACATAGGACCTATTCGGCTGAGGATTATCGCTATTCTGCGTAGTAACCAGCTCGGAGTTGATTAATGTTATCTTAGTCGACGGGCTTGCGTCTTCCACAAACAGACCGAACGTACTTCCGTCTGTTCCGTGACCGATTACTACGATTTCTTCGGGATTCTTGCCGGTTATTTCATCTTTCAAAAAATGGATGCCGTTTTTCGAGCCAAAAACGAAATTGTTGAAAATCGTCTCGTTTTTCACATCGCCGAATTTGAGCGCGCTGTAGTTGCTTCTCTGGAATGCGTCGAGCTGCGCTGCCGGGTATCCCATAAGCCCCTCGCTTCTGACGCCGTAATGCGGATTGAACTGCATATTTCTGATATATCCGCCTTCCGCTCCGCCACCTACCCAAACTCCCGCTCTTGCGAGCGAACCGGCGAAGTATTCTACGTAGTGACCGCTGGTATCGTATGAAGCAAGGTCGATTCCTTTATCACCGAGCGGTACGGTAACATCAATAATATATACGTCACGGCCTTTTCCCTGTATCAGGAACGGAGTTTTTCTGACCTCCATGCCGGCGCCGCTACCTTTGATGACTAAATTTTTCTGTACAATGTTAAGTCCTCTGAGACCGGCGTTTGCCTCAAGCTGTATAAGCGAAGCACCGTTTCCGTCGCCAGTGCCTTCATACGTTGTAAATATCGCGGTTCCGCCGCCCAGCGTATGGTGCTGAACGTCCCATGAGCCTCTGAGCTCAACCCCCGAAGGAACAACAATGGGATGATCGATAAGATATTTGCCTGACGATAAATATACCGTGCCACCGCCATACGTTTCTTTCATATAGTTGAGCACGGTTTGCAGGTCTGCGCTAACGTCAACTGTCGGATCGGTGGTGCTGCCTAACACATTGCCTTTTATGGCTCCGTCGGTAGTAAACCTGACCACCCATTCGCTGCCTGCTTTGGGCTGTTTGGCTATATCGGTGGATATATTTTTTGGCATAGGCTCAAATTGATACTTTGTGCCATTGTCTATTTGAACCTTTGCCGCGCCATTGCTCTCGTCGGTCACCTTCAGGCTGCGTGTGCTAATCGTATCCCCGAATCCCGAATTAAGTGACTTGAACGTATTTACGTTTGCGCCAAGATAGGCGTGACCTGCAGATTTCATAAATTGGCTTTGGGTGAGCAGCACATTGCCGCTATTGAGCTTGAGAGCGTAATCGCCATAATCATCGAACGTACAGTTCTCAAATGATATGACGCCGTCTTTGCCGTCGCTGACAATGGGACCTTTGAAATCTACGCTGTTGAATTGTACGGATTTGTTGAAATCACTATGGAAATATGCGGCACGTGTGCCATCCCCGCTGGCTGCGAATACGGAATCCGATATAAGTAATCCGTACGAGTTGACGTCTTCAACATCTAAAGCAGTCCCGCTGTTTTCGATATGCAATCTGTAGAATTGTGCATTCGGACTATCAGCAAAGCCATATTCTCTGCCTACCCACATCCCTTTGTTGTAACCGGAAATATACAAATCGGATACGTATTCCCAGTCGGAGCGGTGCATCTGAAATCCGGTGCCGTGCTCTCTCGTATACGCAGTCACTTCTGCAAGCGAAGGTGCGCCGGCAAGTCCGGAATTTGCCCAATATTTAGGGTCTATTTTAACATTCTCGATACGTCCTATGTCGGTGCATACATGGATTTCAATTCCTGTACTGAGCGCCGTTATGTAGCTGTTCATTACATAATGCAGTTCACTTGGCGCGGAATAAAAGCCGTTATAAGAGTTTACAAGAGTGACGTTTTCTACTGTTGCGCTGTCCCCTCCCCTATGGAATAACGTCCAGGGGTATTTAACCGCTTCGCCATTATTAATTACCTGCTCCGGATACCAAATGGACAGGTTGGTTACGCCTGTGCACGCATCCATATCGATAAACCTGTCGGCTACACTGTCCTTGGTAGTGCGGACTGCGTTACCTGCCTGCGGATCTATCCATTCACTATCCACATATCTGTCATAATTTGGCGAGTTTTTACCGGCATAAACCTCAAGAATCGTGCCGAGAACCTTGCCGTCATTTTTTTCCGGGTCTGCCCAATCTCCGCGGAGCTGCACGCCTCTTTTGACATCCAGCACACGTTCATAGGATTCCGTTGTTGTACCGGTCTTTGTCTTAACTGACTTCGTACCGGTGGCCGTTGAGCGGAATTCATAATGGCCTGCCGGGATATAGACTACGCCGCCGCCAGCGTTATACGCCGCATCAATGGCAGCTTGAAAAGCCTCTCTGTTGTCAAAGCCTCTTTCGGCTTTTGCCCCATAATCGGTAACAACAAAATTGGATATCACGTAATCTTTTGTAGGATACACGGGTGTGAGCGCTTTCGTTACGTTAAGTCCGGTAGCATCAAAATGAATAACGGTCAAATCAAATTCTACCGTACTCGTTTCGCCGCCCTTGCTCACCGTCGCCGTAAGTTTTACGGTCGCATCGGTATCGCCTGAACGGGTTACTACTCCTGTGTTGGTAATCGCAGAATGATCTGTGATCCATGAAATATCCGTATCATACAATCCCTTTACCGGAAGGTTAAGGTTTGTTTTCACATTATCTTTATCGATGTTTGCGCCTTTGATTTTGTCCCATGTCAAATCGCTTACCGCTTCCGCTACTTCTTCCGCCGGAGTCACTGTTTTTGCATCCGTGCGGATGAGCGTGCCGGTGGAAGCCGCGCCGGTATTGTATCCCGCCTTCTGCTTGGCGCGGGCAAAGAAGTAGTAATCGGTATCTTGTTTCAAACCGTCAAATGTTCCGCTGTCCTGCCAGCCGTTTGCCGGGGCTGTATTGGTTTCGCTTTTCGCGTATTGTACGTTTTGCCCGTTACCCGGAGCAGCTGAAGACACCGTAATGCTGTTGGCTGATTTTGCGATCGCAGTGGGAGCATCCACAGTTGCGCCCGGTCCAGGTATGGGTGAGTAAGGGTTATCCTGGAAACGCGGGTTTTTTATGTATACATCGCCCGTCGGAGCCTTGTCGAATGTAAGATTCATCCTTAATCTTTTTGCGTCCTTCAAATCTGCGGGAGAATAACGGTAATCATAGTTATGTGCGTTATTCCACGCGATTTGCGTTGAAACCGTAATCCATTCGCCAACAGACTTTGTTTTGATTTCACTTGTGCTAACCAATAAACGCGCACCATCGTCAAAATCATTGGGTGTGCTGCCGGCAGTTAAGGACATCACGACAAAGTCGCCATTTCTATCGTTTTTGATTTGCTCCAAAAATGACTTGTCGGTTACCTTCATATCGAAAACAAAGAATTTATTGGCATAAGCTGACAAATCCTGATTAAGGTCGTTAAAATACAGGTATTTATTCGTTCCGAAATCATCGTGCCACTTAATCTTTGTCACAGCTTCTCCATCCACGGTAGCATTTTCCATACCGCCGCCGTTGAAGAAATCCTTCCATACCCTTGCATCTACTGTCGGTTCATATACGGGAGAGGGGGAATTGGGGTCGTTGCTGAAGCGTACATCGCGGATATACATCATTCCGCTTACATCGGCCGTTCCATTGATGAACCGGAGACGTATGCCGGTCAGTTGCGAAAGGTCGTGGTTGTTCCCGCCTTCATGTATGGAAGTCAGCGGAACGACAACCGTTACCCAGTTATTAGCGCTCGCGCCCTGGATTTTGCCGGCTTCCGAGTTTCCGTTGAGCTGGAGAAAGCTGCCGTCATTCGTTTTTGTGTAGAGCCGTGGATATAACTCGCTGATATTTTTCAGCAAATCCGCGTTGTCCGCCATCATGTCAAACATCAAATAGCCATATTTACTGACATCTGTAGGCCAGCCGCTTTTGATGTCTAATCCGAGAGAACTCCCAGAAATCGCTGAAATTTCAAAAGCGTAACCGCCGACCGGCGCGGTTTCCACGCGCTTGGCTGTAGCGACGCCTTCTTTTATGGCGATGTTCTGCTCAAAGCCCCAGGCATACACAAGGTCGGGTGTAGTCCCGCTCGCCCCACTCCCCCCGCCCGCTAGGTCGGAGATTGTCTCACTCGCCAATACGGGAGCCGGTTTATTCACAAATACAATTTGAAGCATAAGCACTGCTGTCAGTAATAGACATAACGTTTTTGCACTTCGCCATTTGAAAATCGTTTTTTTGCTTTTCACGGTAGCATCTCCCTCGTCTTATTGATATACTAAACGGTTAGTAAATCTTAAGAAGTGTAGGTTTATGCAACCGTTTACATATATCGTATCATCACATTTAACATTCATCTTGTCAATAACCATAACAAACACTTTGTGTTTGATATATTTTAAACGCGTTTTTCGTCTAAATATGACATATATATTGAATATTCTACTGTCCCTATCCATATAAAAGCGCATAACAAAGAAACCGAATTTTCGTTATGGAAAAACCATTATCCGGCGGAATGATCAGAATCTTACAAGAAAAACGAAGCGTTAAATACCGCTTCGTTTTTAAAACCTTATTCAATTCGTCTGAAATCGCGCGTTTATCAATCGTATGGGGCTTTTACCGGCAAGAGTAAATCCAGCGGGTACTGATCTGATTTCATCATGAAAAAGGGCTTCTTGCGGCTAAATCTGCCTGCAAGAAGCCCTATGTTATTTAATCGGAAAACCGAGGGTGGTCATCAGCGCATTGGCCGGTTGCGTCGAATCAAGCCGGCTGTACTGAACAATCACCGGCACGTCACTCTCCACTTCCATGGCATATGGAACTCCTGTTGGAATCGTTTCGCCGTCCTTCTGCAGGTGAGCGGTACGAATGTGCTTCGTTCGCTTTGCCGGAACGGAGTCTGCCATCTTTTCCAAGGGAGGGCGGTCCTCGAAGTATACCGTCACCATAATGGATGCGTCGCGATCGTGAGGATTCAACACGCAGATGGATTCGTGGCTTTTCAATGAGCCGGTGCTATTCGGTGGAATGTATCCGTCCGGGATATACCAAACCGTATGGCCTTTCTCATGGGTAGACATAGAAGACTCCTCCCGTTATCGAAAATGGGTTTACCGGTTCTCCCTCATCCAGACCGCCATCTACCAAGCCGTGATTCCCCATAAACAATAGAGAATAGCACGGATTGAAACGCAGACCGACTTCGTGGCGGGGCGATAAGTTTTCTCCTTATTTTCCCATGATTCGGAGTCCATCCGCAAGCCATTATGCGTATTTGCTTCAGACATCTCAATCCTAAAGTTATAGCTATACCGGCATGGGAATGATGCCCTTGAAATAGCAAAAAGCCTGAACCATTAAGGGTTCAGGCTGATGACAACTTTGTTTTCTGGTGAAGGAATCATCATGTGTGGCGTCAAAATTAGTGAGAAATTCACAAGCAAGATCCCTTATAGATTAAGGGATATTTTCATAATTTATGAGAATCTCGGTCGCCTCACCGATACCTGTAAAGCGATTTAGTCACAATTTGTGAGAAATCCCACTATTTTGTAATGCATAAATATACAACATTATTCAAATGAGGCAAAACGTTGTAAAAGCATCATTGTCCGTAGTGTTTGGCATCTTCATTTTGAGCAAATCAGATACAAGGCAAAAAAAAGACCCGATCAATAAATGATCGAGTCTGATGTAGATCAAAATATATTTATATTACTTGATGAATGTCGCACCACACTTGGAGGCTCGCCAAAAGTTCCGGAATATATGTACCAGCAAAAACAAATTTCACGTTAACTTCTTTTGATAGGAACTTTAGTAAATCAAACAACTCCAACCTGTGTCCACAATATTCAATCTCTTGAATGTCGCTATCATAAGATGAGAGCTTTGCTTGTTATGAAGCATAGCTATAAGTATTTCTATTAATTGCCCTTCAGATTGATATCTTGCAACAACTGGTACATCGAGAGAGTTGAGAATTGCAAGCAAAATCGATTTTGGAGACTTCAAAATAATAAAAGGCAATTTGATATAAACCGCTGACTCATGCTCGTGGCAATATCTCTTCATAAAAGTGGTTTTTCCGGTTCCTGATGAAGCTGTAATAAAGCAGAAGACTGTGTCAGTCACTGTCCTTTAGAAAATTTGAGATGCGAGGTTAACAATTTCGTAGACTAATATTCCATCTTTTCACCGCCCAAATACCGTGGATAACAAAAGTATCGCCACAAAGATGGAATTTTATACATATCCTATTGTTACTAAATAGCTGGATTATTTGTTACTACTTACGTCATTTGAAACTCTCCCCGAAACATAGAGCATAGCGAGGCAAGGATAGAGTGATCACTTAATCAACGTGGAAATGACGCTACGAATGCGCGCAAAGTAAACCGCCCCGTCCCATGTTCGGAAGTAACCGGAGATCTTTTGCTTGACCTTCACCATACGCACATCACGCTCAGCCTGATTGTTGTCGAAGGGGACTCGCGGATCGAAGAGAAAGTTGAGGATAGCGGTCTTGTATTCTTGCAAGCGATGGCCGAGATTGCCGGCTTTACTCTTCATCTTTCGGCCCCTTGGCCCTGTCTTCTCGCGAACCGGGTCATTCTGCCATTCGGCCTCACCCCGGACCAGAATGGAGTCGTATTGCGACTCCAGCCGTTTGAGCAATGCCCCTGGAATGGGCTCTCCTCGTTCACGGCACGTACAAGCAATCTTCCAGCAAATCTGCAAAAGTTGTTCATGCGGCCCGACCATCGATGCTTGTCGTACTCCGAGATGGCTTGAAGCTCTCGCAGCAGATGCGCGCAGCACAGTTGCCGCTCAAATTTAAACTCATCTCGAAAATATGCGGCGTAGCTGTCATGAACGACCACGCCTCCGTAGTCTGCAAGAATATCGCTAGCTTTCATGCCTTGCGATCCACGGCTGGTATGTAAAGTAAGCAATGTGTAAGAGACGTTGGAGGCAACGTGCATCCAGTTGGTCGTTCCTTGGATACGCAGTCCCGTTTCGTCGCAATGGATCACCGCACTTTCCTTCAGTCGTTCGCGAATAACATGTTCGATAGGTTCCAGCTTGCTCGACGCGGATTCTAGGTAGGAAAGCAGTGTTTTGTCGAAGGGGCGGTACCCGCACAGATCTTCGAATAACTGACCAATCCGCTCAAGCGGCAAGAGTTGATAGACATTTAAATATACTGTCCATGCGGCGAACCCCGTCCCGTATTGGGTGGGGGCCTCAATGCCAGCCGGTGCCGTTACACGCTGCATATGATGACAGCATGACAAACGTTGTGATGGAGACGATGCTCGGTCACCACGACTTTTGGTGCATGGATGTCAAACTCTTGGCGTTTCTCGTACTGAACCCCCTTCATGCCAACGAGAGTCGTCTGACATTTCTCGCAGTGAGAAGGAAAATGGTCTACGATATGGTCGGGTGTGGCGGATAATTGTAGCGTGCTGCCTTTGTGACCCTTTGGTGCTCCTTTTTTACCACCCGATTGTCTCAAAGGTTTGCGGTAACCGTCCGAGGAAGGTGGTTTACTGCTTGTGATCGAGTTCTGTCCGAGTTGACGCCGCAGTTCCTTCACTTCTTGTTGTAGCTTAACGATACTGTCCGTCAGCATCTTTAACGTGACATATATCTGCTCGCGGTCGCCGTTAACGATTTCCCTCAGTTGTTCATCACTAAAATTGATCTCCATAAGTGCGGCCGCCTTCCATACTTTAAGGTATCATTCAATACCCTAATTTTGGAAGTATTACACAAACACCTAAGTAGTAACGATTATTTGCGCTATGAATATGAATAAACTTAACTCGCAAACTGGATGGAGCATTGATTAGTGAACTGATAAATTTAATTCCTCGAATTTGTGCGAGTAATGTTTTTTATTGTTAAACCCTACATAATCCATGCCAACACATGGAGATAAATCACCGTCTAGAATATTAGTATCAACAAAACTGATTTTTTTCAATGCATTTAATCTTTTAATAAAAGATAGAGAATCAATTTCTCCACATTTAAACAGCTTTAAAAACTCCAGATATTCCAATTTAGATATATAATCATAATTTTTAATTTTTTTACACGATTCAAACTCTAGTGTAGTTAGATTAACAGGTAATTCGTCCAAGTATATCAAATTTCGGAGATAACCGAGTTCAAGTTTATAGAGTTTCTTCAAATTACCAAAGCCTTTAAGAGACGTTATTTGTGATTGAACAATTCGTAAAGTTTCTAAATTGTGCAAGTTGGAAAGTTCTTCAAGATTACCCATCTCACTTCTATAATTCGTTAACCAAAGCCTTTCTAGATTCCTACACTGATTAAGATTAATAATCTTTGAATTCCAAGTTAGCGAAAGGGTTTTTAGATTATTAATCGCTGATAAGTCAACATTAACCTTGTTTTCTGAAATCGAAAGACTCTCTAACTGCGGTAATTCATATAAAACAGTGAAATCCTTTAAATTAGCGGCATTATAGATACCAATATCTTGTATATGAGGGCACTCTGTCAAAAAGTTCAAGTTATTTTCCTTGTACAGATAATCATTAATCATTATTTTATTAATATTATTTCGGTTTACATATTCAATACATTCTGATAATTTTTCTTCATTAATTACAAGGGTGTCATACTGTTGATTTAGGATAAACATAAATCCATCTTTCATCGAATAACCAAAATCCATTGATTATTCCTCCCCAAAAATTTCTAAAAATCTTAATCTGAGTAGAACCTTTTTACTTATTGAGTTCATGGAGACTTGGCAGACAAGATCAGTCGCGAACGTTGTAATAGAATCATGCCTGCCACTCCATAAAAGTTAGCCTTTCATGCAATTATAATAAGGTTCTTAATATTCGTCTCCATCTTCTTCATAATATTTTTGTCCAGGACTTTGGATTAAATTATAGATACTTGAAGATACGGTACCTAAACCACGAGCTATCATCTTAAGGTACTCGGCTTTAAATGCTGCCCTACCACTTGCTGCCCACTCCCATTCAACATCTACAACAGGATCGTTATTTGCTAACGACACCCTATTAGCTGATGTCTTAGACCTCATATAACTTCCTTTTCCAACATACTGCATCCCACTTTGAAAAGTTATTACATAAGACCCTGTTTGACCTAACGGATTACTTCCACATTTATTATGAACTAGGACATGTTCACTAGAAACAAAATAAGTATGCCAATCCTCCACTTCAAAGTTATACGTCTTTACTGGTTGTTGCAGTTTTTCCAAATCAACCGAAGAAATAATTACTTGCTCACCTGAAAATAGGACGACCTTATCTCCTTTTTTCAAGTCCCCAGCTTTTACCCACCCTTTATCATTTACCCAGAATGGATGTGTAGGTGTTGCATTGATTTCCTCATCGCCTATTTTAATATGGGTAATTTCGGAGGTTTCATTTAAAAATACTTCTTTAACACGTTTTAAACCTTTTTCTCCTGTAGCTACATTTTCGGAGTATACTTCATCCCCAACTTTGATATCTTTAATTTCTTTATCGCCATCTTTTGTAGATATCAGTGTATCTCCGGTAAAACAAACTATTTCACCATAGAATTGCTCTAAACCTTCATCAGTTGAATTACCAAAACTAAATACACTAATATAGTTATCGTAATTAGAACTAATTAATGTTCCAGCAAGTGCATAAATTAACTCAATTGAACTTAGACCTGAACAAATTCCTGAAGTGAAATCAAGATTAGAATTTATAGTACCATCACGTTGCAATATTCTGATAGCATCCTTTAAATTCTTATCAGATATATATTTATTCCTTACATCCATCGCTCTTTGATGCGCCAGCGCTCTTACAGCATCAGTTGTTGCATTGGCGTATAGAGTTGATGCTGAATCAATTGCTTGTTTATCCTCCGCAGTGAGCGGTAAAGCTAAATCCACAGTCCAAGAATGGCCGGTTGGGTCCGAGTATATTAATGGATTATTACCCACATACGTATACAAATTCAACGTCAGGGGATTCGTTAGTTTCCCCTCATACGTATCCTGTGTGATGAACCGCTATATTCTACGAAAAAAGCGGCGAAATCAATAGATTTACACCGCCGTCCCCATCTATCATTATACAGCATTTTCCTTTGGTATTGCAGGCAAGACATACTCCGTCTTATTCTTCATCATCTTGTAAACGATGTTTACCAGCTTCCGCATAATACAGACATTCGCCTGCCCCTTCGTCTTACCCTCGGATTGCTTCTTGTTGTAATAGGCAAGGAAGATCGGGTTACGTGGTTCCTTGTAGCGGCGAGATAGGGCTAATTGGCGGCAGGCTAATTGAAAGAATAGTTCGTGTAGTTCCCGATTCCCTTGAGAAGTCTTTACTTGCTTCACAATCCCACCCGAGCCGACATCAACAGGAGCTATCCCGCAGTATCTCGCAAGCTGATGTGGTGAAGCGAAACGCTTAATATCCCCGATCTCCGCTACAAAGCAAGCCGCTGTTACCAATTCCACTCCCGTCAACGTTTCCAGCTTGTAGCCTAACTGCTCCATTAGCGGCTTGATCTCTTGTTCCACTTGGGCGATCTCCCGCTTGTGAAAGCGAATTTCTTTGACCAAACTCCGTACTATGAAATCCCGTTCATCCTGAAAATCGTTCTCTAGCTGCCCATCTGTCTGAACCAAGGATAGAATTTGCTCTGCCTTCTTCGTAGAGCAGGCATAGTTGCTTAGTTTCTGTAGGAAATGCGTTAACTCCTCTACACTCATGCCTGCCAAGTGGCGGGGCGAAGGATAGCGGTGGAAGAAACCTAATGATGTTTTCCCATCCAGTTCGGAAAAAAACTTCTTATATGTCGGATAGTGATGCCCTAGCTGAGCATGTAGCTTACGGATGGAGAAGGCCAACCCCTTCATGCTAGATGTCCGTCGAGATAAAAGCTGCTTCACCGCCCACACATGGTCAATCGGGTTTGCTGCTGGTAGGCGGTCATATTCCTCCATTAGCACTGCCGCAATACATTCCGCGTCCCATGCGTCCGACTTTTTCACAGTATTATGGCTTTTACGCTTTGCACTTGAAAGCTTGCTGCTCACTTCCTTGACAATAAACTTCTGTTCCTTGAGATAGACCGTCAGCTTCCGCCCGTAGTTCGTCGTATCCTCCAACCCGAAGATGATGGCAGTATAATTTCCTTTAGCGGCATGCTTGTGGATTTCCTTGACCATCTGCGGGAAGGCAGCGGGTTTGTTGGCAAACGTAACCTCGCATACCTTCTCCCGAAAGAAGTTCATAGCTACCGCCGTATGCTGTTGCTTATGCGGGTCTACCCCCACGAATAGATATTCCAAGCGTTCTCTCATTCTTGATTCATCCTTTCACTCTGCAAACATGTGGTGGATTGAGTGATTGGCAAAGGGCAGCTCGCAACCTCCAGTATCGAGCGTTAACCGTTGCCGATTCGCAAAGACAAATGAGCAATACCGCCCTTTATCAATCACTCAATGGATTCTGTTGTCATAGAGCTTGGGGGGATTATGAATAGATTCGCAATCTGGGTACAAGCGTTCACCGAATAAATTACAGTGCGCAGCGACACTACAGCGTTCCCTATTCTCCCTTACTTGCTCTATACGACATGAATACACCTAAGTTAAGCGTTACATAAATCTAAAGTATCGGTTGATGCAAGCCTTTGGCCTCAATATGCCCATAGCGATAAATCCCCCGATAGAAGTCCTCGCGGTCAAGGATGCGCTTGACTTGTACCTTCGTGAAGGGCTTACCTTGAACGGTTCTGTAGCCCGCTTGATTCAGTTCTGCGGCGATTTGAGACAATGACCATAACAGATGTTCTGCCTTGATCTTGAACAGCCTACGCACTGCCCCAGCCTGTTCTGGGTCGATGGTGAGCGTCTTTTGTCCTTTGGCGGCTGAATAGCCGAACGCCACTCTCCCGCCTGCATAACCGCCCTCCTGCGCCTTTTTACGACGTCCTCGACTCAGCTTCAATGCGATCTCTAGCCGCTGGTATTGGTCTAGCAGTTCCATCATGCCGTTTACCAGGAAGTCCGATGGATCGTGAGCATAGATACTGTATTGGGGCTGCTCAATGGCTTTCACATCAACTTTATGCCGTTTTAACTCCCGTTGAATCAGCACCTTCACGATATCCGCCCGCCAAAGGCGGCTGGTGTTCAGGACGACAATATATTTCACGTCACGCCATTTCAGGTCAGATAGCAACTCTTGAAGCCCATCCCGTTCTATTGTCAGTTCGTCCTCATCCACCTTTGCCCCTGAAATGCCTTCATCCTTGTAGATGTCCAGCAGTTCGAGGTTGTGGGCGGCGCAGTAACGTTGAATATCTTCCGTTTGGTAGGCTAGGGAATAGCCATCCTTTACCTGTCCCTGTGTAGAGACGCGGACATAACCAACAACCCGATCTTTCATGCAATATCACCGCTTCATTTACTTCGTCTACTTTACTTCCCCTTTTTTCCTCTTCCCTAATTACTTTCCCCTTTTAACGTTCTTAATATATAAATATTACATTCGAAGTGATTTGTAACATCGTGATGTAAAAATATTTTAGTTTATTTTCACGAGCATGCAAACTACGTTTCGTTGGAGTTCATTTGTTTAGGAGTCCTATAATTCACTCTAAGCCCTCTTGTGATATTCAATATGGGTTTATATATCCTTAATCCACCAAATGAAATCCGGGTCAATCTGGAGGTTCTAGGAACCCCTTATCCTACGGATTTGAACTTAGCATTAGGATGATTAGCTGAAATTGCTTGGCTTCGTTCTCTCCCGCCCGCCAAATGAGTGGTGCGTGGTGCGCGGCGGGGTTAATAAGCAAAAAAAAACACATGGAGTTGATACACTCACATGTGGTTCACGGGTTGTACTGCTGTAAACAAATAACCGATATCATTTTCTCCTGTATGGCTAGATTATGATTCAAGTCCATCCAATTTCTTCATTATCAGGTGAATCCAATTAGGGACTATTCAAGTGTCTCTCAAACCCTTGAGATAGCCCCTTCACATTTACCTAATGAACATGCGTTAAACTGATGTCCATTTTCATATGATTTTCAATTAAGGTAGAACTAAATGTTTTTAATTGCTTGATCTAAATTCATCAAAAATTATATTTATTTTTTTATCAATAGAATAAACATATATCTTTTTAGGATTGCTTTTTTCTAAAGCCGTTGCCTTCCCGATAATGTAACCTCCGCTATTTTTTTCTGCTCTTGTGTAATATAACTTTTCTATGGGATAACTTGAAACCAAAATATTATTTTTACTAAAATCATTATTTGGTATCTGAAAGCCCCATTGCTTGGCCCTCACTGAGTTAGTATTTTTATCTATTATTTCAAACCAGAAACCAGTAGCATCAATATTTGCCATTATTTCCTCTTTTAACTTCAACTCTACATATACTTGTTTGTAATAATAAATATTCCAGTAGTGACGACCAACTACAAAGATTGCGACGATAATCAACGTAATGGATATGACTAATATTTTTTTAATAATACACTTACCTCCATTGAATTCAGACTTAATAGTAATGAATTTTACCTGAACTATCTTTATAATAATGAACTTTTCCAATAGGATCTCTATTTGTTCTTCTATACTCTTTAAATGATTTTTGAGAGTGAGATAATCTCTGAGCATATTTGGGTGCTTCTGATCCAAAGGTCGTCACTACCCAAAACAAATTCGTTACATCATATGCCAGATTACCATCCCAAGCGTTTACGCCATCTGTGATAGTGTTATTCTCCAGAAATGTTATCGCAAGATTTTTATTGTACTTATCATGAGCCCAGCCAGATTGCGTTACAGGATCTGAACCATCGTAATCAACCAAACCTGAATTACACATAAGCAAATTTAAAGACTTGAAAGTTTTCGAATCTAAATCACCAATATATGTGGCACTACTTCCAGATTTTGTAGTAGTCCCGTCAGGGTTTGCAGTAATATACTCCTGTTGATTCTTAGCTCCTTCGTCCAACATAATTTCAGTTGGCGAACCATGAAACACTAAAGATACCCCATCAATTGAAACTTTTTCACCATCAATTATACCCATTTTATTCCATTCACTAGTGAATTGAGCCTCATTATTAATCGCAATCAACCAACTAGTTGTGCCATATAAATTCGCTAGTCTTTGTGCTTCTGATGCGGCTTGCCCACTAAAATTACTAGGATCATAGAATACATAACTATCATTTCCACTTGGATCGACTCTGTTGATCGGATTGTTATTACAATATACATACAAATTTAAACTCAGCGGATCAGTTATATCCCCTTCATACGTATCCTCAGTAATAAAGCGCCCTGTATCTGGACTATAATATCTTGCTCTCAGGTAATAGAAGCCCGTCTCCTCATCGTAGATTTCACCTGCGTACTTAAACGGATTCGACATCGTCTCTGAACTAGAGAGCAATTTTCCCCATGTGTCGTAATCGTAGCTATTCAGCACATTGCCGTTACTATCCGTGATTTTAACAACATCACCGTGGCCATTGTACCAGTAGTAGCCTTTTTTTCCTGATGAACTATCTATCCGGTACAGTAGTTCTTTGCCCCATATGTTTCTGGCCTTTACGTTACCGGCTGTATCTAGCTCCTCGATATTTTTGCCGTTAAGATAGACGTAGCGGGTTAAGTCGCCATTTACGGTCTTGGTTGCCCGGAGTCCGTCTCCGTAATAACTGTAAGAGGCAGTGGTTCCCTTACTATTGTTATACGTCAATATGCGGTTGAATGCATCATATGTGTATAAACGTTTGCTTGAATCTATTTCTAAACCTGATGATGAATCTAGCGTTTGTCGGTTCCCTAATTCATCGTACCCATAGGTAGCAGTTCCCGTTGGTAACGTCTCATTGATCAGACGGTTTAATCCATCGTATGCATAGGTGCTTGTAGTTCCATTTCGCGTGATGCTGCTGATATTCCCAAATCCGTTGGCGTAATTTAAGTTTTCACTCCAGGTTTGGGTAGCATTTTTGAAGTGCTTAACCGTCTTTAGTTCACTAAACGCATTGGAACTTTCCTCTTGGCTGAGCCCACCTGGATAAATGGTTTCATCCTTGTTTTCATCGACAGCGGTTGTATACCGGTAACTTACCGTTCCCATACCTGGATATGTTACCGTTGCCATTCGCATCAAGTTATCATACGTATAAGTAGCCTGTTGATTGTCCGGATATGTTATCGCCTGCAATTGATCCTGATCATTGTAGGCAAATCCGTAATCACGTCCAACAACGGTTTGTCTGATTTGACGGTTCCATTGATCATATCCGTAGCTAAGATTCTCCCCCGCTTTAGTAGTAATGCCATTCAACAGACGGGTCGATGAATCATATGACATCTGGGTCCAATCTATCTCCGTTCCAGATGAGTTATTGACCGATAGCTTATCAAGTTCGTTATACGGTGTATAGGTATAGTAGCTCGTTTGGCCATTGCGATCAACCGATCGATTAAGTAGCCCAATATTGTTGTAATGGTACGTCTCTTGTTTACCAAATGCATCTGTTTGTGAAAGCAGGCCGCCTATCTCGTTATACGTGTTTCGGCTCTGCAGTTCTGTATTGATATACTTCGCGCTCAGTTTTCCTAGATGATTGTACATGTACTGATACTGTTGGCCTTTATCGTCTTCGACAAAGATTAGATTTCCTGCACCGTCGTAGGCATACTTCGTTGTTTGTGTCGTTCCTTGATCCATAACACTCATTTCAGACGTTTTGCCTAGCGGTGTGTAGGAATAAGTTGTTGTACGGGTTCTAGAGGGACTTTGTTCCACTACCTTTTCTATTCGTCCTAGTTTATCCTGATACGTTGTGGTCTCTTTACCATCCGGATCCGTCACACGGATTACACTCTGCAGATAGGCAGATGAGCCATCGGTTCCATAAGCTGCGTTCGCATATTGATAGTTGGTTTCCTGGTTCAACGCATTTACGCTTTTAATGATCTGACCGTTGTTCCCGTAATAGTACTGTGTCTTTTTCGTGTCGTCGCCATACGGGAGCGTTTCTGTTTGAAGTTTGCCGGTTGAGTTGGTATGGTTCACGACAAGCGTCCGTCGTGATGCGCCTACCGCTTGTTCTTGCTTTTCAATGTCTCCGAACGGTGTATAACGGATAATGGTTTGCATGCCGTCCGGCGACGTCTCAGAGACAGTACGGTTTGCATCATCATAGCTAACCTGCGTCGTTTGAGCTGGGTTAGTTTTTGCAGCTGATGGCGTAAAGGTTTCGCTCAGCACACGGTCTTTGAAATCATACGTGTAGCTTACTTTGCTAAAGTCAGGGTTTGTTTGCAGTTTCAGACGATCCAGGCCATCGTAGGCGTAATTGGTCACCAATTGTGTCGGTGACTCCCATTTTCCGAGGGTGACACTGATCGTTTTCTGAATGACATGAAGTCCGTCAGCACTATACACGAGATCGGTTATCTGCACCGGGTCTCCGACATACTGGCTGCCCTCCGATGATGTCTCGATGTGTTGAGGCTGCAAAAAAGGATTGAAATTCGAATAAGTTGTCGTCACGATATCCGATTGCCCATATTTGGGGAACTCCGGATTGCGGTAAGACGTTTCGGTTATCGTCTTAGCCAAAGTCCCATTCGGATTGTAAGTATACGATGTTTGCACAGTTGTAAGGCCATCTGCAGAAGTTGTAAGGGTCGTGCCTATCTGATGATACGGTCCACTGTACGTGTTTTCCGTTGTATTCCCCAATGGATCGGTCTGTTTGGTAATAAATCCAAAGCTGTCATATTCCATTGTGCTAGAGACTGCGAACTGATTGAGACCTTTTGGTACCATGCTTTGATATAAAGGATTGTCTAGGTAATGGATCAGGTCCAGCGGCCGCGGGTCATCCGCTGCACCGGAGTCGTAGCTATACACGGCTGATGGATTGGTTTGATCCTTGTCATAAGTATAAGTCGTGGATTTCCCAGACACGGCCCTATACCGTGTAGTTCCGACTGTCTCGTCTATTCCGTTCGTTAAGCTGTCTGCGGCCGTATATTCCTTGACTTTAACCGGTACGTTTATATCGTTCATCTGGAATACAAAGCCTTGCCTGTCGGTATAATCCCCCATATCCATCGTTAATAACGTGTGGCTGGTATCCCCTTGACGGAAGCTTGTACTATGGTAAAGTCGATCGATTACCCGATAGTTGGATAAACCAGGGTTGTTATAAGTAAAGTTCCGATAGAAATAGTCTTTGGGATGTTTCCATATTTCTTGTGCTTTCGCGGGTCCGTCTTCACTTACATCCAGACTTAATACTTTGTTTTGCTGCAGCTCGTTCTGGTAGCTAAAGGTGACTCGGGTTACCGAATGATAGCCCGTGTAGAGTAACCCGAAGTTATCCAAATACATGCGGATCGAGCCTCTTGCCGCATCACGTGCCGTATAACTGCTTAGCTGTGACCAAGTTGGATCGTACCATCGGTAATCATAACTGGTCGTAAAGCCGGTATCGGTGGAAGTATCCTTCAGCAGCAAATATTGAATCTCTCCATAGCTTTGCAGGTCACGCGCTACTACGTCGGATGACTCCATTTGATCTTCGTCCAACTTTGGTTCTGTTGCCGACGTGTAGTGGAAGGCATAATCGTCCTCCATATTATAATCGGCTTTTGTAGTAGAACCCGGTGTGTAATAGGTGTACGACGATAGCGTCCGGTTGCCTATAGCATCGAAGACGGAAGTAAGACGTGTGTATGAAATGTCTGTCTCCTGCGATCCATACGTTTCGACGGCATCATACAGACCTGTTGTTGCGTTATTCACCACCTTGATTCCAAGCGTTTGCCGTAGCGAGCCTGTCATCGAGACAAAATCCGACTTATATTGAATATCTCGCAATACGGTTCCGGTTTGATTCTTTACCACTACCTGCGATATTCGCTTGGCGGCAGAGCCGGATTGGATGGGCTGTTTGATGATCTCGATCGTCCGCTGGGCCGTATCCGTTACGGTTACCTTATCCCCGGCATACACAAACGAGATGCTGTCACCAAGGAAGTTGGTAATAGACTGCACTTTCCCTGTTCCAGTAAACGGATCAATCACAAAGTCATAGGTAAGTTGGTTATTTACACTTAGTAAGTAGTGGTTATCTGCAGTGACTTGATAGGTCACATTTGCGTACGGATGATTGGAAGGGATAGGATTGCCGTTTTCAAAAATATAAGTACTGCTATCCAGTAGCGTAAAGGTAAGCTTCGGCTTTTCTGTTCGAATTCGGCTATAGAAATCCGTTAAATAGAAGGGTTGACCTTCAGCTAAAAACTGACTTGGTACCTCCAGCCATTCAATTTCTTCTTGATAAGCCTCCGCTGTCATCTCAGGCAGGTTCAGTTCCCAGCCGGTAGCCACATAGTTTTGACCAGCCTGTTGCCATGCAACTGTAGGTTTGTTGCCCATACAGTCGGTTCCGCCGTACAACGTCTGGATGTTGTACTCTGTACAAGTGTAAGCTGAGCCGGATTCATCCTTTACATCGAAGGATTGGGTTCCAGGGGTCGTGATTTTGGCATTCATCGAGTTATAGGAACGGGTTAAGAAAAAGCTTAAGCCGTTTCGTCCTTCTAAAAACAAATCGGTAATCTGTTGGTTGCTTGTCCGGTAAATGGGATCGATCACGCTGTCGCTGTTTTCCTGATATCGATAGTCCGCGATAGGAGATTTAGTCGCCGATTTATCCGTAGAGCCCGTTGTAGATAACATCATCATGGCGGATCTAGACGTGCTTCTGCCTCCATATGTACTGCCGGTAACGCTAGCTGTTTCGTCTGCATTTTCACTTGGTTCATCCAGTGCTATGAAGTCATCCGTAACGTTCATATCTGGTATGGATGATTCATTGCCATATACACTGCCGACAACAGAGGATTCGAGACTTCCTTGCTGCACAGCATTTGTTGCCTCAAGATAATTGCGTTTCACCAGCGGAGCAAAATCGTCTATCCAACCTTGCTCTTGGGCATTTAGATTTGCATAGATTTCAATCGCATGAGACTCGTTCCAATTGTGTTTATCTAATGCCTGGTGATTCGTTAGCAGCGCATTTAGTTCCGGGTAGTAGTAGGCTGCCAGTTGCTGCATCTCTAAGGTGAAATAGTCTTGAATGAACAGGACTTGATCTGTTGTAAACCGTCCGGCAGCTTGTGGGGCATGTTTGGGAATAGGAATCTGTTTGGGATCTTCTGCAGTAGTATCTTTGGTGGAGGTTTGATCTTGTTTATGAGAACCGATGGTCGCATCTGACGAATCTCGGTTAGCAGAGACAGGCGATAAGAAAGAAAATAGTATCGCAGCACAAAGAATGGTGGAAGTTATTTTATACCCGAATCGTTTTCGCATATATCCTCCTATATTTTCATTACTTTCTCTTCGTACTATGATCCAAGAATCTGTCAGACTCATGGCCCGACAACTTTTAATAGATTGCCATTATTATCGTAAACATAAGTTTGTAAAAATTCACCAGTATCAGCATTCGTAATACTCCGCAATAGTCCAGCTTGATCGTAGTTGTACTTCACATTCAGCCTACCAACCTTCCTAAGGTTCTTTCCGTCTCCTAATTGGCCGTAAGCGTTACGCCCCCACGCCCACACCGTTCCATCCTGTTTGACCGCTAGGGAATGGTTTGATCCTGCAGCTATAACGGTGACATAGGTCAAGATGCTCACTTTCACCGGAATGGCAGTGTAGGTGTTCAACGTTTCACTGCCTAATTGACCGCAAACATTATTCCCCCATGTCCACACCGTTCCATCCTGTTTAACCGCTAGGGAATGGGCTGCTCCTGCAGCTATAGCAATGACATTGCTCAAGCCGCTCACTTGCACAGGAGTGGGACTGTCTTTGGTCGTTCCATTGCCTAATTGGCCGGGATAATTATACCCCCACGCCCACACCGTTCCATCCTGTTTGAGTGCTAGGGAATGGGCTGTTCCTGCAGCTATAGCGATGACATTGCTCAAGCCGCTCACTTGCACCGGAGTAGTACTGTTGGTGGTCGTTCCATTGCCTAATTGAGAGTAAGCGTTAAATCCCCACGCCCACACCGTTCCGTCTTGTTTGACCGCCAGGGAATGAAACCTTCCTGAAGCAACAGCGATGACGTTGGTCAAGCCGCTCACTTGTACAGGAGTAGTACTGTTGGTGGTTGTTCCATTACCTAATTGACCGTAAGCATTATACCCCCACGTCCACACTGTTCCGTCCTGTTTGACTGCTAGGGAATGACTTTCTCCTGCAGCTAGAGCGATGACATTGGTCAAGTTGCTCACTTGCACCGGAGTAGTACTGTTGGTGGTCGTTCCATTGCCTAATTGGCCGTAAGCATTATCCCCCCACGTCCACACCGTTCCGTCCTGTTTGACCGCTAGGGAATAGTTATACCCTGCAGCTACAGCAATGATATTGGTCAAGCTGCTCACTTGCACCAGAGTGTTAGTGTTGGTGGTCGTTCCATTGCCTAATTGGCCATAATAGTTATACCCACACGACCACACCGTTCCATCCTGTTTGACCGCTAGGGAATGATCATACCCTGCAGCTACAGCGATGGAATTGGTCAAGCTTCTTACTTGCATTGGAGTGAAATAATTGAAGGTCGTTCCATCACCCAATTGGCCGTTTTGATTATTACCCCACGTCCAAACCGTTCCGTCCTGTTTGACCGCTAGGGAGTGGTGATACCCTGCAGCTACAGCGATGACGTTGTTCAAGTCACTTACTTGCATCGGAACAAGGCTGTTTTTGGTCGTTCCATCGCCTAATTGACGGGAACCGTTATCCCCCCAAGCCCACACCTTTCCATCCAGTTTGACCGCTAGGGAATAATCTACTCCTGCAGCCACAGCGATGACATTAGCCAAGCCGCTCACTTGCACCGGAGTAGTTCTCACGGAGGTCGTTCCATCACCTAATTGGCCGACTTGATTTTTGCCCCATGTCCAAATCGTTCCGTCCTGTTTGACCGCTAGGGAATGGTTTGTTCCTGCAGCTACAGCGATGACATTGGTCAAATTGCTCACTTGCACCGGAGTGGTACTTCTGGCGTACTTTCCATTGCCTAATTGACCGTCATCGTTATCACCCCACGTCCACACTGTTCCGTCCTGTTTGATCGCTAAGGAATGACCCATCCCTGCAGCTACAGCGATGACATTAGTCAAGTTGCTCACTTGCACCGGAGTTGAACTGTCTTTGGTCGTTCCATTGCCTAATTGACCGTAACCATTATACCCCCACGTCCACACTGTTCCGTCCTGTTTGAGCGCTACGGAATGTTCATACCTTGCCGCTATAGCGATTACATTGGTCAAGCCGCTCACTTGCACAGGAGTGGTTTCGGTAGTTGACGTTCCATTACCTAAGCCATAGGCGGCGCTCCCCCATGCCCACACCGTTCCATCTTGTTTGACGGCTAAGGAATAATTATACCCTGCCGCTATAGCGATTACATTGGTCAAACCGCTCACTTGCACAGGAGTGGATCTATCTGAGCCCGGTCCGCCCGTTCCAATGCCTAATTGACCGCGATAGTTGCTTCCCCAGGCCCAGACGGTGCCATCTTTTCTCAAATTCAACGAATGTCCGTCCCCACCAGCAACAACAAGAGAGGTCGGTGTTGGTGTTGGTGTTGGTGTTGGTGTTGGTGTTGGTGTTGGTGTTGGTGTTGGTGTTGGTGTTGGTGTTGGTGTTGGTGTTGGTGTTGGTGTTGGCGTTGGCGTTGGCGTTGGCGTTGGCGTTGGCGTTGGCGTTGGCGTTGGTGTTGGCGTTGGCGTCGGCATTGGCGTCGGCGTAGTTTTATCAATGTTACTAATCGTTATCGTTTGCACCGCTTCGTTTCCTGCGGCATCTTTCGCATAAGCGGTATACGTTCCATTATCAGAAACAATAAACGTTCCACCACTGCTAATACTTGTACCACTTGAAGCAAAGTAGCTTGCCACTTGTGATCCAGATGCATATTTCAATACAGAAACACCACTGGTATCCGTAGCCGTAACCGTTACGGTTACATTTGTATTCGTCGCGGCTGTTGAGTTCAGCAGAAGTGTAATAACAGGAGGTGCTGTATCGATATTGCTAATCGTGATCGTTTGCACCGCTTCGTTTCCTACGGCATCTTTAGCATAAGCAGTATACGTTCCATTATCAGAAACAATAAAGGTTCCACCACTACTAATTGCTGTTCCGTTTGATGCAAAATAACTTGCGGTTTGTGTGCCAGATGCGTATTTCAAAGTCGCAGTTCCACTTCCTGTATCTGTTGCAGTGACAGTGACTGAAACATCGACATTGGTTGCCGCAGTCTTGCTTGGTGTCAGCATAATCGTTGGTGCTGTTTTGTCAATGTTGTTAATGGTGATCGTTTGCACTGTTTCGCTTCCTGCGGCATCTTTGGCATAAGCGGTATAAGTTCCATTATCAGAAACAATAAACGTTCCACCACTACTAATACTTGTACCACTTGAAGCAAAGTAGCTTGCCGCTTGTGATCCAGATGCATATTTCAATACAGAAATCGTATTCGTATCCGAAGCTGTAATGGTAACTTTTACATCTGCATTTGTCGCGGCTGTCGTACTTGGTGTAAGTGTAATCATAGGTGCCATTTTATCGATGTTACTAATTGTGATCGTTTGCACCGTTTCGTTTCCTGCCGCATCTTTGGCATAAGCGGTATACGTTCCATTCGCAGCAACGGTAAACGTTCCACCACTACTAATGGCTGTTCCACTTGAAGCAAAATAGCTTGCGGCTTGCGTGCCTGATGTGTATTTTAAAATTGCGATTCCACTTCCTGTATCTGTTGCCGTAACGGTAACTTTCACATCCGCATTCGTTGCTGCGGTTGTACTTGGTGTAAGTGTAATCGTAGGTGCCGTTTTATCGATATTATTAATTGTGATCGTTTGCACCGTTACATTTCCTGGCTTATCTTTTGCATAAGCGGTGTACGTTCCGTTAGCCGAAACGGTAAACGTTGATCCGCTACTAATGGACGTTCCACTTGATGCAAAGTAGCTTGCGGTTTGAGAACCAGAAGCATATTTCAACACAGAACCTCCACCAGCATCTGTTGCCGTAACGGTAACTTTCACATCCGCTTTCGTTGCTGCGGTTGTACTTGGTGTAAGTGTAATCGTAGGTGCCGTTTTATCGATGTTATTAATTGTGATCGTTTGCACCGTTTCGTTTCCTGACTTATCTTTTGCATAAGCGGTGTACGTTCCGTTAGCCGAAACGGTAAACGTTGATCCGCTACTAATGGACGTTCCACTTGATGCAAAGTAACTTGCGGTTTGAGAACCAGATGCATATTTCAACACAGAAACTCCACCAGCATCTGTTGCCGTAACGGTAACTTTCACATCCGCATTCGTTGCTGCGGTTGTACTTGGTGTAAGTTTAATCGTAGGTGCTGTTTTATCCACCGACAAACTGATAAAAGTTGATGCAGGAACACCACTTGAGGTTGTTGTACCATTGCCAAAGCCAAATTGACTATAACTGATACTTCCCCCAGCCCATAACGTTCCAGCCGATTTGAGGGGTATCCCTCCACTTGCACTCATTGGCGTTGCCTTTGCCGCACTTGCTTTTTCTACAACACCAATTGATAGTCCTGATAAAATCATAGCAATTGTCATCAACAAGCTTAGTATCTTTTTAATTGTCGATTTCATTTTATTCTCCTCTCGTTACCTATATAGGTTAAATTTCTCCCAATTGATATTGTTGATATAATAACAAAAGAAACTTTTAAAGCGTTTTCAACAATTACATTAAATAATTTTGTCGGCATCCCCCTGACATTGTTACCTGAAAACTATGTTAGTGCTGTTCTATAAATTCTCGTATGTAATAGTATTGTCTTCCGTGGTAATTGTTACATTTCCAGTTAATGGTGGTATATACTTTTCGTATTCGTTTATGGTTTCTCTTATACGCCCTTCCACAGAAGGTTTGGTTAATGCTCTTTTTACGTTTGAAAACGATTGCGATTGTATTCATATCTCACCCCTCTCGAATATCCTTGTTAAAAGTAAAGAAGGATTAAAAATTATTCGCCCCCGATATAAATGATGTTTGGGCGAATTTTCTACATATGCCACCATGAATGTTTTTACAAAACAACAGCTTTTAAAATTAGGGATAAGGGAGAGGAGCTAGTATGTGGAAGCATCTGAATGAAGACGTCTACGTATCGTGAAGCGATTGGTAAAGAAGAAATTGCTAGAAAACCACCCAATAATGTCCCTATTATTTTTCCTTGGTATATATCTCAACTATATTTCGAGACCCCTATTCTATTATTTCAAACATATTATTTTATATATCCTCCTCCTTTTACAATATATGACATATTCAAATCAAAACACGTTCCTTGATAAAACAAAATTCACAAATTTGTAAAATATCACTATCAATATCAAAGCCCCAAAAATACTACCCGAATTATTTGAGCGAATGAAGCAGAAAAAAAATAACCCGCCACGGAGGCGGGGTCAAGGTCGTGCTATATGATAAAAGGGGGGCTGTTGGAATTAAGTATAAGAATTGAATCTTAACCCAAGCCTGTCCAACCGCTCGATCCCGTGAATGCCCCAATCAATAACAAATGCTTGAATAACCTATAGTTGTCGTACTCTGAGGATTGAATATTTCCGAACATAGATATGCGCATGATCGGAGGCTTTTGTGACACATTTGGACTGGTTAACAAATAGATTAATCCAAATGACATGAAAGATGACCCGTGCATAATATCGTACAAGCGACTAGACGGGTAAGAGTTCTCCAAAAGCGAATTGATAAGTTTCACAAGCAGATTACGTTTTTTTTGTAAGGTATCAAATTTACTTTGCAAGGATTTATCAGTAGGCATATACCAGTTCTGTACGAACGCCTGAATCACATTGCGACAAACAATACTTTCATTAAAAATGCCGAAGTTTACAGGTGAGCACGCCACAATGATGGAGGTTTATACATTTCCCGATTGTTACTATATGGTTGGATTCATAATTTCTTTTATAATCTTACAATTTGAATATGAGCATCCCAATGTCATCTAACTCCGCCAATATATGATTAATGAAACCCAGCCCTTTCTCCAAGCCCCTCTTGAGACTGTCATATAAACCACCGCACCAGCACTTCCTTGAATGCCCGCTCTTCTACCATCTTTAGTAAACCTTCCTCGGTGATTTCATAGTTCATGCCACCTGACACTTTATTCAACCGCACTTTCCCCTTAACCTAAATATCATCTCCTTATCGTAGATATATCTCTTGCGGCCGCCTTTCAGATGTATAACCAGCTTAGGTTTTAATGCTCCTAATGCTTCAAGCGATAAGATTCGCTTTTCACCTACCCGTAAAATCTTCATTACCTCTTCCCGATATAAGCCAAGTTCAACTGAACGTTTTTCTTTATACTCTACAATAATGGAATTAAGTTGGTCTTTATCTAAATAACAACACTTGAAGTTCTTCTCTCCTGAAAAAGACGTCTTCAACTCTCCAGAAAGAATTCTTTTTATTAGTTCGACAGCCGAAAGCCCAATAGTATTGTATTTTTTTAGTGATTTGCTAAATGCTATTGGGCTCTTACTTTCATCAAGTTTCGATAAGAAACATTTACCAATTAACTCTTCAACTTCAGTTTTCTTGATCATTAAGTGCTGGAACCCTTCTATCGAGTGCTGCTCTAGGATACCTTCCCTGATGACCTCTCTAACGATTTCTAAACTTAATCCGAGCATCCGTGAACATTCAGACTTGCTGACATATTGTCTTCGTAAATTCAGTTGTTCATCTAGACTTTTCTTATCCACGAAATATTTATCATTCTCACTCTTGAGTAAAAGAGTATTCCCGTTTGCCAACGCTAGAATCTTATCGTTTGAAAAGTAATTTTTTACCTCCTCCTTTCTAACAAACTCTCGATTTTCCAACAAACCTTCGTTCTCTTTAAATACAGAGAAATCCCTCCGAACCCTTCCATTATTTAACTGAGATAGCCAAAATTGATCATAGGCTTCCCTAAGCCAACAAAACTTTTCGTCTTGTAATAATCTTTCGAATTCACCTTTTCGAAAGTACATAACTTTTGCAGGCAGTTGAAATAGGTGTTCAAGGACTTTGTTGAAATGATATGGAAATTCATCATACATCCAAAAAAAGCTTATTATTGCATGATGTATCTCTTCATTATTTCTGCTAGCCCCCTTCTTGTTGTGATAAATCTTTATTCTCTGGCTTATATCGAATGGTGAAGGCATCCCTTCAAGTAAAAGTAAACTACTATAAAGAAGTTGATGGACACTCTCAACTGGCAAATCCCTTCTATAAAAATGTACTTTGTACTTTTCTTTAAGTTCAAACACTTCAAAGTTAACCCATGATGGAGTCTCAAAATTAACTATTGGTGAATCAGAATACAGTTTGCTGCAAACTGAACATTTGTTCATCAATGCTGCAGTTATTACCGCATACGATCCACAAGAGTAGCATTTGTCATTAAGAATGATCCCATGTTTCTCACATATAGAGACAGATCTCAGAAACCACTTTGCTGGAAATATGGAACCCTCTTCAAGACATTTTGGACAATACTTAATTTTGTTTCTTACCAACGCCTTTTTGGCCAGATCGGATCCCATAACGTCCAAATACAGATTACTGGTCATGGAATATAGATAATCAACTCTCAGACTTGTAAATTCTGAAATTCTATTAAGTTGATCTTGTTCAAATAAATTATTTTTATACGATGTATTGTTCAAATGGAGTAATGAGGTAAGTGTCGTAACGGAATTATAGCCGTTAGATTTTGCCAAGCGATATAGGTAACTTATTAAGCTCTCATCACGCTCCGCTTTAGGTCGAATTAGGAAAGTCACGATTAAGCTCCTTTCAATTTCCTATCGTGTAAGGTCCTTCGTTTTCTGAGCTCGTCCTTGAGATATTGAACTCTAGCAAAGTATCGTTCCTTGTCCGAATTAGGATCATGAGAATCTTTGCGATAATACTTAACAAGTTCTGTTCCATCTTGAAGAAGAACAAAAATCGTTTTGGGATTTAATTTAGACGCAAGAATAAGAACCGGGACTATTGTGTTGTCCTCATCAATTTTCTCTAGTGGTACGAAAGTTTCTCCTTTGTAAAACACTGAATCCCCTATTCGAATAGCTTTATCTGGGTATAAGTGATAAGCATCGTTCATATCTATCAACCTCCTATTATTTTTACTATATTTATTACCTAGTTTTGTCGTTTTGATACATATATATATCATTTTTAATTTCGATAGATATGCACGTATTTTTGTGAATCAGAATTTTGTCTACACTTCAACTGTGAGGTGCTGACAAATGAACAATCCTGATATCGTTTTACGGTTAGTTGGTCTTCGGATTAAGGAAATAAGAAAAGCCCAGTCCTTATCCCAGGAAGAGCTTGGGGAAAAAGCGGGCTTTCATTTTTCCTATATTGGTAGTGTAGAGCGTGGAGAGGCAAACATCACTTTGAAAAATCTGGCAAGGATTAGCTCATCACTAAACGTGAGCGTAGCGGAACTCCTCAGATATCAAGAATCTTCTGATCGATATATCAACGAAAGCAAGGAATTACACATCGCAGAGATAATTGAAATACTTATGAACCAGGATGATTCGGAATTAATCAAAATCAGAAACATCATAAAAGAGGTAATTAATTAATAGAGAAGCCCATAGCTTGCAAGGCAAGTTCTTATACTTGTTTGGTCTCTGGGTTGGAAAATTACGATTTTCCAGTTTTCCAGTTCTACTTTCGATTAGTCCTAAAGAAGTGACAAAAGCGAAGAATTTATTGATGGAAGTTTTTGATAAATCGAGTTCACACCTTTGCGATTCAACATCCCCAAGTTTCTTGCAGAAACCCAGGCGTGATGAGGTGCGCCAGTGACGTGAAGCGGATTTTCTTATCTTGCCAAGCTTTCTCTGCTATCTTAGCCAGTTGTGTTGACATACGATGTCCACCTCTGCGTGTGGGGTATGTTTCGCTGGTAAGAGCTTACTCTGCCTTGCCGCTTCCCCTGTACGCGGCTATCCCGCGCTCCGAGTACTACCAGCAAGTCCGACTTCCACCGCGGCATCTACCTTCCTATGGATGGTCCTTTTCAGTTAGCGTACTCCGCTTTTTTTCACGAAGACCGCGATGGATCTCCCTAGTTCCGTGATGCTTCCTGTTCCGCCATGCCGTGCTCTCAGCCCCCGCCGGGGTCTCCGATTTCCTCGCCTTTTACGGAAATCTACTATAACCTTCCAAGTATTCGACCTTGTCGGCCCCGTGACATCTCACGAGGCTCAATCGCTTCACTTGCGTTACGGCCTGGTCGTCGCTCTGTCTACGCTTAGGCCGCATCGTTACCTTTGCGTGCTCAAGACTCGATTCCGGGTAGGGCGGCTCGTTCCCTTTGCCCGGGTGGGAATTGCACCCACTGAAAGCACCCAGCTTACCTAGCACCGAAGTAGGATTTGAGATCGGCATCAATGACGAAAGTATATCCGTCCATCACGTCCTTACCAATCTTCTGCAACGCCATATACGCGCTCTTTCCCGGACGAAATCCAAAACTGCAATCCAGAAACACTTCTTCAAAAATGGGTTCTAGTATGCGTCTTGCCGCTGCTTGTACAACTCGGTCTCCTACGGTAGGAATGCCTAGAGGTCTTTGGGTTCTGTCCCCCTTCGGGATATAGACTCGTTTTACCGGTTTCGACCGGTATGTTTTCGTCCGCAACGTGTGCTGAAGTGCTTGTACATGGCTCTCTAACTCGGACTCGAATGAATTAATGGTCATTCCGTCCACTCCTGCGGCTCCCCTATTGCGTTTGACCTCTCGGAAGGCTTCCTCCAGATTGGATGTCGCCCATATCTTGTCGATAAGACTGTACCATCTGCGCTTCTTTCCTTTCTCTTCTCCTTCACGGAAATGCCTGACTTGTTGCGTCTGTTCCTCCATGATTCGTTTACTTCCCTTCCATCCCCGGTCGTTTAGCCTTTTGGCAGTGTTCCGGTTGTTTGGCGGTACTCGCCTCAGACGGTCTACCCGTTTGTTCGACCTCGGCCCTTCGCGCTTCATGGCTCTCCGACTTCTGTCTGGCTCATGGCGGGTTTTTTTCAGCATTTCTCTTTTACGGTTTCGGGCTTCGCACAAGTCTCCGCCTTTTGGGTCGGAGCTTGCATCGATGACTTTTTTTTATGCGCAGATTCACTTGCCTTTGCGGCCTTTCCAGCAAGAGTTCTCACTACTATCCCTACGTCTGACTTCTCACCGTCCTTAGCCTTGCCTTGACCTTCACAGCGGCCTTCACATCGTTGGTAAAGGGTTACCGCTTCCATGGAAACAATTGGGTCATGTCAATTGACTTTCCCCCGAATCCAGTCCTCATAACTTCCAGAACATAGGGTGGTACAGGACTTCCCCTTCATTTGCAGGTCATCCAGCTCTGTCAGCCAACACGGTTATGCCGCCTGTTCCGGGTTTCACCTTCGCATCCTCCCCACCTATCCTCACGGACTACGCTCTATGCGTCAGCTATGTGCTTCCGCCACCTTGCGGCGCACTGGAGACTTTCACT